>NZ_JAMYSY010000022.1:0-104726 GCF_040322175.1 Mesorhizobium sp. M0185 | reverse complement strand
AGAAGAATCATACAGCACACGCCGGCGGAATCCGACACGTCACAACCGAGTCAATCCGTCGCAGCAAGATGTGTATACGCCCTAGTGCCTCAAGGGGGGAGATTGAATGTCACGTATCGTTTCGCCAATCGCGAAAGTTGAAAGAGAGGCGCTACCGGCGAAGCTACCGATCTCCCCCCTTGAGGGGGAGATGGCCGGCAGGCCAGAGGGGGGCGCTGTCCCTCCAGCGTTTGAAGGATTTTGTACCTGAAGCGCACGCGCTCCAGCTGGACTCATCCCATCCGCCCGCGCGCCTTGACCGGGAGCGTCTCGATCACCGTCTCGCCTTCGATCAGATGCACCTCGTCGAACAGGTTGGTGACGACGCAGCAATGGTCGGGCACGACGCGTACGCGCTCGCCGATGCGAAGCTCGGCGCCGCCTGACAGAGTGACATTGCCGTGCTCTTCGCTGAGGCTGGTCACCCTTGCGCCTGAAATGCCCAGCAGCTCGCCGAAATCGGCGAGCCCCAGCGTGTCGCTGGACAGGGCCTTGCTGCCGGCGTCGAGGATGGCGCGTGTCGGCGTTGGGTGGCTGACCACCGTCGACAGCACCGTCAGTGCGCAATCGTCGAGGCTGCCGACGCCTTTGGCGACCTGATAGCGGTCGAGATAGATGTAGGTGCCGGGCCGGTATTCGGTAACGACGCTATGCTCGCCGGAACGCCACATATCGGGTGTGCCGCCGCTGGAAATGCGCTCGCAAGCAAGGCCGGCTGCGGCAAGTGCTTGCTGCGCATCGGCGAGCCACGCCTCGGTCTCGGCGGCGCGGCCAGCCCCCGGGTAGGTCATCAAGCCGCCGAAGACGAGCCCCCGGAACTTGTCGATCTCGCTCGCCAGCGCGGCTGCCTCGCCGGCCGACTGCACACCGCAGCGGCCCATGCCGGTGTCGCATTCGACCAGCACCGGCAGGCGGTGGCCGGGATCGGTAAAGGTGGCGGCAAGTCCCATCAGCGTGTCCATGCTGTCCGTTGTCACCGACAGGGTTACGCGGCCGTGCAGCGCCTTGAGGCGCTCCAGCTTGGCCCGCCCGAGGATATTGTAGGGCAGAAAGATGTCGGTCAGTCCGGCGTCGGCCATGACCTCGGCCTCGCCGATCTTCTGGCAGGTGATGCCGACGGCGCCGGCCGCGATCTGCTTCTTTGCCCAGTAGGGCAGTTTGTGGGTCTTGATGTGCGGCCTGAGCTTCAGCCCGTGCCGGTCGGCATGGGCCTGCGCCCGCGCGATATTGGCTTCGGCGCGGCCGGCATCGATCAGGATCGCCGGCGTATCGAGGTCGTCTATGCTGCGCATGGTCTCACCATCGGAAATTGGTTGACCTTATGGCCCTGATCGGACCCCATGTCATGGGGCCAGCGACAGCAGTTTGCATCGACACCGGATGGACGTTCGGCTATTGCAGTTTGAGCAATTCCCAGGAAAAGTGTGAAACGGTTTTCCGTCCGGAATTGCGTCCAAAAAAAAGATAGAGCGGTTCGGCGTTTCCGTGAAACGATGAACCGTTCTAGCGCTCGCAAAGCGACGGGAAGGAACCACGATCATGAAACGCTCCGCCATCAACGACATCATCCGCGACGCCGACGCCTTCATCCGCTCGTTCGGCTACATCATGCCGCCCTTCGCCTACTGGTCGCCGGAAGAGATGAAGGCGCGCCGGCAGGATTCGTCGGCAATCTTCTCGTCGCGGCTTGGCTGGGACATCACCGACTACGGCCAGGAGAAATTCGACGAGCTCGGCCTGTTCCTGTTCACCGTTCGCAACGGCCGCTACGAGGACATGAAGAAGGGCATGGGCATGCTCTATGCCGAAAAGATCATGATCTCGCGCAAGGATCAGCTGTCGCCGATGCACCGCCACAACATCAAGGCCGAGGACATCATCAACCGTGGCGGCGGCAAGCTGGTGCTGGAGCTGTTCATGCATGATCGCGATGGCGGCATCGATCCGAAGGCCGAAGTATCGGTGCCTGTCGACGGAACCATCCACAGGCTGCCCGCGGGCGGGCTGCTGAAGCTCGACCCAGGCCAGAGCGTCACTTTGCTGCCGGGCGTCTGGCACGCCTTCTGGGCCGAGGGCAAGGACGTGCTGATCGGCGAGGTTTCGACCGTCAACGACGATCTCACCGACAACGTCTTCCGCGAGCCAATCGGCCGCTTCGCGGACATCGACGAGGACACAGCACCGCTGCACCTGCTGGTGTCCGATTATGAGAAGTGGGTGGGGTAGGGCAGAAGAGTCGGCAGGATTGTCGAAAAACGACCACGAATTCAATTCGTGCGATTAGCAATTCCACGTAGCCTGCGGACTTCGGCGATCAGGCGAGGGATGTCCTGGCGAGCGGCGGCAATGAAATCCTGGTCGGCAATCGTCGCGCCAGTCATTTCGATGTCTTCACCTCTATCCGGTCCTTGGCCGGTTTGGATGAAATTCGATCCTCCAGAAAAATCCCGGCCCTCGACCCACGATTTCCACGGGCCGGTCTGGGCCGCGGCAACTCGGGCTTCCATCTCTTGAAGTTCAAGCTCGGATAGAGATGTGTTCATGACAGCCTCGCGGAGCGTTGTTACCGTGCGTGCTTGTCGGCCCTGCGGTTGCCCAGCAGCAGCTTGCGCTCGAGATGCGCCCGCAATTCCCCGTAATACGCCGTCAGGAACGCGCGTGCGTCATGGGCTTGGGGTGCCGCGCCGATCTTGCGTCCGATCGTTTCGGCCACCGTCCGCAGGGCGAAATAGTCGTCGCGGCGCAGCACCTCCTCCAGCTTGTGGAGTTCGGCAATCCCGTAGGCATCGAGTTGGGCGTGGCTGAACCGGAAGGCGCCGGCCGCCGGATCCTGCCGTGCCGACAGGTCTTCAAGCAAGGCGCGCTTCGGCGCCTCGACCACCCAGGTCCCCGCCAACAGGTCGCCGATCCGCATGCGGTCTCGATTGAACAGCGGGAACAAGGCAAACAGCAGCGTCCACACCAGTCCGAACACCGTCGTCAGCGTGTCGGCGAGGTCGGTCCCGCTGCGTCCAACGATGATCGACAGCGGCAGGAACACCTCGATCTCGCGCATCAGGTTGCGGGCGATGACCTGGTCGATCGACAGGCCGTCTCCGCTGCGCGACGCGACCCGGATGCCGACGATCCGCTTGCCGGGCGTAGCCGCGCGCCGGCCCGCTTCGAAAACGATGAAGTAGGCGTTGCGCAGAAAGAAGATCAGGATGATCCAGACGACGAAGAGCGGCTGAAATCCCTCGCTGCCAAGGCCTCCCACCCCGAACAGCGCGACGATCGTGATCACGATTGCAGCCACGGCGATGAACACGATGTCGAGCAGGAAGGCGGAGGCCCGCGTGCCGGCGTCGGCCAACTTTATCCGGAGATCGACGCCTTCGGGCGTGATCAGCGGCCGTATAGCCGCGAAGGCGGCGCGTTTAACGATCGCCATGCCGCACCGCCCGGAACAGGTAGAAATAACCGATCCACAGCACCAGCATGCCACCGCCAATGCCGTAGCGCGTGATGTCGCTGGTGATGGTCTGCCTGCCAATGCCCTCGAGCAGCCCGGCAAACAGCAGCATGACTGAGACCCCGACCATGGCGTTCGCGGCGATGCGTCCGGCGCGAGCCGCTGCCGCCATGCGTGTCAATTCGCCGGGAAAGGCGATGCTGGTGCCGATGCGCATGCCCGCCGCGCCGGCCAAAGAGATTGCGAACAATTCGGTGGTGCCGTGGATGGCCAGCCAGCCGCCGAGCTCCATGCCAAGCCCCTTGGACCAGTAGACTTGGAACAACGCCCCGATCATGCAGCCGTTGAACAGCATCAGCAGCACCGTCGGCACTGCGAAGGCGAAGCCAAGGGCGAAGGCCAGGATTGCGACCTGGACGTTGTGCGTGAACAGATAGGCGGCAAAGCCTGAGAGAAAGCCATTGTCGCCATCATAAAGCATGCCTCGCAGCAGTTCGGCCGAGGTGTCGGGGCCGCGGCCTCCTGCCAGGCCGGGCGGGATGATCGCGTCGAACCAGCTCTTGTCGGATGCCACCAGCCAGGCGCCTGCACCAATGCCGATCACCATCAGCGCGACCGACGCCAATGTCTCGCGCCACAGGTCGCGAATGGCTTCGGGCCAGTCATGCAGGAAGAAATCGGCGAGGCGCTGCCGCAGCCCGCGGCGCGCGCCGTAGAGATAGAAATAACCGCGCAGCGACAGCGCTTCGAGATAGCCGACCAGCGCATTATCGAGCGATGTCGCGCGCGCCACCGACAGGGAAGACAGCGCCGATCGATAGAGCAGCGGCAGCGACAGCAGCTCCTCTTCGGAAAGCGTCCGCGGCGCACGCTTCTCGACACGCGCCAGCAACGCCTCGAATGCCTTCCAGTCGGCCTCGCGCTCGCGGCGGAAGCTGGCCAGCGACTGGCGTACCGCGTCGCCGCGCACCGCATTGCTGCGTACCGGCGCCGTCACAGCAAATCCTCCTGCTTGAACTGCAGATAGCGCTCGACCAGCGCCGGACCGAGCCGGCTGTGGTCGGCTTCGATCACATGCGCCCCAAGCAGGCGCAGCCGGCCGATGACGACCTGCCTTTCGCGCAAAAGCCCTCCGGCGACGACCGCGCGGGCAACATCCTCGCCGGAGCGTGGCGGCAGGTCGGCCAGGCCCTCCAGTTCGGTGTCCTTCATCATCATGAACAGCACGAGATGCCGTTCGGTGAGCCGGCCCACGGTGCGCAGCATCAATTCCGCGCTGATCGGATCGACGAAATCGGTGAAGATGATGACCAGCGAGCGGCGGTCGAGCCGCGCCGCCAGCGTCGTCAATGCCAGCGTGAAATTGGTCTCCTCGCTGGAGTAGTCGATCTCGGCGGCCCGTTTCTGGATCATCGCAAAGCTGGCGGGGCCGCGCACCGCGCCGCTCGAAACGCGCGGCCTTGCATCGAAGCCGAACAAGCTGACCATGTCACCGCCCTTCAGCGCGATGAATGCCGACAGCAAGGCGGCCGTCACGGCCCGGTCCACCTTCGGCACACCGTCGACCGGTTCGCACATCAGGCGTCCGCTATCGATGGCCAGCACGATATTGTTGTTCTCCTCGATGCGGAACTCGCGCGCCAAAAGCTTGCCGTGGCGGGCGCTGCGCTTCCAGTCGATCATGCGCCGGCCCATGCCCGGCTGGTAATCCTTGAGCGCGTCGAACTCGCGGCCTTGGCCGGCGCGGCGCTGCGCATGGCCTTCGGCAAGCGCCGCATGTTGCAGCAGCGCGATCGCCTCGCCGCGAGCGCTGCTGACGTCGGGCAGCACCGCAACCTTGCTTTCCACCGGCAGTACGACCTGGTTCCAGACCAGCCCAAATGGCCCGCGCCAGCGCACCCAGAGACGGTCGAAGCTGGCGACGCCGCGCCGCAGCGCCTGGAAGCGGAGATTGAGCGACCCGCCTCCGGCGGTCGGCTGCAACGCGCCGCCGCTGCCGCTCACCGGCGCCAGACGCGCATCATGGCCGACCCGAGCCTCCGCGGCGCGCGGCCCCGAGTGACGGGCGGCGACGTGCACGCTGAACTCGCCGCCGACACCGACCTGCTGCGGCGCATCGATGCTGGCATTCAGCGATGCCCGTCCGCGTCCGGCCGCGGCATCCACCGCCAGGAAGGCAAGCAGCAGGCAACTCCACAGCAACCCCAGATACCAGAACGACGGCAGTGCCAGCGCGACCAGGAAGGCCGGCACCGCGCCGGCCGCAGCTGCCCATACCGCTCGGCCGCTGGGATAGATCAACGTGGTGCTTCCGTCTGGTCGACCAGGTCGGAGACGATCTGCTCGACCAGCCGGCCATCGATCTGGGCGGCAGGCGAAAGGATGACGCGATGACGCAGCGCCGGCACCGCCAGCGCCTTGACGTCGTCGGGGATCACGTAGGCGCGTCCGTCCAGCGCCGCCCGGGCACGCGCCGCGCGCGCCAGCATGGCGCCGGCGCGCGGACTGGCCCCGACCTCCAGATCGGCATTTTCGCGCGTAGCCCGAACCAGCGCCGCTATGTAGCCGACGACATCGTCGACAAGGGTGACGGAGCCGACGACTTCAAGGGCCTCCTGCAGCGTTTCGCGATCCGTCTGCGCCTCGATGCCATATTGCGCGATGTCGTGCGAGGCGGAGCCGCCGCCGTGATGGACGATGATGGCTCGTTCTTCCTCGGGGCCGGGATAGCTGACGCGGTGCTTGAACAGGAAGCGGTCGAGCTGCGCCTCCGGCAGCGGATAGACGCCCTGGTGCTCGATCGGATTCTGGGTCGCGACGACCATGAAATTGCGGCCGAGCGAATGCGTGGTGCCGTCGAAGGTGACCGCATGTTCCTGCATCGCCTCGAGCAGTGCGGCCTGCGTCTTGGGCGGCGTGCGGTTGATTTCGTCGGCAAGCAGGAGATCGCAGAAGATCGGGCCGCGCGTCAGCGTGAACTGCCCGGTCTGGAAGTTGTAGATGTTCGACCCGACGATATCGCCCGGCATCAGGTCCGGCGTGAACTGGATGCGCCCGTAGGCGATCCCCAGCGCCTGGGCGAAGCAGCGCGCCGTCATTGTCTTGGCCGTGCCCGGGGGACCTTCCAGCAGGATATGCCCGCCCGCAAACAAGGCGGTCAGCATCAGGTCGACCGTATCGTGCTGCCCGGTGATCGCCTTGGCCACTTCTTCCCTGATCCGTGTCGCCAGGGCCTTCACATCATCGACGTTCACCGAGCCTCCTTGCCGTCCAGTCATGCAGCCGTTCTGCTGCCTGTTGCATCTGCGTCAGGTTCTTCGCCTCGCCGGCCGCTTGCGAGCGCGTCGTGAAACCGCCGGCTTGCTCCTTATCGCGAGAGTCGAGCCAGTGGTCGAGCGGTTTGCCTTGCAACCCTTGCGGTGCGCCGAGCAGCGCGCCGGCGCGTACCCGCATCAAGGCCGCATAGCGGCCTCCCAGTTCGTCCAGCCGACCGGCACGCCGCATGAGCATCGCCGTCGTATCGACCAGCGCACGCTTGCCGAAGGCAATCGCGCGCTGGTCGATACGCGGCGGGCCGAACCGGCCAAGGCCATGCAGGAACGCCAGCGCCGCAGCGATCAGGATCGTCAGTGTCAGCGCCAGGAATGGCGGCTCGACCAGAAGCTTGGCCAGATCATACTTCCGCCCCGCGCCGTGCAGCGTCAGATCGAACATCACCGGTCCGTCGTCGGGCTGGAGCAAGGCAATCAGCCCGAGCGCGGCTGCTGCCTTTGCGGGATCCTTGAGGGCGGCGTTGTTGATCAGGTCGGGGTCAGTCAGGATATAGAACGGCTTGTCGTCTAGTTCGGTAAGCACAGCCTTGTCATTGCCGGCTGCGATGAGAGGGTACTTGTCGGCCACCCACTGCAATTCTTCGGGTGCGGCAACCATGTTGCCTTCGATGTCGAGTTGCTTTGCCGTGCTCTGGCCGGCACCGATCTTCGCATCGGCGATGCGGCCAAGCCATTCGTTCACCACCGAACCGGGCAATCGCCCGAATTTCATGTTCCAGCCTTCATGCCCCTGCAGCGGCAGGATCTGCCATTTGGGCAGCACGAAGAGCGTGTTCTGGTCCTGGCGAAGATTGAGGATGTGGTCGAGCGCCTCCGGATCGCTGTCAGGCGAGATGGTGACGATCAGCAGTATATCTCTGGCAAGATCGTCTTCGGTCCGCGCCATCAAGGGCGCTTCGCCGGTGAGCCGCAGCCATTCCGCCAGGCCAGCGTAGCCGACGCCGCTTTTCGACAGCGGCGTGGCGCCGCCATTGCCGGGTTGCCGGAAATCGGGAGCATAGGTGGACAGCAGGAAGAAACCGGCTGCCGCAAGGAGGCTGGCGAAAATCCCCCAAAACAGTGTCTTTCGATTGAACGGCTCCTGTGCCTCGACCGCCGGTGCACTCACGTCCAGGCATCCCGGAAGGCGAAACGTTCATAGGCGCCGCGCGCCTGCCGCCAGCCTTCCGCGCCGACCGGCCGGCGCGCGAACAGCGCCGCCTCGACAATGCGGGCGATCTCGGTAAACGCATGGCGTGCCCTTCCCGGCAGGGAAGGGGCATTGGCGATGTCGCGCGCGGTGAGCGACGGGCGCAGGAAGTCCGGTAGCCGGCCGGCAATATCGGCGACGCTGCGCCGAAGCAAAAGGTGAACCGCCTCGTCGTAGTCGCCGCGTGCGGCCAGCGCATCCGCTTGCGACAGCAGGATCTGCGCGGCGTCGGCGTCGGGGCGCCAGGCTTCTTCGTCTTCGACTTCGGGTCGAGCGCGCTGCCACGGCAGCCGCCAGGCGATGCCTTTCACCTCAAGGAAGACCAGAAGCAGGATGATTGCGATGCCCGATATCACCGCCCCCCAGAACAGATAGATCATGTAGGGACCGAGCCACGACAAAAAATCCTGCAGCGGTTTCAGCCACTCGGGCGGCTTCGGCGACACATAGGCCGGCAGGTCGAACTGGATCGACTCATCGGCGATCAGCTGCTTGTGCAGATTGGTCAGCCGTTCGGCTTCCGCTGTGCCTGGCTGTGCCACCGCCACCCGCTCCCCTGCAACCTGTGGTTCCCAGCCGACACTGACAATGCAGCGGAACAATTGCAAGTGGGCTGGACGGCGACCGCCAATCTTGGCAGATTTACCAGCGGGGCCGCCAGCCACATGCGGCGGCGAGGCAGGGGGACGTATCGTGACATCAGTGACACTGGAACGGCCGAACAAATTTCGCATCGGCAGGGTTTTCAACGACAGCTTCGCTGTCATCAGCCGCAATCCGGTGCTTTGCCTCGGATTGGCCATGCTGTTCTCAGGCTTGCCTACGCTTCTTTACCAGCTTTGGATTTGGAAATGGGCGACCAACGTCGAGGCTGGCGTTCCGGAGTTCTCAGTCCAACGAATCACTGCCACGATCGTTGGCGTGTTGGTTTCCATGACACTGTCGGCAATCCTGCAGGCGGCGCTGGTGCGTGCCGCGATCGAGGATCTGAACGGCAAGCGACCATTGATTGGCGATTGCCTCAAGACGGCAATCTCTCTCCTGCTGCCGGTGATAGGCATCGCGGTGCTGGTGAGCCTCGGCGCCGCCGCCGGCGCGATGCTTCTGCTCGTTCCCGGCATCATATTGTGGCTTCGTTGGTCTGTCGCTGTGCCTGTTTTGGTTCAGGAAAGACTGGGGGTCTTCGGCAGCATGAAGCGCAGCCGGGAACTTACCAAAGGAAGCCGCTGGGCTCTGTTCGGATTCTGGATTGTCCTGTTCATAGCTGTGGTGCTGATCCAGGCCGTGCTCAGCCGTGCGATCATGGTCTTTGGCCTAACCACCGGCATATTTCTTGGCGCCCTGGTGACAGCGATCGTATCCATTGTGACGTCGATCGCCCCGGCAGTCAGCTATGTCGAGCTGCGGCAAGTCAAGGAAGGCACCAGCGTCGAAGACTTGGCGGAAATCTTCTCGTAGCGGCAAGGGATTTGCTGCCTTCATCGCGTCAGGATCGGTCTGGACTGGATAGGTAATATCGTGGCGTCAATAACGCTGGACCAGCCCAACACATTTCGTATCGGCAGGGTTTTCGGCGCCAGCTTTGCGGTCATCGGCCGCAATCTCGCGCTCTGCCTCGGGCTTGCCCTGATTTTCTACACCTTGCCCAGATTCGTGTTTGCGCTCTGGTTCTGGAAATCCGTTACGAATATCGAGCATGGCGTTGCGGAATTCTCGGTTCAACGGCTCGTGCTCACGGTCGTTGGCGCGATCGGCTATGTGGTCCTTATGGCTTTCCTGGAGGCGGTGCTGACGCGCGCTGCAATCGAGGATTTGAGCGGCAAGCGGCCGTCGATGCGAGATCGTATGGGGACAGCCTTGGCGCTCCTGCTGCCGGCAATCGGCATTTCGCTGATTGTCAACATCGGCTTCACAGTCGGCCTCGTGCTGCTCATCGTTCCGGGATTGTTGTGGTTGGTTCTCTGGGTTGTAGCGATACCGGTTCTGATACAGGAACGTTTGGGAGTATTCGCGAGTTTGGGCCGTAGCCGCGACCTTTCCAAGGGGAGCCGCTGGCGTCTGCTCGGTCTCTGGTTTCCCCTATTCGTGGCTTCGGTCGCAATCAATTTTGCGTCGGACCGCGTCCTATCTTCCTTAGGCATTACGCTCGGGTTCTTCCTGGACGCCTTGCGGGGCGCAGCCGAGCAAGTCGTATTGTCGATCGCCGCAGCGGTCAGCTATGTCGAATTGCGGCAAGTCAAGGAAGGCACCAGCGTCGAAGACTTGGCGGAAATCTTCTCCTGAGGACGGGTGGAGGCTTTTCACCGACGGCTCGGCTCTCGCGTTGCGCTACTGAGCCGAGCTTGTTCACAAAGCCTGTGTCTGCACCGGCAATGCCGCCGCCAGCCGCTTCGCCCATTCCTCGATGCCGGAGCGGCTCGCGAGCAGGTCCTGCCTGATCTCGATGAGGACCGCGGGAATGCCGCGATCGTCGCCGTGGACGGGTATGGCATAGTCGCCGTCGCGGCTGATCACGTAGGGCTCGTTTGCCGCGGCGTTGAGCCCGCTGTCGGCGCGCAGGCCGGCAAGCACTGCCTGGCCGAAATCGACTGCCCGATCGTAAAGCACGCCGGCGTGCCAGGGCCGCGCAATGCCGAGGAAGACCGGCGTGAAGGAGTGGATCGTCGCGATCCGCGTCGGTCTGCTCTGCTTCGCCCGGTGGTCGAGATGGGCGGCCACGCGGTCATGAAACGGCGCGAACATGACTTCGGCACGCCGGCTTCGTTCCTCCGGATCGAGGCCGACATTGCCGGGGATGTCCGTGTCCTCCGATTGCACCGGAATGCTGCCGCCGGAACCAAGCGGCCGGTTGAGATCGATCAAAAGCCGCGAATAGGAGCTGAGGAAAGCCGGAGCATCGAGCAGCTTCGACAGAGCGCGGGTCACTTCGGCGGCGCCGATATCCCAGGCGATATGGCGCTGCAAATGGCTGCTGCCGAGACCGAGGCATGCATATTCGGCCGGGATGTGATTGGACGCATGCTCGCATATCAGAACGATATCGGAACGCCCCGTTTCGTTGATTGCGTCGACCGCTGGAAGCCAACCTTCCGGTAGGATGGCGCTGGCAAGCGGCTCAGCCATCAATACAGCGTCCGGTAGAGATCGCAGACAGCCACTGGGTCGAGACCGGCGAGGCGCTCGGTCTCATGCCGCTTGAGGCCGACAAAGGTCTCGACGAACACCGGCGCGAACCATGCGGTGACGGTCTTGTCGGCAACGAGTGCGTCGAGTGCCGCAGGCAGCGTTTCCGGCAGCCGCACGAGGCCAAGCTTCTTGCGCTCGGCAACGCTCATCAGCGTCGGGTCGCCCGAGACAAGCGGCGGCGCCGGCAGCTTGGCCTTCAGCCCCTCCAGCCCGGCGCGCACGATCGCCGCCAGCGACAAATAGGGATTGCCGGTGGCGTCGGCTGCCCGGTATTCGATGTTGTACTGCCGCGCCGGATCGCGCCCGCCGATGGTCACCGTCGGGCAGATGCGCAGGCTCGCCTCGCGGTCGCGATCGGCAAGCCAGGTGTAGGACGAGCTCCAGCTATGCGGCCTCAGCCGGTAGTAGGACGACACACTCGCCGCCGTCATGGCGGTGATCGCGGGCAGGTGGCGCAGCACGCCGGCGCAGAACGAAGCGGCACGGCTGGAAAGGCCGCCAGGCTGGGCCGGGTCATAGGTCGCCGGCTTGCCGGCCTCGTCGACGAAACTGAAATGGATGTGGACGCCGTTGCCGACGGCATCCGGCGCGATCTTGGGCGCGAAGCTCGCCCGCCAGCCGGCACATCGCGCGACTTCGCGCGTGATCTCGCGGATGGCGACGGCGCGATCGGCCGCGGCAAGCGCATCGGCCGGCTCGCACGTCACCTCGAACTGGTCGGTGCCGAATTCGGCGATCACCACTTCCGGCGCGACGCCGGCTTCCGCCAGCGCCGCCATCAGATTGGCGGCAAACGGGTCGGCGCGGCGCAGTGCTGCCAACGACATCGAATGAGCCGGCCCAAAGTCGCCCTCGATATGGAATTCATGCTCGAAGGCGGCGATGACGGAAAGCCCGGCCGCTGCCTTCAACTCCGCCAGCGCATCCTTGAGCATGGTCCGCGTACAGCCGACCCACGGGCTGCCGTCGAGTTCGACGATGTTGCCGGCGACCATGTCGAAAGGCGTCGCCGATCCGGTCAGCGCCGTGCGAAACCGCCCGTTGAGATCGGGAATGAGCCGCACATCGCCCGACGAGCCCCACGGATTGGGGTCGACGATCGAGTTGAACGGCGTCAGCGACAGATTGGCCTGCAGCCAGCCGACCCCGGTCGCCGCGATCTTCTGCAGCTTGCTTTCGACGACGGAGCGGCCGCGCGTGATCGCCGAAAGGTCGGTGGTGACGACGGCAACCAGCGGTTCGACGGTCGATGTCATGCAGCTTTTCCCAAGGCTTCGAAACGGCCCGTAACGGTGGCGGTATCAGCGACCCAGCAATAGCCACCGAAGGCTTTTAGCGCGCCGTCATGACGCTCTTGCGAGGCGGCGGCGCAGGCGTCGGATACACAGGTGACGAGGTAGCCGCGATCGGCGGCATCGCGTACCGCCATGTCGACGCACTGGTCGGTCATGATGCCGGCGACGACCAGGTAACGCACGCCGAGGTTTTTCAGGACATAATCGATGTTGGTGGAGTTGAAGACGCCCGACGACGTCTTCGGCAGCATGATCTCGTCGCCGACCGGCGCCAGCGACGGCACCGGCAGTCCCTCCGGCTGGCTCGGCGCGATATGGATCGGCGTCAGCTTGTGGTCGAGCGAGCGGTCGCGGCCGTCTTCGGTCAGGCTCTGGATGATGGTATGGATCACCTCGACGCCGTTGGCCCGCGCCGCCGCCAGAAGGCGCTCCTGGTTGGGGATCGTTTGCGACGCCGTCTGCCGGTAGAAATAGTGATCGGGACCGCGCTCCGGATGCGCCGGATCGGCCCCGGGCTCCAGCCAGACGCGCTGCATGTCGACCAGCAGCAGCGCGGTTTCGCCAGCCCGGAACGGCTCGTTTCGTTTTGGCAGTGATGGCGTCATGCTTGGGGGTCCTGCTTCGCTGATCACGTCTGGCTGATTTAGCTGATTTTGGTCCACGCGTCTGCGTCGCGAACACACTTACTGGGAGTATTCGAAGTCGCTAATTTAAGGTAAGCTTTGTTTTCGGGCGTGGAGACGGGGGTCTCTGTCATGATCGATTGAGCCGAACGCCTACGGCGAAGTGAAGGGCGGATGAAGTGCTTGATAGAGTTCTCTTTTTAGTCATGGGGCGATGTTAAGATGTTAGCCTCCGACCTGACGAAATTTATCGAGCAGGATCATCTGGCTCTGGATGCCTTCGTAAAGGGCGATCCTGAGCCCCTGAAAAACCTCTACTCGCGACAGGACGACGTCATTATTGCCAATCCCTTTGGCCCGCCGGCGAAGGGATGGAGAAAGGCCGCTGAGACGATGGAACGGGCCGCCACCAATTACCGGCACGGCAAGGCCATCGGCTTTGAGCGCATCTCGGAGTATGCGACAGCCGACTTGGGATACATCATCGAGGTCGAGCGGTTCCAGTCCAAGGTCGGTGGTGGCAACAAACTGGTGCCGATTGCGCTTCGAGTCACCACCATATTCCGGCGCGAGGAAGGCGCGTGGAGGATCGTCCTTCGTCATGCCGATCCGATAACCTCGGCACGCCCGTCGACGTCCATTGTCGGGGAGTAGAAGGGTTGCCGGAGAGGTTTTAGGAATTACGGTGACAGTGCACCATTTTTCTTTTCGCCGCCTGCCTCGTTTTCCGGGTTCTCACGGCTTTGCCGATTTGCTCGCCGATACTCTCGGCCCACGGGCGCATTGAAAAACCGCGACATCGGCGACGCGGCAATACTCGATCAGCAGGAACATATAGTCTTCGGACGTGAAAACACTTTGGCTCGCCCGTACGGTGCTGGGGATGCGGCAGACCGGGAACGCGGGCTAGGTGCACCATGCGGCGGAGGCGACATGGTAAAAGTGCACTGTCACCGTAATTCATCCTTAGCGGCCAATTTCCCGCGTCGCATCAACAATCTAGGTCATTTTCGGTTTCGCTTTAGGCAGCGCGGCCAGCAAGAGCTGGTGCTGTTTCTTCTTTCTCCTCGACGTGAGGGCTCACCCATTCGTCGGTTATCACGCGGCTGACCAAGGTGCCCGGCACCGCTTTTCTCAAGGCACGCAGCAAAAAGTATCTAACCCGCTCGGACAGTCAAGAGGTGTGGCAGGCAGGCCATGCGCAGCCAGCCGCAGCGAGCCGCCAAGACGCGCGAAGCACTTCGGCGGTGTAGGACAGCGGCACGCCAGAACGCGCGCAGGCCAGGCGTTGGCTTGACCAATTGTGTTTTGACTATTTGGCTGAACGGGCGCGTAAAATATCAGGTTCGCCCGGTCGGGCAAACTAACTCAGGGAGGATGGTATGAAGATGAATCGACGTAATGCTCTCGCCCTTGGTGCCACCTCGTTGGCGGCCCCGCTATTGGTCGCAAAGCCCATTCCGGTAGCGGCCAAGACCTACGGTCCGACTGATGGCAAAGAGATTTTTCCCGGCGTTCGGCTCGTCGAACTGGGAACACGAGACTCCCATATCAAGGGGTACAAGAAAATTGCCATGGAAGACGTCGTCTACCAGCCAAAGGCAACTAGCCCGCTCGGGGATGTCATGGCCGACGATATGGTCTGCACGGTCACTGAAGGCGAGCTGCAGGTCACGGCCGGAGACATGCAGTTCACGGCCAAGGAGGGTGACGTATGGAGCTGCGGCAAGGGTAGCACGAAGGAGGCTGCTACGAACAACGGAACAGCGGTCGCAGTGATGCGGGTGATTAACCTGAAGGCTGCATAAAGTTACCCACACTCTGGCGACTGCAGACGCTCCAGCCGGCTTCGGCCGGCGGGCTTTTCCGGTGCGCCACGGCCTCGATGACCGGACATTTCTGCCGGCGCGCTGTGGCCAGCGCGGCGGCAGACTGAGGCCTTAGCGCACGGGCGAGCCGCCCTTCAGTGGTGGTGGGCGGAAACGCTCTTGACGTATTCGGACACCAGTTCCCTCGGTGCCGACTGACTGACGTCGCCGACGCTAAGGATGCCGACCATCCGCATATTCTTGTTGATCACCGGCAACCTGCGGATTTTCAGTTCTTCCATGTGCCGTACGGCCTTGGCCAGATCGTCGTCTTCGCGGCAGCAGTGAATGCCGGCCGTCATAACATCGCGCGCCGTTGCGATGCGGCCGTCGAAACCATCTTCTGCCAGTCCGTTGCAGACAATATCACGGTCGGTCACCATTCCGATCAGTCGGTCGTTCTCTCCAATGGGAATCGACCCGATATCCTGGGCTCGCATCATTTTCGCCAGTTCGGTGACAGCGGTTTCGGGGCTGACCCAGTCGACACCCTTATGCATTGCGTCTTTGACTTTCATGGCGGACCTCCCTTGCTGGGTTGGTGAATGTCCCCTGTCCCATTCTAACGCGGACGGGGTTTGGCTGCCAGAGGTCATCATCCAGACCCGCATTTTGCGGTGGTTGTCATGCGGAATTACGGTGACAGTGCACTTTTTACCCATGTCGCTCCCGCCGCATGGTGCACCTTGCCCGCGTTCCCGGTCTGCCGTATCCCCCAGCATCGATAACCGCAACATCGGCGATGCGGCAATATTCGATGAGCGGTCCTTGTGGAACGCATAGTCTTCGGACGTGAAAACACTTTGGCTCGCCTGTACGGTGCTGCGGCAGACCGGGAACGCGGGCAAGGTGCACCATGCGGCGGGGCGAACATGGTAAAAAGTGCACCGTCACCGTAATTCCGGTGCACTATTTTCTTTTCGCCGCCTGGCTCGTTTCCGGGTTTCGCGGCTTTGCCGATTTGTCCGGCGATGCTCTCGGCCCACGGGTGCATCGAAAAACCGCAACATCGGCGACGCGGCAATACTCGATGAGCAGTTCTTGCGGAACATATATTCTTCGGACGTGAAAACACTTTGGCTCGCCCGTACGGCGCTGGGGGTGCGGCAGACCGGGAACGCGGGCAAGGTGCACCATGCTGCTGAGGCGGCGGCATGGCAAAAAGTGCACTGTCACCGTAATTCACTGCCGAAGCAGGAATTGATATAAACCGTGGGAATCGCGAGGCCGCCCTTGCGGGGGTGACGCCGGCGCTGCATCCTGACCAGAAGGCCCGGGGGGACACCGTGAACCTATCGAGCAGCGCAGCGAAAGGGCGAGCCGTCCTGACGCGAACCTGGAACCGAATTCGGTTCTGGTGCAGCTTTCCTTTTGCTCGCCTCGGTTTTTGGCTTCGGGAACGCAAGCGCTACAATGCGATGTTCCCGCGACGCTGGCTGAGTCCTGCCCAGATCATTGACCACGACCTCGAACTTGTAGACGATGATGATGTCGGCAAGCTGGATCGATCGTTGCTGGATTTGCTTGTTGCCAGAAGGGATCATCTTAAGTCGTCAAGTGGGAAATTCACCATTTTAAATATATCACTTTTTACCTTTTTGGTTGCGAACTACTTTCACCTAGGAACCGATGTTAGCGTCTATGGAATTTCTATTAAAAGCTCTCCAGGTGTTGCGGAATCTCTTCTCGCTATATCAAGCACGCTCGGAATATACGCGGCCACCCTCCAGGCCAACATAGCAATCGTCGACGGGGCTATAGCCCACCTTCTCAAGCGGATTTTTCCTCGGGGTATACTCAATGTTATGCAGTCAGCTTTGATTCCAGAGACTGCCATCGGGAAATACTTTCCATCGAATATACCACATCTGGTTTTTACAGGGTTTCATTCGGCTGCTTCCAAATATTTCGTATATTTTTATTTGATGTTGTTGATTGTAATAATAGCATGCGTGTACGCAATAAGTATGCTTCTGATGAAGGAAATATGGATTGCGTCATCTCTTGGAGTTTACAGTAAGATAATCGTTGTCTATGTCTTTATTTGCGGTATTTTTGGCGCAATGTTTCTATTGCTAACCAGGTTTCCTTCTCCATACCGAGATTATTCGGTGCTCCACAAGATGCAAATTGCAGAACAACTATGGCCGGATCAGGCATCGGACCTTCGACAACAGCTTTACGGGGCCAAAATCGAGGACCGGGCCGATTTAGAACGTCGAGGATACATCAAGCCTTACAAGATGCCAGAAGGAGCTTGAATACGATCGGGGCGGCCCCGTCTTGCCACAAGAGCCTGCCTACGATCCGTCACTCCATACCGGAATACGATTGATTCCCAGCCGGCGGATACGAAGGCCGACAGCCTCGCGCTTGGTCGCGGAAAATGGCTCCACTTCCAGCCTGCCGTGATCCTTGCCGTCTTCGCATTTTCATTCGGTAAGCCAGCGAGTCGATGTCCACATCGCCAAAAATCTGGATCAGATCATCGGGGAAATAATTGTAGAGCTCTTGCAGTAGCCGCAGCGGATGCGGACCAGCCGCCTGCCGTCGTTCAAATTGGATAGCGGCTAACAGTGTGGCGTGTCGCGGCACGAAATTGCAGGAAACGAAAAATCCCGATCGCCATAAGTCTCTGATTTGCCTTGTTGGCTGGGGAACCTGGATTCGAACCAGGACTAACGGAGTCAGAGTCCGTGGGTCTACCGTTAACCTATTCCCCAGCAGGCGCGGTTGTTGAAAACCGCGCGGGCAGGGCGGCGATGTCGCCGCGCGTGCCTTGTAGCCGCCGCCGGAAAATAGTCAACCCTGTGTCTGGGTTCAATCGTCGGCTTCCGGCGCTTCAACTCTCGCTGCGGCTATATTGCGAGTGCTCGAAGAACAGCACCACGCCGAGCGCGATCAGCAGCGGGATGATCAGGTAGAACAGCCGGAACACCAGCAGCGCCGCCAGCACGCCGACCTGGTCCATATGCGACAAGCCCGCAAGGAACACCACCTCGAAGACGCCCAGCCCGCCCGGCGCATGCGAGATCTGCGCGATCGAGAACGACACCAGGAACACGCCGAGCACGACGAAATAGCCGGGATTGCCTGATACGGGCAGGGCGAAGAAGATGATCGCCGCCGCCGCCAGCAGCTCGATCGGGCCGACCAGCAGTTGCCGCGCCACGATCGGCAGCGCCGGATAATGCAGCTGAAAGCTGCCGATCCTGAGTGGTCTCAGATGCAGCCAACTGCCGAATATGTAGGCCGCCACCACGAGCAGCATGGCGAACCCACCTGCTTGCGCCAGTCGGTGATGCGGTATGCCGGAAAACCGGTCGATCACCTCGGGCTCGAGCAGCAGGACGATGCTTGAGACGAACAGCGTCGACAGCACGAAGGTGATCCAACAGATCGCCACCAGAATGCCGACATCCTGCCCGGTCAGGCCCCTGGTGCCGTAGGCGCGGTAGCGGATCACCGCACCGGAAAACACCGAGCCGCCGATATTGTGCGACAGCGCGTAGGTGGTGAACGAGCAGAAGGTGACGAACAGCCACGATACTTTCTTGCCGATGTGCAGCAACGCGATGTGGTCGTATCCGGCGAGCGAGGCATAGGCGATGACCGAACTCAGCGCCGCCAGCACCCAGCCGCGCGCCGGAATGGCGATTATGCCGGCCCAGACGTCGTCAAGCGAGATGCCGCGCAATTCGTGCAGCAGCAGCCACAGCGAGAACACCACCGCGGCGAAGCCGATCACGGGCCAGAAATAGCGCCTCCAGTTCATGGCATGACGATCATGCGTTGCAGCCCGTACCGTTTTCCGGTTCGCAGCAGGCAAACCGCCCGCGTTGCCGAATGATTTACCCTCCATTTCAGAAATGCCTCATTGAAGCCGGCTATTCAACCGGGAAGGCGCGTTGTGGCGCTCGCGCCTTCCCTTCTCCCAAGGGGACAAGGGCTCACCGACGTCGCCGCCTTCACGCCGCCGGCAAAATTCGCCGCGAGCGCTCTTGGTGATCCGGCCGTGCGCTGATAGTCTGGCGGCAACTTGAACATGTAAAAGCGCCTGCTGCGTCCGGTCTCCGGTTCGCGCGGCGCCGGAAGGAACGACAGTGGAAGACCACGAAGCCGGCGCTGGCGCGCCGGAAGTGGGCGTGTCCAGGGGTTCGCCGACGCCGTCCGGCCAGGCAAGCCCATCCACCGGACGCTACGGCCGTCAGGTGCAACCCTGGTCCGGCAATGGACAGGCTGGCGACACGTCCCACGATTACAAGGGTCAGAACGGCCCGCATCAGAACGGCAAACCCAAGAAACGGCGCAAGCGCCGGCGCGGGCGCAAGGTTTTCGCACGCGACGAGGCTCGTCCGGTGATATCAGGCACTTCGGTGCCCGTCGCCAACGAGGCCCCGGCCGCGCGCCTACCCCAGCCAGCGGCTTCGATCGCTTCCCCGTCTTCGCTCGCGCAATTGCCTCCAGCCTCGCCAAGGCCGGAGCAAGGTGCCCGCACATCGCCGCCGCTGCAGGAATTGCCGGTGTTTGCCGCGCTCGATCTCGGCACCAACAATTGCCGCCTGCTGGTCGCGGTGCCGACGCGCCATGGCCAGTTCCGCGTTATCGATGCCTTCTCGCGCATCGTCAGGCTGGGCGAGGGCCTTACCGCCAATGGCCGGCTCGGCGACGCCGCAATGGACCGCGCGATCGAGGCGCTGAAGATCTGCGGTGACAAATTGCGCAACCGCAAGGTCAGGAAGGCAAGGCTGATCGCCACCGAGGCCTGCCGGACCGCCGCCAACGGCGTCGAGTTCCTCGAGCGCGTCGAGCGCGAGGCCGGCCTGCGGCTCGAGATCATCGACCGCCAGACCGAGGCGCGGCTGGCGGTGTCGGGCTGCGGCTCGCTGGTCGAGCGCGACACGCAAGGCGTCGTGCTGTTCGACATCGGCGGCGGCTCGTCCGAAATCGCGCTGATCGACCTCACCGGCCACCGCTCGCCAAGGCTCGCCAACCACATCGTCTCGTGGACCTCGCTGCCGGTCGGCGTCGTTTCGCTGGCCGAGCGTTTTGGCGGCCGCACGGTGACGCGCGAGATCTTTGGCGCCATGGTCGACGATGTCGCAGTGCGGCTGCGCGCCTTCGACGGGCGCGACCGGCTGAGCCACCTCCTGTCCAGCCCGAAATTCCATTTGCTCGGCACCTCGGGCACGGTGACGACGCTGGCCGGCGTCCATCTCGATCTCGAACGCTATGACCGCCGCCGCGTCGACGGGCTGTGGATGGATCGCGACAGCGTCGACCGCATGGTCGAAAAACTGGTCGGCTGGGATTTCCAGCAACGCGTCGCCAACCCTTGCATCGGCGCCGACCGCGCCGACCTGGTTCTGGCCGGCTGCGCCATATTGGAGGCGATCCGCGCCGTCTGGCCGTCGGAGCGGCTGCGTGTCGCCGACCGCGGCCTGCGCGAGGGCATATTGAGCGAATTGATGGCCGATGACGGCGTCTGGCGGCGAGGCCGGCAATGACCAAGAAACCGGAAAGACCGAGCTCCGCCGGCCTTCGCGTGCTGAAGACGAAGATCAAGAAGAAAAGCGGCTTGAAGGAATCGTCGCGCCGCTGGTTGCAGCGCCACATCAACGATCCCTATGTCCAGCGCTCGAAGGCCGACGGCTATCGTTCGCGCGCCGCCTACAAGCTGATCGAGATCGACGACAAGCACCATCTGCTCAAGCCAGGCATGAAGGTGATCGACCTTGGTGCGGCGCCCGGCGGCTGGTGCCAGGTCGCCGCCGCGCGTACCAAGTCGACCGCGGAACACCCTAACGTCGTCGGCATCGACTATCTCGAGATGGACGCCGTGCCGGGCGCGCCGGTGCTGCTGATGGATTTCCTCGATCCGCAGGCACCCGAAAAGCTGGCCGAGACGCTGGGCGGCCAGCCCGACATCGTGCTCTCCGACATGGCCGCACCGACCACCGGCCACAAACGGACCGACCACATCCGCACCATGCATCTTTGCGAGGTGGCGGCCGATTTCGCGCTGTCGGTATTGAAGCCTGGCGGACATTTCCTCGCCAAGACGTTTCAGGGCGGCGCCGAAAACGAATTGCTGGCCAGGCTGAAACGGAATTTCCGCTCGGTCCATCACGTCAAGCCGCCGGCCTCGCGCGACGAATCGGTGGAGCTGTATTTGCTGGCAAAGGATTTTAAGGGCGGAAACGGCACAGCGTAAAAGTCGCTCTGTAGCGATCCTTCGCCCCCTCTGTCCTGCCGGACATCTCCCCCTCAGGGGGGAAATCGGATGTCATCGCGGCCTTCGCAAACCTTCGACCGTGAAGAGTGAGTGCAGTGCCGAAACTGCCAATCTCCCTCCTTGAGGGGGAGATGGCCGGCAGGCCAGAGGGGGGTGCCGTCCCGTCGGCGCTGGAGGGCGCCACTCCTCAACTCCCCGGCGGGCTCACCGGCTCCAGCGTCTTCGGCGGTGTCAGCCGGCCATGTCCAGACACGGCATTGCCGGCGTCCGGCGCTAGCCGCATGAACGACAGCGAGGCTGCCGCCGACACCGCCGCCACGATGAAGAAGGCGGTGTGGAAGTCGCTCAGCGTTAGCGGGCCGCCATGGATCTTGGTCGACACTTCCAGGATGCCGCCGGCCAGCGCCACGCCGAGTGCGATCGCCAACTGCTGGAACACCGCCGTGATCGGCGTGGCCTTGCTGGTGTCGGCGGCCGAAATCTCGGCGTAGGCAAGCGCATTGATGCCGGTGAAGAACATCGACCGGATGAAGCCCCCGGCGAGCAGCATGGCGAGGATCAGCCCATAGGGCGTGTCGGGTGTGAACAGGCCGTTGATGGCGATTGACGCGGCAGCGATGAGCGAGCCTGAAATCAGCACCCGGCGGAAGCCAGCGACCCTGAAGATCAGCGCGGTGACGAATTTCATGCCTATGGCGCCGATTGCCGAGACGAAGGTGATCATGCCGGACTGGAATGGCGTCAGCCCGAAACCGATCTGGAACATCAGCGGCAAAAGGAAAGGTACGGCACCAATGCCGATGCGGAACAGTCCGCCGCCGAGCACCGACGAGCGGAACACCCGATTGCGAAACAGCTCGAGCGCCAGCAGCGGATTCTTGGCGCGGCGCGCGTGCAGCAGGTAAAGCACCGCCGATGCCAGCCCGACGGCAACGGTGATAAAGCCGGCAACTGGCGGCAGAGCCGGCAGGCTGACCACCGATAGGCCGAACACAATGCCCGATGCCGCCAGCCCGCTCAGCACGAAACCGATGAGATCGAGCGGCGGCGTCTGCGTGGCGTCGGTCTTCGGCAGGAAACGCGTGGCCAGCCAGATGCCGATCAGCCCGATCGGCACATTGATCAGAAAAATCCAGTGCCAGGAAAAATAGGTCGTGATGAAGCCGCCAACCGGCGGGCCGACCAAGGGGCCGACCAGAGCCGGGACAGTCAGCCACGACATGGCGGCAACGAGCTCGCTTTTCGGCGTCGCGCGTACCAGCACCAGGCGTCCGACCGGCGTCATCATGGCGCCGCCAATGCCTTGCAGGAAACGTGACACCACGAAAGCCGGCAGCGAATTGGAAATGGCGCACGCGACCGAACCGACGATGAACACGGCGATCGCGGCGCGGAAGACATTCTTGGCGCCGAAGCGGTCGGCCATCCAGCCGCTTATCGGAATGAAGATCGCCAGCGATACCAGATAGGCGGTCAGCGCCAGCTTGAGCGCGATCGGGCTGGTGTGGATGTCGATGGCGATCGCCGGCAACGATGTCGCAATGACGGTCGAATCCATGTTTTCCATGAATAGAGCGACCGCCAGGATAAGCGGAATGGTGCGGTTCACGATGGATCCGGCCTTGAAATGTGCGTCGCGATTGCTTGCCGGCCCTGGGGGCCAAACCGACAGGTAGGGCGGTTATCATGGCTTGACCCGGATGTCGCATTAATTTGCTGTCACGTTTGTGCGACCGCAAGTGCCGCGGCCCCTGGGGCAAAATACAGCTTCGCCACTACACAACCATCGGCTTTTCAACGGCGATCGGACGTGTTACGAGCCAGCGCCAATCCTGAAAGGGAAGAAGACGAGTCGGCGCTGTCCATCCAGGGCGAGCGCCTTTCCTGCATTCCGAGGGCTGGCCATGGCAAAAATCATCGAGACGTCCACCGGCGCATTGGCGCTGACCTTTGACGACGTGCTGCTGCAGCCGGGTCATTCCGAGGTCATGCCCGGCGAGACCGACATCCGCACCCGCATCGCAGGTGACATCGACCTCAACGTGCCGATCCTGTCGGCCGCCATGGACACGGTCACCGAGGCGCGACTCGCCATCGCCATGGCCCAGGCCGGCGGCATAGGCGTCATCCACCGCAATTTCTCGCCGGCCGAACAGGCCGAGCAGGTGCGGCAGGTGAAGAAGTTCGAGTCCGGCATGGTGGTCAACCCGGTCACCATCGGTCCCGAGGCGACGCTTGCCGATGCGCTGGGTCTGATGCGCACCTACAGCATTTCGGGCATTCCGGTGGTCGAGAACGGCGGCACCGGCGGCCACACGGTCGGCCGGCTCGTCGGCATCCTGACTAACCGCGACGTCCGCTTCGCGTCCGATCCGGCGCAAAAGGTCTATGAGCTGATGACCCGCGAGAACCTGATCACGGTCAAGGAGAACGTCGATCAGGACGAGGCCAAGCGGCTGCTCCACCAGCACCGCATCGAGAAGCTTGTTGTGGTCGATCGGGACGGCAATTGCGTCGGGCTGATCACGGTCAAGGACATCGAGAAGTCGCAGCTCAACCCGCACGCCACCAAGGATGCGCAGGGGCGGTTGCGCGCCGCCGCCGCCACCAGCGTCGGCGATGACGGTTTCGAACGGGCCGAGCGCCTCATCGACGCCGGCGTCGACCTTCTCGTGATCGACACCGCGCACGGTCATTCGCAGCGCGTTCTGGATGCGGTGACGCGGGCCAAGAAACTGTCCAACTCGGTTCGCATCCTGGCCGGCAACGTCGCCACCGCGGAAGGCACCTTGGCGCTGATCGATGCCGGCGCCGACGCGGTCAAGGTCGGCATCGGACCAGGCTCCATCTGCACCACCCGTATCGTCGCCGGCGTCGGCGTGCCGCAGCTCTCGGCGATCATGTCGGCGGTCGAGACGGCGCAGAAATCCGGCGTTTCGGTCATTGCCGATGGCGGCATCAAATATTCGGGCGATCTCGCCAAGGCACTGGCCGCCGGCGCCAGCGCGGCGATGATCGGCTCGCTGCTGGCCGGCACGGACGAGAGCCCGGGCGAGGTCTATCTGCACCAGGGCCGCTCCTTCAAAGCCTATCGCGGCATGGGCTCGGTCGGCGCGATGGCGCGCGGCTCCGCCGATCGTTATTTCCAGGCCGAGGTGCGCGACACGCTGAAACTGGTCCCGGAAGGCATCGAAGGGCAGGTGCCGTACAAAGGACCTGTGTCTGGCGTGCTGCACCAGCTTGCAGGCGGCCTGAAAGCCGCTATGGGTTATGTCGGTGGCCGCGACCTTGCCGATTTCCGCGAGCGCGCCACTTTTGTGCGGATATCCAATGCCGGACTTCGTGAAAGCCACGCCCATGACGTCACGATTACCCGCGAAAGCCCGAATTATCCTGGCGGAGCCTGACCGTCATGCGCTTTGGCGCAATCTGGCGGCAATGATCCTGCGGCTGTCGCGCCACGCGGCCGCACTCTGTGTCGCCACCGTGGCGGTTTTCATCATCATGACTGCGATGGAGTTCCTCTATTTTCGCCAATTGAGCGGCGGTCTGCCGTCGCTCGACATGCGCTATGCCGGTTTCACCCCGGATGAGGGCATGGCCTGGCTAACAGCCCTCGGCCGGCGCGGCAGCGAAATTATTCTCGTCTGGCATTACCTGACCTTCGACCTGCTTTTTCCGGCGCTGCTATCGCTGACGATGGTCAGCCTGATTCTGGCCACGGGCCGGCGGCTGAAGAATTTCCGTGCACTGCCTGCGCAAACCCAGTCGATATTCGCGGTTGTGCTGGTGCTGCCCTACCTGCTTACTGACTATGCCCAGAATATCGCCGTGGCTCGTCTTTTGTCCGATTTTCTGTCGGCCAATCCGGATTCACTATCCTTCGCCTCGGCGCTGATCGTCACCAAATTCGCCCTACTGGCGATACCAGTGACTGTCATTGCGGCTTTCACTCTGATGGCTCAGAAACGGCCTTGAAGGCTGGGTGACAACGACAGGGGGCGTCTTGAACCAGACCGCGATCTTCTGGCCGATGCTGGCGCAGGTGCTGCTGGTCTATATCGTCTATATCGTAATGGGCCGGCGCCGCTATGGTGCGGTCAGATCGGGCGAAGCCAAGACCGGTCAGTTCAAGACGCGCTCGACGGAGCCTGGTTCCAGCGTCACCGTCGCCGACAATCTGAGCAACCAGTTCGAACTGCCGGTGCTTTTCTACGTCTTATGCTTGACGCTGCACGTGACCAATGGCGTCAATTACCTGACCTTGGCACTGATGTGGATCTTTGTCGTCTCCCGCTATTTTCACGCATCGGTCCACTTGACCAGCAATCGGCTAATCCTGCGCAGCAGGGCATTCTACCTGGGCGCGGTAGTTCTCGCACTTGGCTGGATATGGGTGGCGCTGCATCTGCTCGGCTTGGTCTGAGCAGATCAAGGCTACAAATCGAACACAGCGATCTTGCGCTTGTCGAACCTGATGGCGAGTTCACCGCGCACCAGCTTGAGCGCGGCCTCGCCGAAGACGGCGCGCCGCCAGCCTTGCAATGCCGGCACGTCGGCTTCCTCGCCCTCGGCAGCGATGCGGTCGATGTCGTCACTGGAGGCGAGTACCTTGGATGCGACGCCCTCCTTTTCGGCAACGATCCGCAGCAGCACCTTCAGCAACTCCGCCGCAGCGCTCGACCCCTCCGGCGGCTGGAAGCTCTTCGGCAGCTTCGGCATCTCTTCCCTGGGCAGGGCAAGGGCAGCGTTTACCGCGCCAAGCAGTGCCGTCGCCGTCGACGAGCGCTCCCAGCCCTTCGGCGTGGTACGCAGCTTGCTCAGCGCCGCAGCGTCGCGCGGCGCCTGCTGCGCCACTTCGTAGATCGCATCGTCCTTGAGCACCCGGCCGCGCGGCACGTCGCGCTCGCGCGCTTCGCGTTCGCGCCAGGCGGCCACCGCCTGCACGATCGCCAGTTCCTGCGGCTTGCGCAGCCGCATCTTGAGCCGCTTCCAGGCATCCTCGGGATGCGGATCGTAGGTCTCGCGCGAGGTCAGCACGTCCATCTCCTCGTTCAGCCAGTGGGCGCGGTTTTCTCGCACCAGCTCGGCGCTGAGATGCTTGTAGACCTCGATCAGGTGGGTGACGTCGGCGAGCGCGTAGTCGAGCTGCTTTTCGGACAGCGGACGGTGGCGCCAGTCGGTGAAGCGCGAGGACTTGTCGAGCCGCGCTCCGGTGATGCGCTGCACCAGCTGGTCGTAGGAGACGCTGTCGCCGAAGCCGCAGACCATTGCCGCGACCTGGGTGTCGAACACCGGATGCGGCACCAGATCGCCGAGATGCACGATGATTTCGATGTCCTGGCGCGCCGCATGGAAGACTTTGACGATCGCCTCGTTGGCCATCAGCCTGAAGAACGGTTTCAGGTCGATGTCGGGCGACAGCGGATCGATCAGCGCGGTCACCCCGGGCGCTGCCATCTGGATCAGGCACAGGATCGGCCAGAAGGTCGTTTCGCGAATGAATTCGGTATCGACGGTGACGAATTCCGCCTTTTCGAAAGCGGCAATAGCGGTCTCGAGTTCTTTCTGGGTGGTGATGACGTGCATCAAATCGCTTTTGGCAAGGGATAGGGTCTCTTTCAATTTCAGCCGCGCGCGCTTTCGTCAAGCGCAAGCACCTCTATCCAGGCTTTGCGGGTTCATCGGGATCGGCATTCCGCTTCGCCAACCGGGCAAAAACCGTCGAGGTGCGCAACAGCGCCGTAAAACGGCTGCGATGGGTCGCCGGCACGGCGGAGCGCGCCTGCATCCGGTAAAGGATGACGGCCACGAAGATCGCATAGACGGTGGCGCTGAACACGAACAGCGCGCTCGGCCCGAAAAATTGCATCACCGTCGAGGCTGCGAACGGCCCGCCGATGGCGCCGAAGGAATAAAACAGCATCAAGGCAGCGTTGATCAGCACGAACTCGCCCTTGTCGGCGCGGTCGTTGGAATGCGCCGCTGACAACGAATAGAGCGGCATGGCGAAGCAGCCGAAGATGAAGACGAGCAGGAAGTTGAGAAACGGGCTGCCGCCTGCCACGAATGCCAGCGCCAGTGCCGCCACCATCGCACAGCACGTCGTCATCAGCAGCACCGAGCGCCGGTCCCAGCGGTCGGAGAGATAGCCAAGCGGGTATTGGATGATGGCGCCGCCGAAAATGCCGACGCTGACGAAGGTGACGACGTCGGCGACCGACATGCCGATCTGCTCGGCATAGACCGGCGACAGGGTGCGGAAGGCGCTGTTTGTGACGCCGACGGCGATACAGCCGAAGCAGCCGAGCGGCGAGATCCGCCAGACGCGCGCCAAATCGAGCTTGACGTCTTCCGGTGGCGTCGGATTGGAGCGGTCGCCGAGCGAAACCGGCACCAGCGAAACGGTGATCATCATCGACATGATGGCGAAGATGGCAAAGCCGCCGGCGCCAAAGATCGGGATCAGGAACTGGGCGCCCGTCACCGAGCCGATGTCGACCATCCGGTAGATGGCAAGCACCCGCGCCCGGTCAGTGTTGGTGACGCCGGAATTCAGCCAGGCTTCCATGATGGTGAACAGGCCGGCAAAGCAGAACCCGCCGGCAAAGCGCACGGCGCACCACATCACCGGATCGATGACCAGCACCAGAAGCAGCGTTCCCGCCGAGGCGATCGCCGCGAGTGCCGAAAAGGCGCGCACATGGCCGACGGACTTCATGATGCGGGTCACGGCAAGGCAGCCGAGCAGGAAGCCGGCGAAATAGAACGTGCCCATCAGGCCGATCGAGGAAGCGGGAAAACCTTCCTGCGCACCACGCAGCGCAATCAACGTGCTCTGCAGGCCGTTGCCGCCGAGCAGGATGCCGGCGGCGATCAGGAGGGGGATCAGCGGGCGGATGGAAGACATGAAGGAAAGCCTGTCGTTGATCCTTCTTGAACCATCGCCTTCGCCAATGCCAGCGGCAATTCCCGGTGGCGTTGGGGCCAGCCGGGGGCCTTAATGCATGTCGCGCAAAAGTGTGCAGCGGTTTTGCGATAACGACATGCATAAAAACAAGAACCTAAAGCGCGTCGCATGAGGCCGATCGAATGCGACACGCTTTAGGTGCATTAGCGAGGGGGAACTTGCGCTACCGCGTGGCGCCGGACCCTCCGTGTTGGGAACCAAGGCGTATCTTTGTAGTTCAGTGCTGGTGGGCGAATACGCGTCTTGTGAGCTGCCGGTGTGCGGAGACGGTGTCAGGCATCGACGTCGTTTCTGCTGCCCGGCCTGAAGCTCCAAAGGGAGGTCCGCCATCATGAAATTTCATTCCGCATTTGCGGCATTTGCCGTGGCCGCAGTTCTGGCGGCCGGGCCGGCGCGGGCTGTCGACCTCGCCATGGTGTCCGGAGATACCGGCAACGGCCAGAGAATCCTTCGCGAGATCCTCGATCAATACGAGAAGAAGACCGGCAACAAGGTTAGCGTCGTTCCGCTGCCTCCCTCGGCGACGGACCAGTTTGGCCAATACCGGCTCTGGCTTGCCGCCGGAAGCAGCGACGTCGACATCTATCAAACGGACATCATCTGGGCCCCCCAGCTTGCAAGGCAGTTCATCGACCTGACCGAAGCGACCAAGGATGTCGTTGGCGCCCATTTCCCATCGATCATCAAATCGCAGACCGTCGACGGCAAGCTCGTCGCCTTGCCGATATTCACCGACGCTCCGGCGCTCTACTACCGCAAGGATCTCCTCGACAAATACGGCGCCAGGGTCCCGGCCAGCTGGGCTGAACTTGCCGATACCGCCAAGCTTGTCATGGACAAGGAGCGCGCGGCCGGCAACAAGGACATGTGGGGTTTCGTTTTCCAGGGCAACGCCTATGAGGGGCTGACCTGCGATGCACTCGAATGGGTGAAGTCGAACGGCGGCGGCCAGATTATCGAGCCGGACGGCACGATCTCCATCAACAATCCGCAAGCAGCTGCGGCGCTGGAAATGGCGA
The DNA here is from genome assembly GCF_040322175.1 of Mesorhizobium sp. M0185. NCBI lineage: Bacteria > Pseudomonadati > Pseudomonadota > Alphaproteobacteria > Hyphomicrobiales > Phyllobacteriaceae > Mesorhizobium > Mesorhizobium sp. M0185. The sequence goes on along the minus strand of NZ_JAMYSY010000022.1, from coordinate 75,519 downwards.
GGAGCTGGGTGGGAACCATCTCGCCGCCCGGCGTTCTGGCCTACCAGGAAGAAGAGTCGCGCGGCGTCTGGCAGACCGGCAACGCCGTCTTCATGCGCAACTGGCCCTACGCCTACGCGCTTGGCAACAGCGAAAGCTCCCCCATCAAAGGCAAGTTCAAGGTGACCACGCTGCCGCCGGGGTCGGGTGAGGGCGCGCGCCCGGCAGCAACGCTTGGCGGCTGGAATCTCGCGGTTTCCAAATATTCGAAGAACCCGGATGCAGCGATCGAGCTGGTCAAATGGATCGCCTCGCCTCAGATGCAGAAGTACCGCGCCTTGAAGGGGGCATATCTGCCGACCATCCAGGCACTCTATGACGATGCCGACATCGCCAGCGCCCAGCCGGTGATTCCGCGCTGGAAGGAAGTCGTCCTCAACGCGGTGCCGCGTCCCTCGGCCCAGGCCAAGACAAGGTACAATGAGGCATCGAGCGAGTTCTGGACCGCCGTCCACAACACCATTTCCGGCGAGGGCACAGCCGCTGACAACCTTGCCGATCTGGAGTTCTCCTTGACCAGGCTCAAGGGCACCGCCTGGTGACCTCGCCGCGCTCAGGCTCGCTGCTGGCGCGTCAGCGTGTGCGCTCGGCATGGCTGCTGCTTGCTCCGATGCTCATCGTGCTCGCCGCCGTCGCCGGCTGGCCGTTGATGCGCACGATCTATTTCGGCTTCACCGATGCCTCGCTCGCCGACCTCGAAGCCCGCCGCTGGGTTGGCTTCGCCAACTATTTCTCCGTCCTGCAAATGCCGAGCGGCCGCGTCATTTATGACGGGCTGCTCGCCGATCCGGTCTGGTGGCGCGCCGTCTGGAACACGGTGCGCTTCGCGGTGATTTCGGTGACCTGCGAGACGGTGCTCGGCATGATCGTCGCGCTGGTGCTCAACGCCAAGTTTCGCGGCCGCGGCATCGTGCGCGCCGCGATCCTCATCCCTTGGGCGATCCCGACGATCGTCTCGGCGAAAATGTGGCAGTGGATGCTCAACGACCAGTTCGGCATCATCAACGACGTCCTGCTCAAGCTCGGCCTGATCAGCACCAAGATCGCCTGGACGGCCAGCGCCGACACGGCGATGGTCGCCGTCCTTGTTGTCGACATCTGGAAGGCGACCCCCTTCATGGCGCTTCTCATTCTCGCCGGCCTCCAGATGCTTCCGCAAGAAATCTACGAGGTCGCCAAGCTCGACGGCGTCGGCGCGTGGAGAATTTTCTGGAAGATCACCTTGCCGCTCATCCGACCGGCGTTGATGGTGGCCATGATCTTTCGCGGTCTCGACGCCCTGCGCATCTTCGATCTGATCTACGTGCTTACGCCAAACAACATACATACCAAGTCGATGTCGGTGTTTGCCCGCGAGAGCCTGTTTGAGTTCGACAAGTTCGCTTCCGGTTCCGCCGCCTCGACGCTTCTCTTCCTCATCCTCGCTCTGCTGACCATGCTCGTTCTTTGGCTCGGCCGGATAAGACTGGACAAGGACTATTGATCATGTGGGACTGCTGACCATGTGGATCGTCAAGCGCACGGCTTTCTACCTCCTCGTCGCCGTTATCGTCGTCGTCGCGGTGTTCCCGTTCTACTACGCCATCATCACCAGCCTGAAATCCGGGACGGCGCTCTTCCAGATCGATTATTGGCCGAAGACGATTACCTTCAGCAATTACAAGACCGTTTTCACCGAGGGGACCTTCCTGCGCAATCTCGTGAACTCGCTGTTCATTTCGAGCGCCGTTGTCGTCATTTCGCTGTTCCTGGGCGTCACCGCTGCCTATGCGCTGGCGCGCATCCGCTTCCGCGGCCGCTCGGCTCTGCTCCTCACTATCCTGTCCGTTTCGATGTTCCCGCAATTGGCGGTGCTTGCCGGTCTTTTCGAGCTGATCCGCACCTTCGGCCTCTACAATTCGCCGTTCGCGCTGATCTTGTCCTACATGATCTTCACCTTGCCGTTCACCGTCTGGGTGCTCACCGCCTTCGTTCGCGACCTGCCGATCGAGCTGGAGGAAGCGGCGATCCTCGATGGCGCCACGCCCTGGATCATCATCAGCCGCGTCTTCCTGCCGCTCATGTGGCCGGCGCTGGCGACCACCGGGCTTCTCGCCTTCATCGGTGCTTGGAACGAGTTCCTGTTCGCCCTTACGTTTACTTCCAGCAACGAGCAGCGAACCGTGCCGGTGGCGATCGCGCTGCTCTCCGGCAGCTCGCAGTTCGAGATCCCGTGGGGCAACATCATGGCCGCATCGGTGATCGTCACCGTGCCGCTCGTCATCCTTGTCCTGATCTTCCAGCGCAAGATCATCTCCGGCCTCACCGCGGGCGGGGTGAAGGGGTGAGTGCATAGTTGAACTGCCGGCACAGAGCAGCGAACTCAGATTGACGCCTCGAGCATAAATTGATGCCGGTGGGATAGGGGCGGGAAAAACGCGAACTCGACCCGGCTGCCGCTTGCCTTGACAAATGCACCCTCTCATGTGCTTTTCGCGAAAATTTTCAGGCTGGGCCGTCATGCCTTGGCCGCAACCCAACATCCGGACTTTAAGAATGACAATGCATCGTTACCGCAGCCATACCTGTGCCCAATTGAGGAAGGCCGACGTCGGCTCGACCGTACGCCTGTCGGGCTGGGTGCATCGCGTGCGCGACCATGGCGGCCTGCTGTTCATCGATTTGCGCGACCATTACGGCCTGACGCAGATCGTCGCCGATCCGGATTCGCCGGCCTTCAAGATTGCCGAGACCTTGCGCGGCGAATGGGTCGTCCGCGTCGACGGCGAGGTCAAGGCGCGCCTCGCCGACACCGTGAACCCTAATTTGCCGACCGGCGAGATCGAGATTTTCGCCCGCGAGATCGAGGTGCTGTCGGCGGCCAAGGAATTGCCGCTGCCGGTCTTCGGCGAGCCGGATTATCCAGAGGACATCCGCCTCAAATACCGCTTCCTCGACCTGCGCCGCGACACGCTGCACAAGAATATCGTCGCGCGGACGAAAATCATCGCCGAGATGCGCAAGCTGATGGGCGAGGTCGGCTTCACGGAATTCTCGACGCCGATCCTGACCGCCTCGTCGCCGGAAGGGGCGCGCGACTTTCTGGTGCCGTCGCGCATCCACCCCGGCACTTTCTATGCGCTGCCGCAGGCACCGCAGATATATAAGCAGCTGATCATGGTGTCCGGCTTCGACCGCTACTTCCAGATTGCGCCCTGCTTCCGCGACGAGGACCCGCGCGCCGACCGTCTGCCGGGTGAATTCTACCAGCTCGACGTGGAGATGAGCTTCGTCGAGCAGGAGGATGTGTTCAGCACCATGGAGCCGGTGATGCGGGGGGTGTTCGAGACCTTTGCCGCCGGCAAGCCGGTGACGGAGAAGTTTCCGCGCATCGCCTATGATGTCGCCATGCGCAAATACGGCACCGACAAGCCGGACCTGCGCAACCCGATCGAGATGCAGGCCGTCTCGGATCATTTTCGCGACTCTGGCTTCAAGGTATTTGCCAACATCCTTGCCAACGATCCGAAGGCCGAGGTCTGGGCCATTCCGGCCAAGACCGGCGGGTCTCGCGCCTTCTGCGACCGCATGAACTCATGGGCGCAAGGCGAGGGCCAGCCCGGCCTCGGCTACATCTTCTGGCGCAAGGAGGGCGAGAAGCTTGAAGGCGCCGGGCCGCTGGCCAAGAACATCGGCGAGGAGCGCACCGACGCGATCCGACAACAACTCGGCCTTGCCGATGGCGATGCCGCCTTCTTCGTCGCCGGCGATCCGAAGAAATTCGTCTCCTTCGCGGGAGCGGCGCGCACCCGCGCCGGCGAGGAGCTCAATCTTGTCGACCGCGACCGCTTCGAATTGTGCTGGATCGTCGACTTCCCGTTCTTCGAATGGAACGAGGAGGAGAAGAAGATCGATTTCGCGCACAATCCTTTCTCGATGCCGCAAGGCGGCATCGATGCGCTTAACGGCGAGGATCTGCTCGGCATCAAGGCGTTCCAGTACGACATGGTCTGTAACGGTTTCGAGATCGCCTCCGGCGGCATCCGCAACCATCTGCCCGAAACCATGGTCAAGGCCTTCGAAACCGTCGGGCTGGACCGCGCGACCATCGAAGAGCGCTTCGGCGGCCTTTATCGCGCCTTCCAGTATGGCGCGCCGCCGCATGGCGGCATGGCAGCCGGCATCGACCGCGTCGTCATGCTTCTGGTCGGCGCGAGGAACCTGCGCGAAGTGACCATGTTTCCGATGAACCAGCAGACCTACGACCTGTTGATGAACGCGCCGTCGGAAGCCAGCCCGCAGCAGCTTCGCGAATTGTCGCTGCGCGTGGTGGCGACGAAGAAAGAGGATTAGAAAACGCTCCGAACCGGTGCTGTTGATTCATAAAAAAGCCCGGCATCGCTGCCGGGCTTTTTGCTTGAAGCCTGTCTCGGTCAGTCTTCGTTTGCCGTAACCGTCACGCCGAGCGTTTTCGGCAGGTCGAGCGGGTTGGACATGGCGCCCGCCATGATCAGCGCGAACGGCACCGCTGCCGGCGGCTCGGCCGAGACCTCGATGCTTTGCGGATCGTCGAGGAACTTGTTGACCGCGGCCGAAACCTGCGCGGTCAGTTCCGGATTGTTGAGCTGCGCCATGCCGAAGGGCACGATCGCCTTGGCCTGGTTGGCGATGTCCTTGCCGGACATGCCTTGCTGCTTGCCGGCATAATCGAGCACCTTTTTGGTCAACGAATCGTCGTCGAAGCGGATCGAGGCGCTGTTGAACGAAAGCTGCTGCAGCAGCCCGAGCATGGCCATGCCTTGCGCCGAATTGTCCGCGCCTTCGGGCTGCGCTGCCATCTTCTTCTGCATCTCCTGCAGTGATTTGATGACGTCCAGCGTGTAGCCGCCGAGATCGAAGGTCATGCCGAGCGTGCCGGCATTGTCGACCGATATTTCGTATTTCGACAAGTCCATCCTGCCGTCGGTAGGCTGCCACGTGCCTTCCATCTCAAGATTGCCTGTTATGTTCTGGTAGCCGAGCGCGTTGATGACTTCCTTGGACTTCGGATCTTCGACCAGGGTCAGGTCGGCAGCGAATTTTTCCGTAGTGCCGGAAAACGCCATGGCCTTGCCGTCGGCCGGCGGCGTGATTGCGATGGCAAGCCCGTCCATCGAGAAAGCAGTTTTGTCAGCCACTTTGACTGTCATGTTGTCGAGTTCGGCCGATTTGTACATCATCAGCGAGCCCAGCGGACCGGTTGCGCCTTCGGCCGGAACCGTCATGTCGTGGATGACGAAGGGGCTGAGATTGAGCGTGACGCCATCTTCGCTGTGTTCGAACGGCGACGTCGATACGGTCGCGATTTGATAGCCGCCATTGGCTTCGGTCACACCTTCGAGCTTGACATCACCGATCTTGAGCGCCTCCTTTTCGGCCGCCGGTTTGACCGCTACGCCTTGCAGAACCATGCTGGAGGTGTCGCCGGTTACTCCGGTCCAGGAGAGGTCGACGCCCTGGGCGGCGAGGGCAGCCTTCAGCCGGTCGGCAACCGCGGTATCCTGCGCGAACGCCGCATTCAGCGGCAGCGTCAGCAAAAAGGTCGAAAAAGCCAGTCTCTTAATAAGTGTCGAGTGTCTGATCGTCATCGAGAGCTCCCCTGAGAGTGTCCTGAAATTCTTTCAAATCGTCGCGTCGTCACCATTCGGCGACGAACTGGACCGGAAAAAGGCGGGCCTCGGCACAATGGTCGAAAATCGCGGCCAAAGGCAAACCCGATCCATCAGCCTTGCGATAGAAGCAGGATGTAACGGATTGATGTTGGCCGGCGTCGCGACGCTTCCAATTCCTGTTGCATAATGGATGTCGCGCAAAAATGTGCAACGGTTTTGCGATAACGACATGCATCAAAACAAGGACCTAAAGCGTCGCATGGGGCCGGTCGAATGCGACTCGCTTTAGGAGGATGCATACCGGTGCCTCTTGCCGCGAATCACCCGCTCGGCTAGTGCCAGCCCATGGGAAAAAGGCTTTTGCCGCCCGAGAGTGGCGGCGGCGACAATATTGAGCCGGTCGATCTGAAGAAGGCGCTGGAAGAGCGCTATCTCGCCTACGCGCTGTCGACCATCATGCACCGGGCACTGCCAGACGTGCGCGACGGGCTGAAGCCGGTGCATCGTCGCATCATGCATGCCATGCGCCTGTTGCGGCTTAACCCCGATCAGGGCTTTGCCAAATGCGCCCGCATCGTCGGCGAGGTGATGGGCAAATTCCATCCGCATGGCGACCAGTCGATCTACGACGCGTTGGTGCGGTTGGCGCAGGATTTTTCGATGCGCTACCCGCTGGTCGACGGGCAGGGCAATTTCGGCAATATCGACGGCGATAACGCCGCCGCCATGCGCTACACCGAAGCGCGCATGACCGAAGTGTCGACGCTGCTGCTGGAAGGCATCACCGAGGACGCCGTCGATTTCCGCCCGACCTACAACGAGGAAGACGAGGAGCCGGCCGTGCTGCCCGGCGCCTTCCCGAACCTGCTCGCCAACGGCTCGTCCGGTATCGCCGTCGGCATGGCGACCTCGATCCCGCCGCACAATGCGGCCGAGCTTTGCGACGCCGCGCTTCACCTGATCGATCATCCGGATGCGCCCGTCACCAAGCTGATGGATTTCGTGCAAGGTCCGGATTTCCCGACCGGCGGCATCATCGTCGACAGCCGAGCCTCGATCCTCGAAGCCTACGAAACCGGTCGCGGCGGCTTTCGCGTCAGGGCGAAATGGAGCCAGGAGGACCAGGGCAGGGGCACCTGGAACATAGTCGTCACCGAAATCCCCTATGGCGTCCAGAAGGCCAGGCTGATCGAAAAGATCGCCGAGCTCTTGATGGCGCGCAAGCTGCCGCTGCTCGAGGATATCCGCGACGAGAGCGCCGAGGACATCCGCGTCGTGCTGGTGCCGAAGAGCCGCTCGGTCGATCCCGGCATCATGATGGAATCGCTGTTCAAGCTGACCGAGCTCGAAAGCCGCTTTCCGCTCAACATGAACGTGTTGTCGCGCGGCAAGGTGCCGAACGTGCTGTCGCTGAAAGGTGTGCTCAAGGAATGGCTGGAGCACCGCCGCGACGTCCTGATCCGCCGCTCCAAGCACCGCCTCGGCGAGATCGAAAGGCGGCTGGAGATCCTCGCCGGCTATCTGATCGCCTATCTCAACATCGACGAGGTGATCAGGATCATCCGCGAGGAGGACGAGCCCAAGCAGGTGATGATGGCGCGCTGGTCGCTGACCGACACCCAGGCTGAAGCCATCCTCAACATGCGGCTGAGGGCGCTGCGCAAGCTCGAGGAATTCGAAATCCGCGAGGAATTCAATGGCCTGAGCGGCGAGAAGAAGCAGATCGAGGCACTGCTTGCGTCCGACGCCAAGCAGTGGGCGACGATCAAGTGGGAAGTCGCCAACGTTCGCCAGAAATACGGGCCCGACACCGAGATCGGCAAGCGCCGCACCGAGTTCGCCGACGCACCCGAGCATGACCTGACTGATATCGCCCACGCCATGATCGAGCGCGAGCCGGTCACCGTGGTCGTTTCGGAAAAGGGCTGGCTGAGGGCCATGAAAGGTCATCTGACCGACCATTCGGCCCTGACCTTCAAGGAAGGCGACAGCCTCAAGCTCGCCTTCCACGCCCAGACGACCGACAAGGTGCTGGTCTTCACCACCGGCGGCAAGTTCTACACGATCGGCGCCGACCGGCTGCCGGGTGGGCGTGGCCATGGCGAGCCGATCCGCATCATCGTCGACATGGACAACGACCAGGATATCGTCACCGCTTTCGTCCATGATCCCAAGCGCAAGCTGCTGCTGGTGTCGCATGACGGCAACGGTTTCATCGTGCCGGAAGAAGAAGTCGTCGCCAACACCCGCAAGGGCAAGCAGGTGATGAACGTCAAGGCGCCCGACGAAGCCCAGCGCTGCATGAGCGTCGCCGGCGACCATCTCGCCATTGTCGGCGAGAATCGCAAGATGCTGGTATTCCCGCTGGCCGAGATCCCGGAGATGGGGCGCGGCAAGGGCGTGCGCCTGCAGAAATACAAAGATGGCGGCGTCCTCGACCTCAAGACCTTCACGCTCGCAAGCGGCCTGTCCTGGCAGGATTCGGCAGACCGCACCTTCACCAAATCGCGTGACGAGCTTGCCGAATGGATCGGCGCCCGCGCCTCGGCCGGCCGCATGGTGCCGAAGGGTTTCCCGAGGACTGGCAAGTTCGGGTGAAGCGGTAATCTCCCCCCTTGAGGGGGAGATGGCCGGCAGGCCAGAGGGGGTCCCCGCGCATGAAGCGCCAGCCTCCTTTGTTCGTGGTAAGGTCGCGTCAGGACGTCCCGACCCCCTCTGTCGCCTTCGGCGACATCTCCCCCTCAAGGGGGGAGATTAGCAGCTCCACCCAAACATTTGGAATGTCGTCACGATTGCTGCACTATATCAGGGCATAAGCGATACGATGGGCCAGGGAGAGGTAGCCGCTTGAAGGAAGTCAGGATCCAGAAGCCGGAGCGGCAGCAGCGTCTGTTTGGCCTGTCGATGCCGCTCAGGGCCGCTGTCATTCCGCCGCTGTCGGCGGCGCGCTGGCTCCTGGTGCTGATCGTTGCCGCCGGCGTTTATTTCTTCCACGGCTTCCTGTTCCCGGTTCTTGCCGCCCTGGTTATCGCCTTCGCCAGCTGGCCGCTCTATCGGCGGCTGCTCGCCGGCGTCGGCGGCAACCGCACCATCGCTGCGACGCTTGCGATCTTGTTCATCCTGACTTTCCTGGTGGTGCCGATCGCGCTTGCCGGCACCTACGCCATCAATGAGGTGCGCGAGTGGGTCAACTGGGCGATCGAGACCAACCGCTACGGTGCGCCGACGCCGCACTGGATCGCCACCATGCCCGTGGTGGGCGAATGGCTCAATGAACAATGGACGGTCAACGTTGGCCACCCCGGCGGTATCGGCGAACTGATCCAGCTGATCAGTGGCGCCAATATCGGCAGCATCTATCGCGGCGTGCTTGCCGCCGGCGGCAGCGCCTTCGGCCTTTTGCTGACGCTGCTATTCATGATGATCGCGCTGTTCTTCGCCTATCGCGACGGCGAGCATTTCGCCGGACAGGTCGATCGCCTCGGCGAACGCATCCTGCCGGCCAGATGGGAACGGATCTCACGCGTGGTGCCTGCGACAATCTCCTCGACGGTGACCGGCATGACCGTTATCGCCATCGGCGAAGGGCTGGTGCTGGGTATCGCTTACTGGTTGGCCGGCGTGCCGTCGCCGGTGACGCTCGGCGCGCTGACCGGCATCATGGCGCTGATCCCCGGCGGCGCACCGCTGTCCTTCACGCTGGTGTCGATCTATCTCGCCGCCAGGGGCTCGCCGATGGCGGGGCTGGCGCTGTTCATCTGGGGCGCGGTCGAACTCTTCATCGTCGACAAGACATTGCGCCCGAAGCTGGTCGGCGGGCCGATAAAGCTGCCCTTCCTGCCAACCTTTTTCGGCCTGATTGGCGGCGTCAAGACAATGGGCTTTCTCGGCCTGTTCATCGGCCCGGTGCTGATGGCCCTGCTGGTCGCAATCTGGCGCGAATGGCTGCGCGAAGTGGAACTGACCGATGAGCTCGCTGCCGCCGAACCGGCGGAGCACGATGACGCACCGCCGCAGATCGAAATTGTCGCCGGACGCGCCGCCGCGAAAAAGAATCAGGCCGGGTGACTGACGGCGAACGTGGCGCGGCGCTTGCGCCCCTCGTGCAACTGCCAGAGCGAATGGCCGATCAAGGTTATGATGAGGATCGCGCCGCCGATCAGGCTGTTGCGCGACGGTGTTTCGGCGAAGATCATCCACACCCAGACCGGCGCCAGCACGGTTTCTAACAGGTAGAACATCGCCACTTCCGGCCCGGAAATGTATTTCGGACCGTTGGCGAGGCAGAAGAACGAGATCGGCATGATGACGGCGCCGTTGAAGATGATCCACCAGGGTGCGTTGACGTGAAAACCCACCTTGGAAACCATCACGGCGCCGACGGCCAGCGGCAGGACGACTCCGATCAGCGCGGTGAAGCCCATATCCTTGCCGCTGGCGCGCGAGATGGTGATGGCCGCGGCGATCATGAAAGCCGAGCATAGCGCCATCAAGTCGCCGAAGAGATCCCCGGTTCCGACGGAATCGCCGACGATGATCACGACGCCGGCGATCATCAATGCCAGCGCTGCGAGCGTCAGGGGCTGTGGCCTCTCCTTCAGGAACAGCCATGACAAAAGGGCCGCGAACATGGTTGTGAACGCCAGGATGAAAACGAGGTTGGCTGTCGAGGTATTGTAGACACCGGTGATGAAGGCGATCGAGCCGAGCCCGTAGAGGCCGGCAACGATGAGCCCTGACCAGCCCGGCACAAGCTGCGGTGCCTTTGCGCTCAGCGAGCGCCAGGCGGCCCAGATGATAAGTGTGGCGACGAAGGTCGTGCCGGTGCGCAACAGCAGGATCGTCCACGCCTCGCCGTCGGCGAGCCGGATCAGCGGAATGTCGACGGTCAGCGTCAGCCCGCCGATGGCGGTGATCAGAAGGCCTCTCTGGTGGTCGTTGTGGGAAGACATGCGGCAATTCTCGCGTAGGCTTGGAGGCGCAAAATTGACCGCCCGGTTTTCCAGCCGATCGGCCGGAAGCCCAGCGGCATCCTCCTCGAAACAATTTAAGAGTGAATACCGAAAGCGAAGATCAGCGCGAAACCGCTTCGTGATTGTAGCGTTCCCAGCCTTTCGGGCCGAGATGCTCCTGCGGCTGGAAGCGCATCTTATAATTCATCTTGCGCGAGCCGTTGACCCAGTAACCCAGGTAGACATGGGGCAGGCCCATCGCCCTGGCGCGGGCGATGTGGTCGAGGATCATGAAGGTGCCGAGCGAACGGTCCTCGAAGTCCGGGTTGAAGTAGGAATAGACCATCGACAGGCCATCGGCCATCTTGTCTGTGAGCGCCACGGCGATCAGCTCGCCCTGGCCCTTGCCGGTGATGAAGCTGTCAGGTCCGCGGCGACGGTATTCGATGACCTTGGTGTCGACATGGGTATCCTCGACCATCATGGCGTAGTCGAGCACGGTCATGTCTGACATGCCGCCACGGCGGTGGCGGGCGTCGAGATAGCTGCGGAACAGCGAATACTGTTCGGTGGAGGGTTCGGCGTCGTGCATGGCGCCGACCAGATCCGAATTATGCTGTATGACCCGTTTCAAGTTGCGGCTGGCGGTGAATTCCTGCGCCAGGATGCGCACCGACACACAGGCGCGGCAGGTCTCGCAGGCCGGCCTGTAGGCGATGTTCTGCGACCGCCTGAAACCGCCCTGCGTCAACAGATCGTTCATCTCGGGGGCCTTGTCGCCGACCAGGTGTGTGAACACCTTGCGCTCGAACTGGCCCTCGAGATAGGGACATGGCGAGGGCGCGGTCAGAAAGAACTGCGGCGACTGGGTCGGGTGCTGCGTCATCGAACCTTGGAAACACTCCTGCGAATCGCTCTACCTTTGGCGCGGACGCCGAAAAATTCAACAGGATTGTGAAAGCCTGGTTGATTGGACGTCTTCACATTTGTGCGCAAAGGCTGCGGCCGCGCTTCAAAAGTCTGCTCAGCGGCCGCTGCGGCTGACGACGGTGCCGAGCAGCAGGTCGTGCAGCGTGCGCTTGCGGTCGGAAAACAGGCTCACCAGCAGGACCAGCGGCGAAAGGATGACATTGCCGGCCCAAAACAGCACCGAATGCACGACGGCGGTCAGCCCGTCGATGCGGCTGCCGTCGAGCCGGTCGAGCCGGATGCCCATCATCTTCATGCCGGTGGTGGCCTGGTCTTTACTGCCGAGCGTGTTCCAGATGTAGAGGATGGCGACGGCCGGCACGAGAATGGAAAACAGCATCCAGCCGAGGCCGAGCGTCAACAGCCCGAACAGGAACACCAGGATCGCGAATGGTATGGTGAGCAGCGCGACGATGAAATAATCGATGACAAAGGCGAGAATGCGCCGCGTGCGCACGCCCTCATAGGCGCGGACATCTTCGAGCCTGCTGGTGATGATTTCGCCGTCGAGAACGCGAGCGTTCATGTCATTTCCTCGTAATCGAACCCGGGTTAATGCACGGGGCCGCTTCTTGGTGAAATGGTGAAGGTTCGCGGCGGAATCAAGATCGAGCCTTTCGCCGCCGTGTAGATGGTGACGGAGTGCCTGGGGCCGTCTGACTTGTTGAATTCACGGCGCGGATAGCGTTAGTTTGCTGCGGCGCAACAAAGCGCGCCGAGCCGAGGGGACGGGGCGACATGGACTACGACATGCTGGTCATCGGCAGCGGCCCATCCGGGCGCCGCGCCGCGGTGCAGTCGGCCAAGCTCGGCAAGTCGGTGCTGGTGGTCGACAGAGGCCGGCGTCTCGGCGGCGTGTCGGTGCATACCGGCACCATACCGTCGAAGACGTTGCGCGAGACGGTGCTCAACCTCTCCGGCTGGCGTGAGCGCGGCTTTTATGGACGCGGCTACCGCGTGAAGCAGGACATTTCGGTCGGCGATCTGGTCGAGCGCCTGCACAAGACGCTCGACCATGAGGTCGAGGTGCTGCAGCATCAGTTCATGCGCAACACGGTCAAGAGCGCGCGCGCCGCGGCAAAATTCCTCGGCGCCAACAAGGTCAGCCTGACCACCGACACCGGCGACTACAGCGAGGCTGGCTTCTCCCATGCGCTGATCGCGGTCGGCACCCGGCCGCACCGGCCGCACGACGTGCCGTTCGACAAAACACGGATTTTCGACAGTGATGAGATGCTGGAGCTCGATCGCCTGCCGCGCACGCTGACGGTGATCGGCGCCGGTGTTATCGGTGTCGAGTATGCGACGATCTTTTCGGCGCTCGACGTGCCGGTGACGCTGGTCGAGCCACGCAATACGATGTTGGATTTTGTCGACCGCGAGATCGTCGACGACTTCATCCATCAGATGCGCGACCGCGGCATGACCATCCGCTTGGGCAGTGCCGTCAAGGAGATCGCCTCGAAACCCGATTACGCCGAGGTGACGCTGGCCGACGGCCGCACCATACGTTCCGAGATCGTGCTCTATGCCGCAGGGCGTACCGGCAATGTCGGCAGCCTAGGGTTGGAAGCGGTCGGCATCGAGGCCGATTCCAGAGGCCGCATCAGGGTCGATCCGCAGACGTTCCAGACCAGCGCGCCCAACATCTATGCCGCCGGCGATGTCATCGGCTTTCCGAGCTTGGCATCGACCTCGATGGAGCAGGGCAGGGTGGCCGCCTGCCATGCCTTCGGCGTGCCCTTGCCGCCGCCGCCCGAAACCTTTCCCTACGGCATCTACGCCGTGCCGGAAATCTCCACGGTCGGGCAATCCGAGGAGCAGGTGCGTGAGAGTGGTGCCGCCTACGAGGTCGGCGTGGCGCGGTTCCGCGAGACATCGCGCGGCCACATCATGGGCGTCAACACCGGCTTCCTGAAGCTTCTGTTCTCGATCGAAACACGCCGTCTGCTCGGCGCCCATATTGTCGGCGAGGGCGCGACCGAACTCATCCACATTGGCCAGGCGGTCATCAATCTCGGCGGCACTGTCGACTTCTTCGTCAACAACACCTTCAACTATCCGACGCTGGCCGAAGCCTACAAGATCGCCGGGCTGGACGCCTGGAACCGCATGGGGCGGGCGTAGACCATGATCCCGAATCGAAGGACCGCGTGGGTACCGGTTTTGCTGCGCGGACCTTCGGGATGGGGGCAGGACACTCAGCAGTGGCGCATTGCAACCGACATGATAGCCGTTGCGTTTCAGCCAAACGGATTGCCGAACAGGGCAAAGCAATGACTGGGGCAGCGCCAAGGAAAACCTTCGCCTGGATTTCCCGAAACACGGTGCTTCTGGCGCTGGCGAGCCTGTTTGCCGACATTTCGACCGAGATGCTTTATCCGATCCTGCCGATCTTCCTAACCCAGACTCTGCACGCAAGCGGGAGCGTCGTCGGTCTGGTCGACGGAATCGCCCAGGCGACGCAGAACATCGTGCAAGGTTTTTCGGACTGGCTCTCGGACAGGCTTCAGAAGCGGAAACCGATAGCCCTCATTGGCTATTTTCTGGCCTCTATCGCCAAACCGCTGATCGGCGTGGCCACAGTGTGGCCGATGGTCCTGGGCGCGCGGTTTGTGGATCGGCTCGCTGCAGGTTTCCGGTCCGCTCCGCGCGACGCGCTCCTTGCTTCGTCCGTGGCCGACGAGCACCGAGGCAAAGCATTCGGCCTAGAAGGCATTGGCGACAATCTGGGAGCGTTTCTGGGGCCACTGCTCGCGGTGCTGCTTCTCATCGCGCTCAAAGTCGATATCCGCTGGATCTTCTATCTCGCGCTCATTCCCGGTCTCCTCGCCTTCCTCATGGTGGTGTTGGTGCACGAGCAGCCACTGGCCGTAGCCGCAAAGGCCAAGATCGACGTCAATCTGCGGCAGTTTCCCAAAGCCTATTGGATCTATCTCTTGGTGACAGCTCTCTTCGGCATCGGCAATTCGAGCAATGCATTTCTGATTCTGCAAACACAGGATATCGGTGCCTCTTTGGAGGCAACCATTCTTATCTACGCAGGCTTCAATCTCGTTGCGGCGCTGATTTCCTACCCGGCCGGCTTTCTATCGGACCGCTTCGGCCGCAAGGGCGTGTTACTGTCGTCCTTCGTCATCTTCCTGATCGCCTATCTCGGCTTCGTCTTGACCCGGAACATCTATCTGATCGGGCTGCTTTTTGCCTTCTACGGGTTCTATCAAGGCATCTTCCGCTCAGTCGGCAAGGCATTCGCCTCGGACTTCGTGCCGCAAGAGCTGCGTGCCAGCGGCATCGGCTGGTACAGCACCACGGTCGGCCTGCTGGAACTCGCGGCAAGCGTTGTCGCGGGACAGCTCTGGGATCGTGTAAGCCATGAGGCGGTGTTCATCTACGGCGCTGTCTTCGCCGTGGTCGGCAGTGCTGGTCTGCTTGCCCTGATCCCCTGGCGAACCGACGGTCATAGTGTGTCGGCGGCGTCGTAGTGCTGCCGGGGCGTTGCCGATGATGAGCAGCCTTTAATAAAACGTTCTACTCAAACTGAAAGGCCCCCGGTCATGACGCCCGTCAGTGTTCGCTATATTGTCGACGATGTCGCCGCTTCCATCGATTTCTAGGTGAAGCATCTGGGCTTTGCCATTGAACGGGATGCGCGGCCGGCTTTCTGCTCGGTCACGCGCGGCGATCTGCGGCTTCTGCTGAGCGGGCCGGAGAGCTCGGGCGCACGGGCGATGCCGGATGGCCGCCGGCCGGTGCCGGGAGGGTGGAACCGCATCCTGCTGGTGGTGCCGGATCTGAAGCAAGAGGTTGCGCGCCTGAAGGGCGCCGGGCTCGCCTTCCGCAACGATATCATCAACGGCGTCGGCGGCTCGCAGACCCTGCTCGAAGACCCGTCCGGCAATGTGATCGAGCTATTCCAGCCCGCCGCACACTGACATTCGATGGTCGGGCCCGCGTTGTGCGTGCGCTCAATCCGCTCGTTCAGCGGTTGCCTGACCCCGCCAGCCACTGCCTGACGATTTCAGCATCCGCGTCGCCGATTTCATGGCCGGAGGCAATGGTGTGGGTCTCGACCTTGGCGCCATGCGAGCTCAGTAGAGCGGCCAACACGGGGGCGAAAGGCGCGTAGGTCAGGTCGGCGGCGCCGGCGACGATCAGAGCCCGCGCCTTCGACAGGTCGGCCGGCGGCACCTCGTCGAGCACCGGCATCGGACGCAGCAATGCAGCGCGCTCGATCACGCCCGGATGCAGCAGCATGACGCTTGAAACCAAATTGGCGCCGTTCGAATAGCCGAGAAAGGTCGCGCGGCGGAGATCGAGGCTGTGGCGCTTCGCGACGCCGGCGACGAAGCCTGCAAACGCATCTGCCTCCGCGCGGACACTTGCCTGCTCGAATCGCGTCGGGGTGATTCGCGTGAACCAGCGGAAACCGTCCTCCTGAGGGATGCGGCCACGGACCGTAACCAGCGCCGCATGCGGCGCGATTTGCCGACCAAGCGGCAGCAAGGTCGTCTCGTCGACACCCGATCCATGCAACAGGAACAGCCAGTCACCGGGTAAATTGGCGGATCGATGGAGCCGGTAGAAAAAGCCTGAATTCTCCTGCAAAATACCGTCTTCGAGGCTTTGCTCGGCCATAGTCACATCCTTTTGATTCCGCGTTACTTTCGTTAATTTGCCGGCTTCAAAACGGAATATTTTCAAGCTCCGCGAAAGTTGATTGAACCGGGCGCATTTCAGTCCGTTTCTTTGCCGATATAATCCCCGCGGGGGGGATCGAAGCAGTGTGCGCCGGGTGGTCGCCCGAGGGATCGCATGCCGGGCATGAACAACCAGCTTTAAGGCCTTTTATCGATGACCATGCCAGTTTCGCCGGAACGCGATACGCGTATTGATGTGTTCCGGGCTCTCGCCCTCCTGACCATATTCGTCGACCACGTGCCTGGCACCGTTTTCGAAACCCTGACCTACAAGAATTTCGGGTTTTCGGATGCGGCCGAGGCCTTCGTGCTGATCTCCGGCATGTCCGTCGCTCTCGCCTACGGCACTAAGTTCCAGCCGGGAAACCGGCTGATTGCAACACTGAAAATGTGGCGCCGCGCCGGTGTGCTCTATGTCACCCACATCGTCACGACGATGGTGGTGATGGCTATCTTCTGCGCGGCGGCGGTGTTTGCGAAACGGCCGGATCTTCTGACGCTGATCAACATCGAGCCGCTCGTCAGGAACCCGCCACAAGTCCTGGTCGGCATCGTCACGCTCGGCCATCAGCTCGGTTACAACAACATACTGCCGGTCTATGCGGCGCTGCTGTTGATGGCGCCGGTCTTCCTGCTGTTCATCAGCTACCGGCCACTGGCGGCGCTCGCAGTATCCGCAGCCCTTTGGCTGATTGCCGGAATCTACCAGATCGCGCCGCCGAACTACCCGGAGCCCGGCTTCTGGTTCCTCAATCCGCTGTCATGGCAATTGCTGTTCAATATCGGCATGGCCAGCGTGTTGCATGTGCGGCGCGGCGGCACCATCCCTGTCAATCGCTGGCTGGTCGGCGCGGCCGCCGCCTATGTGCTGACGGCACTCGTCTGGGTGCACAGCCCGCTGTGGGGGCATGTGTCGTGGCTCGACCTGCCGGTGGTGCTGACCGGTTTCGACAAGACGTTCCTGTCGTTGCCGCGGCTGCTGCACATCCTGGCGATGAGCTATCTGGTCGTCGCCTTGCCTTTCGTCTCGAACCTGTTCCGCACCGGCCGCGACAATCCGCTCGCCATATTGGGCAAACGCTCGCTGCCGGTTTTCATTGCCGGCACGGTGATTGCCATGGCGGCGCAGGTGGTGAAGCTGGTCAACCCGGGCGGCTTTGCCTATGACAGTCTGCTGCTCGCCGCCGGCATCGCCATGCAGTTCGCGCTCGCCTTCTATCTGGAATGGCTGTCCGCTATCGGCTGGTCCGGCAAGGGCAAGCCGGTCCGCAACGAGGCGTCACCGGTCCGTCCATCCTTTGGCATCGGTCCGATGGCGGCCAATCGATAAGATTTGGAGCCGATCTGCCCAGTCAACCTGTGCCTGGCGGCGGCCCGGACGACGCCCTGACGACAAGTTCGACATCGAGCGTTTCTCGCCGCACCGTGCCGTCGAAGTCGAGGATTCTTCGCGCTGCCCGGCGGCCGATCTCGGCGATCGGCTGGGCGATGGTGGTGAGCGGAGGCTCGCAAATTGCGGCTTCAGGCACGCCGTCGAAGCCGACGACGGAAACATCGCGAGGAACCGCGATGCCCCGCGCGCTGAGCCATTCCAATGCTTCCATCGCGACCCGGTCCGACATCGCCAGGATGGCGGTCGGCGGTTCTGCCGAGGCGAAGAGGGTTTCGAGGCCGGCCTTTGTGCTGGCCTCATCGTTTTCAGTCTCGTAGACCGGCACCTTGGCGGTATCGACGCCGAACCGGGAAAGCCCTTCGAGATAGCCGAGGAGGCGGTCACGGGTTCCTGTATAGACTGCGGTCCGGACCTGCTCGGGCGAGACAAGTCCGGTGCTGTCGTCGGCGAAGGCCAGCGACAGCACGGCGAAGCGGCGATGTCCAAGTTCCGCCAGATGGCGCGCCGCGAGCCGGCCGCCGGCAACATTGTCGACGCCGATCGCCGAGACCGTGGCGTCCTGCGAGCCGAGCTCGAGCGCGACGAAGGGGAGCTTGCGTTCGCGCGTCAGCTCGACGAGGCGCGGACCGCCCTCGATGCAGAACAGGATGAAGCCGTCGACCAGGGCGCTCTGGATATTCCAGGCAAGTTTTTCCTCGTTGCCGGCCGACACGAGGGCTATTCCCGCGCCGGTGGCGTCGCATGCCTCCGAGATGCCGGCCATCATCACGCGCGCAAAGGGGTCGTCGAAGAAATAGGACAGCGGCTCGGTTGTGGCGACGCCGATCGCATTGACCTTGCCGGCGCGCAGCAGGCGGCCCTTTGGATCGGGGCCGGCGTAGCCCAGCGCGTCGGCCGCCGCCTTGACCCGCTCGCGGACTTCCTCGCGTACGATTTCGGGACGGCTGAAGACATTGGAGGCAGTGCCGTGTGATACGCCCGCGGCTTTGGCGATGTCCGCCAGCCGGATGGGCCTCCTGCCTTCGGTGAGTGATGCCATTTGTTTGTCTCCGGGACTCCGGTCCAACAGTATCGCCGACTACCTAACACCTTCGTTGGATCGATTCAAATTTTTGCTTGACATTTGTGGTGCGATGCGTATTCTTTGAATCGATCCAAGTGCGTTTTTCGTCCCCAGATTGGATCGATACAAGAGGAGAGCGCCATGCACCCCGTCAATTATCTGTTCGAGGACATTTACCGGAACGACTGGAGCATCCGTTCGAGCGCGGAGGCCCGGAAGCGGCGAGACAGGACCGGTCCGTGGATTCGCGACCTGGGTTTCCTCGTAGGACGCAAGCGGAGCTGATCGGTGGCCTATTTTTGTGCCCGCTGATTGGATCGATTCAAAAAACTAGAGGAGATTAAACCATGCACCCGATCAAGCATCTGTTCGAAGACATCTATCGCAATTATTGGGGCATCTCGCCGGCCACCGAACGGCCGGAGCGGCGGCGTGTAGTCAAGACGACCAACAGCGATGGCCAAGTCCGGCCCGAACGTCCGCGAGACTGAGCTGGCAAGACACAGCTCGTGGATCGAGGGCGGCTGGCGAAGGAGCAGCGGCCGCCATTGGTTGCCGCATCAATGGCGGCGCGGGCGCACCAGCGCCGAGGCGGCCATCATCAGCCAGCCGCCGATGAGCAACGTGCCGCCGATCGGCGCCGACATCGGGAACAGCCGCGAGCCAAGGAAGTCGCGGGCCAAAAGATCTCCCGAGAATAGCAGAAGCCCGACGAGAAGGATGAGGCTTCCGGTTCGCAGGATGCTATTGCCACCGAGCAGCCCGACGGTAAGGAAGACCGGCGCATGCAAGAGCAGGAAGGATGCGGCCGTACCGACGAAAGCGCCGCCGAGATGTGCCGCCGCCGCCGAAAGCGCCACGCCGGTTGCGCCGCATAGGCCGCCGGCAAGAACCAGAATGCGGCCGCCTGCCGCGTGTTCATCCGTGCTCATGTCCACACCTCCGTGTTTCCTGGCGACCGCCTGAGATAGTGCCGCGAACCGTGTCAGGATTTGCCGGCTTCCGCCAGCATGTCGCGTTCGCGGCGCGACTGGACCAGCCAGTTATAGGCCGCTCCGCCCGCCATCAGAATGGATGTGCCGAGAAACACCGAGCGCATACCGAAATGGCCGCCGGCGAAGCCGCCGAGCAACGGTCCGGCGACCTGCCCGACATATTGCGCCGAGATCGACAAGCCCAGCACGTTGCCGCCGACCCCGTCGGGCACATTGTGGCGGATGACGCTGGTGATGCAGGGCAAAAGACCGCCAAGCGCAAGGCCCATCAGGAAACGCAGGCCGACGAGTTGCCAGCCCTGGGTAACGAAGGCCTGCGGGATCAGCAGCAGCGCCGAGACGGCGAGTGCGGCAACGATGACGTTCCAGTGGCCGATACGGTCGGCGAGCTTGCCGAGCCGCGACGCCGACAGGATGGCGCCGAGCGCTGCCGCGGACATGACGATGCCGGAGACCAGCGTGACCTGGCTCCGATCTTCGATGAGCTGCTGGACATAGACGGTGATGATCGGCTCGATCGACATGGTGGCGAAACTCAACAGCATGCCGGTTGCCAGCATGGCGACGACGGGGCGCTTGTCGGGAATCTGCGACCAGCCGTCTTTCACTTTTTCTTCTGACGCGGCCTTGGCGGCAACCGGGCGAGGGGCCTCCTTGATCAGCAAGGTGGTTGCCAGAAAAGCCAGGAAAATGACGCCGCCGGCGAGCAGGAATGTGGCGCGGATGCCAATCAGCGGCGGCAGCGCGCCGCCAAGCAGCGGACCGACCAGGGCACCGGCCGTGATGCCGGCCGACAGCACGCCCAGCGCCCAGCCGGAGCGATCCTTCGGCGTCTGCATGGCAACCAGGATGGTCGAGCCCGAAGAATAGCCGCCGGCAAAGCCGATCAGCAGGCGCAAGAGCACCAATTGCCAGACGGTCTGCACCATGCCGGCCAGCGACATACACAGCGCCATGCCGAAACTGGCTCGCACCAGCATCAGTTTGCGGCCGTAGCGGTCGCCTAGCCGCCCCCACAGGGGCGCGACCAGCGCGGCAGCAAGGAAGGTGGCGCCGTAGGCGATGCCCGACCACTGCACGATCGCCGCATGGCCCTTGGCGCCCAGCTGCTCGACGTAAAGCGGCAGGAAGGGCAACAGCAGCATCATCGCCACAAGCGTGCTGAACGAGCCGGCAAAACACACGGCGAGATTGCGACGCCAGTGAACGTTATGTGTGCCTTGCACGGCGAGGGTGGCGTCTTGCGGCATGTCAGAGACTGCTATCGTTGAGTTGCTGTGGATACCATTTTGGGATACCAAGCTGGTATCCGTCATGGACGCAAAGGCTGGTCGCTGTCAATGCGGTCCCTGCAAAGTGATCGCCAATAATGGCCGGTGAACAGAGGGCCAATGAACCGGCTCCAACAAACGGAACGCCAATGTCGCAGATGCAGAACGTCGAAAAGCAGCTTCGCGAGATGATCCTCGGGCTCGAGATCGGTCCCGGCGAGCGGCTGACGGAGCGCTGGGTCGAAAGCCGCTTCGGCGCATCGCGCACGCCGGTCAGGGCGGCATTGCTGCGGCTCGAGACTGAAGGCCTGATCTGCCGCGACGGCCGCGGCTGGACGGTCTCGCCCATCAATCTTGCCGAGCTGGAGCAGATCGCCGTCTATCGCGAGGCGGTCGAGGTCGCGGCAGTCAGGCTGACTTGTGCCTTGCAGGACAGGGGTGCCGTCGAAATTATCGAGGCTATGCTCGATTCCTGCGACGACCAAACCCCGCGCGAGGAATGGCATCGTGTCGGCATGGATTTTCATATCGAGCTGGCACGCCTGTCAGGCAACGAGTTCCTGTTCAGAGCGGTTCGCGATGCGATGACGCGCCTGTCGCGCGCCCGCTGGCTCGAGGTTCGCGACGAGGCAGCGCTTGGCCGTGCCTGGGCCGAACACCATGCCATTCTGTCGGCGGTGCGGGCCGGCGATGCCGATAGCGCCGCCCGCCTGCTTTCGGCCCATATCATCGGCAGCCGCGACCGGCTGGTGACCTCGCTGCGCAACGACCGGCGCGGCCTGCGCGCCCGGGGATTTGCCGTCGTCGCTTGAGTGAGGATCGGCTGCCATTGATCACGAAAAGAGCAGATGAG
Organism: Mesorhizobium sp. M0185; assembly: GCF_040322175.1. NCBI lineage: Bacteria > Pseudomonadati > Pseudomonadota > Alphaproteobacteria > Hyphomicrobiales > Phyllobacteriaceae > Mesorhizobium > Mesorhizobium sp. M0185. The sequence goes on along the minus strand of NZ_JAMYSY010000022.1, from coordinate 53,654 downwards.
CGAAGAATGCTACTTTCGGTCTCGCTTCGGAAATGCCGATGGCGTAAGAGCGGCGATGGAAAACAACCGATTTGACACACCCGTGACCGTCAAGGGCGCGGCGGGAAGCAATCAGCTCTTGCGTACGGCCCGCGAGGCTTCCGACTACCTCCTCAACAATTGGCCCGGCAAGCGCAGCCCCAAGCACCGCGAAGCGTTGCAAGCCTGTCATGATGCGCTGGCCGGCGACAAGCCGGCCATGAACGCAAGACGGGCCTTCATTGCCGCCGCTCGTGAAGTGAACGTCTTCGTTAGCGACAAGGCGCCCGCCTGAGGCATAGCGGGATTTGACCGAGGCCCGGACCGCCTGACAGGCCGGGCGTCATCACTCGGTCGTTTCGGTTTTGGTTTGGGACTCGCTCTCGCCCTCGGGCTTCGATCGCTCCTTGGCTGCGACCTTGGCAGCCTGCTTTTCCGCCTTCTTGGCAGCCTTCTGCCGGTCGCGTTCCTTGCGTTCCTGACCGTAGTTCGGTGCTCGTGCCATATCGTTTCCTTTCATTGTGCTTGGCCTTTGCCTAGGAGCATTGGACCGCAAACACAACACCGCAAGGCACGATCGGGCTCCATATCTCGGCGCAGTCCGGAGAGCCCGGCTTTTCAGGCGCCGTCGCGGTCGAGGACGAGATCGGCCGGCCCGAACCGATCCTTTGCCGTGAATTGCTGGTGCCAGTAGGGATAGAGCACGGGCGGCCTGCTGACCACGTCGAGCCGTGTGCGCTCCTCATCGGCAAGCACAAGGCTTGCAGCGGCGATATTGTCTTTGAAATGCGCTTCGGTTCGTCCGCCGATCACCAGTGAACTGACAGCGGGCCGGCCGAGTAGCCAGGCAAGCGCCACCTGCGCTGCCGACACACCGTGGTTCTTGCCGATATCGATCAGCACGTCGACGATCCGCCACAGCCGGTCCTCGTCGCGGATCGGCGGTTCCGACCAGCCGCTGAGCTGGCGGGCGGTCGGCTGGTCACGGTGGTATTTGCCGGACAACAACCCGCCGGCAAGCGGGCTCCAGACCAGCACGCCGAGCCCCTGGTCGACCGAGATCGGCAACAATTCGTACTCGGCCTCGCGCGCTTCCAGCGTGTAATGGATCTGCTGGGTGACGAAGCGTGGCTGGTGATGACGGTCGCTGATCCCCAGCCCCTTCATAACTTGCCAGCCGGAATAATTGGAGCAGCCGACATAACGGACCTTACCCTGCGCGACCAGCGTGTCGAGCGCGGCGATGGTTTCCTCAAGCGGTGTCAGGCCATCCCACTCGTGCAGGAAATAGATGTCGATGACATCGGTCCTGAGGCGCTTCAGGCTCCTCTCGCATTCGCGGATCAGATGGTAGCGCGACAAGCCTTCATCGTTGGGGCCCTTGCCGATCCGCATGCGCGCCTTGGAGGCGATCAGCACGTCGCCCTTGCGCTTGCCGCCGAGCGCCTCGCCGATGATCTCTTCCGACACCCCGTTCGAATAGACGTTGGCGGTGTCGATGACATTGACGCCGGCATCGATGCAAAGGTCGATCATCCGACGCGCCTCGTCGAGGTCGGTCTTGCCAACCGCCGAAAACGCGCCGCCGCCGCCGAATGTCATGGTGCCCATGGTCAGGGTCGAAACCTTCAGCCCGGAACGGCCGAGAGTGCGGTATTCCATGTCGTATCCTCACGATTTATCGGGAAAGGGCGTTGCAAACGACAGCCCCTCAGTGAACCGGGCATTTGTAGGATAATTCGTTCCGCTTGTCGCCCGCCCCGCAGGGCAAGCTCGATCACATCTTGCGGATTGAACGCACAGCCAGCGCAGTAGTGGGTGCAATAAAACCGTCATTGCCGGCCTATACTAAAATCGGTCCAGCGCTTCGATTTCCGGCCGCCGGGCCGGGCGGCAGAGCGCCTGACAGCGGCCGGCAAGGCCTGTAAGCGGAGCAGCGCAAATGACCGAGATAAAACAGAATTCCCCGGCCAGGGACTGGCTGGAAGCGGAACTCGCCGACACGCTCGACGAAGATTATGAGCTGGAAATCTCGGAGCCGGCGCTGTCGATGGAGATCGCCAAGATCTACAAGAATGCGCATCCGCCATCGATCGACCGCCTGCAGTATTTTCGCAATCTCATCACGCTGCAATCCGAATTGATCAAGCTACAATCCTGGGTCGCCTATCACAAGAAGAAGCTCGTCGTGGTCTTCGAGGGCCGCGACTCGGCGGGCAAGGGTGGTGTTATCAAGCGCATCACCCAGAGGCTTAATCCGCGCATCTGCCGCGTTGCAGCACTTCCGGCGCCGACCGAGCGCGAGAAGTCGCAATGGTATTTCCGGCGCTACGTTCCGCATCTGCCGGCCGGCGGCGAGATCGTGCTGTTCGACCGCTCTTGGTACAACCGCTCCGGCGTCGAGCGGGTAATGGGCTTTGCCCAGCCGGATCAGGTCGAGGAGTTCTTCCGCGACGTTCCGGATTTCGAACGCATGCTGGTCCGCTCAGGCATTACGCTTGTCAAATACTGGTTTTCGATCACCGACGAGGAGCAGCAGATGCGCTTTTTGATGCGCATCCATGACCCGATGAAGCAATGGAAACTGTCGCCGATGGACCTCCAGTCGCGCGTGCGCTGGGAGCAGTACACCAAGGCCAAGGAAGAAACGTTCGCCCGCACGAATATCCCGGAAGCCCGTGGTTCATCGTCGAGGGCAACGACAAGAAGCGGGCACGGCTGAACTGCATCGACCATCTCCTCAAGCAGATGCCCTATGAGGAGGTGCCGCACGAAGAGATCACACTGCCGGAGCGCGTCTTCAATCCCGAATACGAGCGCCAGGTACTGCCGCGCGAACTGTATGTGCCGGAGAAGTACTGACTAAAGCGGCGAGGAGGGCGGCGCCTCCATGGCGGCGCCCTGCAACAAGCTAGGTGCGCTCGATGATGACATGCGTGGCCTTCGGCGTCGCGACCTGCTCGCTGCAGCGATAGCCGAGCTTGGGCATGTCGATGCCGGCAAAAAGGCTCTCGCCGGCGCCTAGCAGGACCGGTGAGATCGCCAGATGCATTTCGTCGATGAGCTTTTCCTTGAGATATTGCCGGATCGTGGAAACGCCGCCGCCCAGCCGTACATCCTTACCGTCAGCCACTGCCTTCGCCTTCTCCAGCGCTGAGTGGATGCCGCCGGTCACGAAATAGAAGGTCGTGCCGCCCTCCATGACAATGGGATCACGCGCATGGTGCGTGAGCACGAAGACCGGCACATGGTAGGGCGGGTTGTCACCCCACCAGCCTTTCCAGCTGTCATCCGGCCATTCGCCGCGGATCGGCCCAAACATGTTGCGGCCGAGGATCCATGCGCCGACATTTTCGAAGCTGCGTGCCGCGAACGCCTCGTCAGTGTCCGTGGTCCCGCCATCCTTGCCGAGGACCATCTTGCGGAAGGTGCGGGTGCCGAACATCCATTCGTGCAGGGCTTCCCCTCCAACACCCAGCGGGTTCTTCAGGTCTTGGTCGGGACCGGCGCCGAAGCCGTCGATCGACAAGGTGAAAGCGCTGACGCGAAGTTTGGACATGAGAGCCTCCTCGATAACCGATTGTGAGATGCAAGCAGTTATCGGGGTAGCTTAACTGATTGCATTTTGCAAGCGGTATCTTGAATCGCCGGCGGGGTAATCGCTTCCAAATAATGTTGGAATAACCAATCTCAATGTCGGCGCCGCCCGTCATCCGCCTGCCGGCAGCTTCTTCCTGTATAGTGACGGGGAGAAGGGGCTGGCCGCAACGTCGATGTTTTTGCAACGCTGGAGATTGGTGAAATCTTTTACGAACGCGTCTTTTCTCCCTGCCACTTTACGGGGAGAAAATGCCCGGCAGGGCAGCGTAAACTTGAAGCGATGTCCTGCGGCGTTCCACGTCGCGCTTTGGACGAACGAACACTGCTCGATGTAGACGCTACAAAGGCGCATCACCCCTTGAGCATCGCCGCCACTTCGGGCGCAAAGTAGGTGAGAATCCCGTCGCAGCCGGCGCGCTTGAAGGCGAGCAGCGATTCCAGCATCGCCTTTTCGCCATCGATCCAGCCATTGGCGGCGGCGGCCTTGATCATCGAATATTCGCCCGAGACCTGATAGGCGAAGGTCGGCATCTGCAACTCGTCCTTCAGCCGCCGGATGATGTCGAGATAGGGCAGGCCGGGCTTGACCATCAGCATGTCGGCGCCCTCGGCGAGATCCTGCTCGGCCTCGCGCACCGCTTCGTCGGAATTGGCGTGATCGATATAATAGGTCTTCTTGTCGCCCTTGAGCAGGCCGGCGGTGCCGACCGCCTCACGATAGGGGCCGTAAAAAGCGGATGCGAACTTGGTCGCATAGGACATGATCGCAACATCCTGAAACCCATTGGCGTCGAGCGCATCGCGGATGGCACCGATACGGCCGTCCATCATGTCCGAGGGGGCAATGATGTCGGCCCCCGCCGCCGCCTGGATGACGGCCGCCGCCGTCACTTGCTCCACCGTTTCATCATTGACGATAATGCCTTCGCGCAAGATGCCGTCATGGCCATGCGAGGTGAACGGGTCAAGCGCGGCGTCGGTGATGATGCCGATCTCCGGCACTGCGTGCTTGATGGCGCGGGTGGCACGGTTGATGACGTTTTCCGGATCGAGGATGTGCGAACCGGTCTGATCGCGCAGGCCGAGCTCGACATTGGGGAAAGTGGCGATCGCCGGAATGCCAAGCTTGGCCGCGCGCTCAGCCTCCTTGACGGCGAGGTCGAGCGACAGGCGGAACACGCCGGGCATGGCGGCGATCGGTTCGCGCACTCGTCTGCCGTCGACGACAAAGATCGGCCAAATCAGATCGTCGACCGAGAGCCGGTTCTCCTGGACAAGGCGGCGCGACCAGTCGGCCTTGCGCATGCGCCGCAGCCGCCGGCTGCCGGTGATCTCGTCGACGCTGCGCGCGCCGGCAGGCTTTGCAGGGGTGAATTTGTTCATCGCAAAAACTCCGGATCAGGCGACTTTTATCACGAGCCTCCGCTGCTGACCAATGCGACACGATTGTGCCAGCGGTCCTGTCGGGCGCTATTCTGGTTGGCCATTGCCCGACAGGATCTGCGCAGCACCCCGCATGGCGACGCGGAATGCCTCGTCGAAGCTGACGCCGCGCACTTGCCAATTGTAGCTCTTGCCATTCAAGGCAAGCCGCCAGTCGGCTATCCAGCCCAGTTCCTTGTCGCTCCAGACGATACTGCCGGCGAGCGCCTGGTCGGCTCCGGCCTTCCTGGCAAGCTGGTCCAGCGTCGTGATATCGGCATGGCGCAGGGCCTGGTCGTCAAGCTTCGAGGCCGACAGCAGCGACGCTTCGGGAAACACAATCCGCATGACCAGCGGACCGGTGGCATTGACGAAGGATTCGCGCATCGCCGCCCCGCGCTCATCGTCGGCGGTCAGCGCGAACTGCCTTGTGCCTTGCTCCGCCGCCAGGAAAATTGCCAGGTGTGGCCGCTCGCCAAGCCATGGTTTGCTGCCAAGCGCGGCAAGCACCGGATCGATAACGTCAGGCCTGTACAGACAAGTGAGATCATGCGGCCGGTCATGGGTGCCTTGTTCGTCATGGATTGGAATGCCTTCGAGACGGTCGCGATAGCGGAATTCGGCAACGAAGCTGCCGGCCTTGTCGCGCAGCGCCGCCATCTCAGTTCTCTTCGGCAGCCGCTGATCCCCGGACACACGAACCAGCACCGCATCGAGGCAGGCCTTGAAGCCGATCTGCCTGTTGACCTCGCCCTGGCCGGTGACGATGGTCTGCGATTGATAGAGCTCGTCGACGGTTTCGGCCGATACGGGAGGAGTGTTCGCAGCGATCAGGCCGACCACCACAACAGCAAGGCGCGGCAACCAAGGCATGGTTCAACCCTTCCGGTTCAAAGCGCCAGCATTAGCACTGGGTGACGCCGACGACCATGCAGCGGATTGGCCGCCGCCATTGACGCGGCCATGCGCCACGCTTTAGCACTTCACTCCCGGCGGGCGCGGGGAGGGATTCTCTGGCGATGGATTTTGGCGGAGGCGACGAGATTCGCTTCGAAAGATTGGGCAGGGCCGGCGTCGTCACGCTGACGCGGCCGCAGGCGCTCAATGCCGTAACCCACCGCATGGTCAAGGCGCTGGACAAGGCGCTGCGCAGTTGGGAGCGCGACGACGGCGTCGACGTTGTCGTCCTCAAGGCCGAGGGCAGGGCATTTTCGGCGGGCGGCGACATCCTCCACATCTACGAAGCCGGCCGCGCAGGAAGGCCTCCGGTCGATTTCTTCGCCGATGAATACCGGCTGAACGCCCGCATCGCCCGCTTCAAGAAACCCTATGTCGCGGTGATCGACGGCATCGTCATGGGCGGCGGCGTAGGTATCTCCTTCCATGGTTCGCAGCGAGTGCTGACCGAGAACGCCCAGTTTGCCATGCCCGAGGTCGGCATCGGCTTTTTCCCGGATGTCGGCGCCAGCCATCTGTTGCCGGATCTCGGCGGCAGCTTCGGCATGTATCTGGCGCTGACCGGCAACCGCATCCGCTATGGCGATGCTTTGTGGTCGGGCCTCGCCACCCATACGATCAAGGCGGAGGACCAGGCCGGCTTCCTCGACCGTCTGGCGGAAAGCGGCGACCCGGAATCGGTGCTGCGCGGCTGCTTCGTCCCGGCCAGGCGCGAGACCGACAGGCCGACGCTGGAAGCCATCGCCCGGCATTTCGCGCAGCCGTCGCTGGCCGATATCGTCGCCAGTCTGGAGCGGGCAGCCGCTGCCGACGAGTTCGCGGCAAAGACGCTGGCCACCATCCGCACACGTTCACCGACCAGCCTGCATGTTGCATGGCGCCAGATTAGCGCCGGGCAGACGTTGTCGATGGACGAGTGCATGAAAATGGAGTTCCGTATCCTCAACCGCATGCTTGCCGGGCACGACTTCTATGAAGGTATCCGCGCCGCCATCATCGATAAAGGCTCGACGCCGCAATGGCGGCCGGCAGGCATCGACGACGTCAGCGCCGCCAATGTCGACGCCTATTTCGCACCGCTCGGCGAACGGGAACTGAAGCTGTGAGCGAGGTCGCCTCGAGGCGCGTGGTGCTACAGCCCTCGACGATCGAGGTCATCTTCGCCTGGTTCCAGCGCGTCATCGCCGGCTACTGTCTGCTGTTCGGCATCTTGTACTGGATCCGGCTGATCGGCTTTTACCCCGGCCCGTTGTGGCGCTTCGACCTGATGCCGGTGCACTGGCAGGTGGCGGCGGTGGTGCTGGCGGTGTTTTTTCCGTTCGCTGCCGCCGGCCTGTGGATGCTGGCGTCCTGGGGTCCGGTGATCTGGTTCATCTGCGCGGTGACCGAGTGCGTCATGTATGCTGGCTTCCCCGAGCTGTTCGGCCACCGGCCGCTGATCGTCGCCTCGCACCTTGCGGTGGCGCTGCTCTACATAGTGTTCCGCGTGGTGATCTGGATCCAGAAGCGGCAACCCCGGCGATAGCAATTCCGGCCAGGATCGTTGGCTAAATCTTTAGGTTAATTATCCTTGCTCGGGTGACCGCCCGTTAAGCCTCTTTCGAAACCCCTTACCGGTAAGCTCTTGTTAGCCTTGGCGTTTAAGTCGAATTTTATGAGTATTCGATAGTGTCGCGATCAAGGTGAAGAACAAAAAATCACCGGGCGACAAACGAGAGGCAAAGACAATGATCAATTCGCGTCCGGCGGCGAAGACCGCCAACGTATCCGATGACCGCCGCGAGGCGATCCGTTCGCTGTACATGGAATCGCTGCAGCTGGTCGAGCGGCTGCATCGCCGTCTGCTTGATGTGATCAAGGACGAATTCGACCGTAACGGTCGCTCCGACATCAACGCCATCCAGGCGCTGCTCCTGTTCAACATCGGCAATTCGGAGCTGACCGCCGGCGAACTGCGCTCGCGCGGCTATTATCTCGGCTCGAATGTCTCCTACAATCTGAAGAAGCTGGTCGATCTCGGCTTCATCAACCACCAGCGCTCGCGCATCGACCGCCGTTCGGTGCGGGTTTCGCTCACGCCGAAGGGCAATGAGGTGGCGGAAGTCGTCGCCGGCCTCTACGAGCGCCATGTCGGTTCGATCGAGCAGGTTGGCGGTATCAACACGGAAGAGTTCAAGCAGATGAACCGCGCCCTGCAGCGCCTGGATCGGTTCTGGAACGATACCATCGCCTACCGGATGTAATCGCATCCGCCGCATCTAGATCTGAAGCTGGACTACGGAAGTGCTGCCGCGGAGTGGACCAAAGGCCGGTGCCGAAAAGCACCGGTCTTGCCGTTTCGTCAGGCCGGCCGATCCAAATTCGAGCAACAGCCACGTTGCCGCCATATTCCAATGGAACCGAAGATGCGGGTGATGCTGGGGCCAAAGCCGTGCATTTGTCCTGTGCTCAAGTCACTTCCCATGTGGTTTACACCGAAGTGATGCGGGCCATGGTTGGCTAATTGTTAAGAAGCCAACTCTAGAGTGCGGGCGAGACCGCCCGGTGAGTGGAATTGTAGCAAGAATGTCTGGAACGTCCATGAGAACCAGCCGCCGTTTCTTCCTTTCAGGAGCCTCCGCGCTCGCAGCCGCTATGGTCGCCGGCCGCGCCAGTGCGCAGGACGTGATCGGGGATATCCTGAAATCCTCGGCCCGCGGCAACTGGGACGACCAATTCGATGCGCGTGCCAGCGAAGGCGGCAAGGTTGCCTCGACGCTGCCGATCTTCAGCCTGCAGACGGTGTCCTTCACCGAGCAGGCGATCATGCAGTATCAGAATATCGTCGCGCAAGGCGGCTGGGAGCAGGTTCCAGACACCAAGAAGCTACAGCTTGGCGTCGAGGATCCCGATGTGGTGCCGCTGCGCAGGCGCTTGATGATATCGGGCGATCTGGCGCAGAGCGCCGGGCTCTCGGAAGCGTTCGATTCTTACGTCGACTCGGCGCTCAAGCGCTTCCAGTTGCGTCACGGCTTGCCGGCCGACGGAACCACGGGCAAATATACTTTCGCGGCAATGAACGTGTCGGCGCCGGTTCGGCTTGGTCAGCTGCAGACCAATCTGCAACGGCTGCGTGAGCGGGCCGGCACGCTTGGCAACCGCTATGTGCTGGTCGACATCCCGGCGGCGCAGATCGAGGCTGTCGAGAACGACCGCGTTGTGCTGCGCCACACCGCAATCGTCGGCAAGATCGATCGCCAGACGCCGATCGTCAATTCCAAGATCAACGAAATCATCGTCAATCCGTACTGGAACGCGCCGGTCTCGATCGTGCGCAAGGATATCATTCCGTTGATGCGGAAGGACCCCAACTATCTCAAGGATAGCCATATCCGCCTGTTTGCGCCGGACGGCAGCGAGGTCGACCCAATGACGGTCGACTGGTCGACCGATGATGCCGCCAAATACCGCTTCCGCCAGGATCCCGGTTCCGGCAACGCGATGGCCTCGGTCAAGATCAATTTTCCCAGCCCGGACGGCGTCTACATGCACGACACGCCGCAGCAGAGCCTGTTCGGCAAGCTGATGCGCTTCGATTCCTCTGGCTGCGTGCGGGTTCAGAACGTGCGCGACCTCGTCACCTGGATTCTGCGCGACACACCGGGCTGGGATCGCCAGCATTTCGAGGCGGCGATCAAGACCGGGGAGAACACGCCGGTGCAGGTCACCAATCCGGTGCCGGTTTATTTTCTCTACGTCTCGGCCTGGTCGACAGGGCCGGGCGTGGTCCAGTTCCGTGACGACATTTACGGCCTCGACGGAGCCAACGAGCTGCAGATCACATCCGCGCTCTAAGCAGCTGAGTTCATTTGCAAAAAGGCCGCCGGAAGGGCGGCCTTTTTCGTTGCCGGGGTCTTTCGCGGCAAGCTTTGCTGGACTGATTGCCGGCAAAGAACGCGCGGCGCTGTAGTCGGAAATCGCATCATGCATGTCGCAATGTTCATTCTGGTCGTGCTCATCTTCGTCGCCGTTTCGGGCGCGCTGGTCCGGCTGGTGCGGGTGCCGCTGCCGGTACTGCAGATCGCCATCGGTGCAGCGCTCGCCTGGCCGGTGCGCGGCATGCATGTCGAGATCGATCCCGAGCTGTTCCTGCTGGTGTTCATCCCACCGCTGCTGTTCAGCGACGCCTATGGTGCGCCCAAGCGCGAACTGATCGCGCTGCGCGGGCCGATCCTCGACCTCGCCATCGGGCTGGTCTTCTTCACCATTGTCGGCTTCGGCTACGCTTTGCACTGGCTTGTCCCGAGCATCCCGCTCGTCGTCGCTTTCGCACTTGCTGCGGTGCTGTCGCCCACCGATGCGGTGGCCGTCTCCTCGATCGTCGACAAGAGCCTGGTCCCGGCCCGGCTGATGCACATCCTGGAGGGCGAGGCGCTGCTCAACGATGCGTCGGGCCTCGTGATGTTCCGCTTTGCGGTGGCAGCTGCCTTGACCGGCAGCTTCTCCTTCGTCGCGGCATCCGTGACTTTCCTCTATGCCGTCGCTGCCGGCATCCTGGCCGGCGTGGCTGCCTTGTTCGTCGCCGCCAAGGTGCTGCAATTGCTGAACCGTATCGGCGGCGTGCCGGCCGAGGCGCAGGTGCTGGTCATGGTCCTGCTGCCGTTCATCGCCTATCTCGGCGCCGAGAATGTCGGCGCCTCGGGCATTCTGGCGGCAGTCACCGCCGGGTTGCTCACCGGCGGCTCCGGGATTTTCCGCTTTCTCGGCGTCTCGGCGCGCATACAGACCGCATCGCTGTGGACGACGCTTTCCTTCGTCTTCAACGGCGCGCTGTTCATCCTGCTCGGGTTGCAGCTTCCCGAAATCATCGGCAACGTGCCGCCTCAGCTCGGCAGCCGCTATCCAATCATCCAGCCGATCGCCACCGTGGTCGCGCTGACGCTATGCCTGATCGGGCTGCGATTCCTGTGGATCTGGGTCGGCGACATCGCGACGCGCGTCTCGGCGCGATTGCGCAAGCGCAAGGCCGAGCCGTTCGGGCTGCGCATTCGGATCGCCGGCTCTGTCGCCGGCGTGCGCGGCGCCATCACGCTGGCCGGCATCCTGTCGCTGCCGCTCGCCATGCCGGACGGTTCGCCCTTTCCGGCGCGCGACGTGGTGATCTTCCTCGCCGCCGGCGTCATCATCTGCTCGCTGGCTATCGCCAGCCTTGCCTTGCCCAGCGTGGCACGCGGGCTGGTCGAGCCGGGCGAGGATCCTGGCGCTGCCGAGGAACGTCTTGCGCGTGTCGGCGCGGCCAAGGCCGCCATCGCCCGCATCGAGAGCATGGCCGGCGCGACCGACGGCGACAATGGGGAAATACCCGGCGCCCGGCTTGCCGCCGCCGACAGCATCGTCGCCGGCTACCGTCGCCGCATCGCTGCCTCCGACGAGGCCGACGAGGCGCGCGCCGAGGCCCGCGAGGCCGGACGGCTGGAGCTCGAATTGAGGCTGGCGGGCATTGAGGCCGAACGCGCAGCGGTTCGCGCAATGTTTCGCAGCGGCCAGATTAACGACCATACGATGCAGGCGCTGTTCACCGAGATCACGCTCACCGAGGCCCTGCTGAAGGGCCGGCAGGCAAGGAAATAGAGGCTGCCAGTCTCTCTGGCGCAATCCGGCTAGCAAATTTCGCGCTGCAAACGTGGCGGGCCGAAAGCAACTGTGTTAATGGCGCGACAGACCCCGAACCTTGAGGATTTCAGCCCATGGCAACAGCAGCGGCAGTGTCGAACAAATTCGAATCCTTTTTCGAAACCACGCTTGCCGATGCCGACCCCGAGATTTTCGGCGCAATCCGCAACGAACTCGGCCGCCAGCGCCACGAGATCGAGCTGATTGCCTCGGAAAATATCGTCTCGCGTGCCGTGCTCGAGGCACAGGGGTCGATCATGACCAACAAATATGCCGAGGGCTATCCGGGCAAGCGCTACTACGGCGGCTGCCAATTCGTCGATGTCGCCGAGGAACTGGCCATCGAACGCGCGAAAAAGCTGTTCGGCTGCAACTTCGCCAACGTCCAGCCGAATTCCGGCAGCCAGATGAACCAGGCGGTGTTCCTAGCGTTGCTGCAGCCCGGCGACACCTTCATGGGCCTCGACCTCAATTCCGGCGGACACCTGACACATGGCTCGCCGGTCAATATGAGCGGCAAATGGTTCAAGGTCGTCTCCTATGGCGTGCGCCGGGACGATCATCTGCTCGACATGGATGCGATCGAGAAGACCGCCCATGAGACCAGGCCGAAATTGATCCTGGCCGGCGGCACAGCCTATTCACGTGTCTGGGACTGGAAGCGTTTTCGCGAGATCGCCGATTCGATCGGTGCCTATCTGATGGTCGACATGGCCCACATCGCCGGCCTGGTCGCCGGCGGCATGCATCCGTCGCCGCTGCCGCATGCCCATGTGGTCACCACCACGACGCACAAATCGCTGCGCGGGCCGCGCGGCGGCATGATCCTTTGCAATGATGAGGATATTGCCAAGAAGATGAATTCGGCCGTCTTCCCCGGCCTGCAGGGCGGACCGCTGATGCATGTCATCGCCGCCAAGGCGGTGGCTCTGGGCGAGGCGCTGAAGCCGAGCTTCAAGATCTATGCGGAGAGCGTCGTCGCCAATGCCAAGGCGCTGGCCTCCAGTCTGCAGGAAACCGGTCTCGACATCGTCTCCGGCGGCACCGACAACCATCTGATGTTGGTCGACCTGCGTCCCAAGAACGCCACCGGCAAGCGCGCCGAGGCTGCCCTTGGCCGCGCCAACATCACCTGCAACAAGAACGGCATCCCCTTCGATCCGGAAAAGCCTTTCGTGACATCGGGCGTTCGGCTCGGCACGCCGGCCGGCACCACGCGCGGCTTCGGTCAGGCCGAGTTCCGCGAGATCGGCAAGCTGATCGCCGAAGTGCTGGATGGACTGAAGGTCGCCAATTCCGACGAGGGCAATGCGGCCGTCGAGGCAACCGTGAAGGCCAAGGTGGCGACATTGACGGATCGTTTTCCGCTTTACCCGTATCTTGGTTGACGCAGGGCGTCGTTCCCCCAACTGTGACGGCGCCGATCAACTGGGCACGGCTGCATCTCGGAGACGCTTGATGATGATGCGAATTTTCCGTTTCGCCAGTGTTGGCGCTGCCTTGCTCACCTTAGCCACCTCGCCGCTACTCGGCGCGGCCTTTGCGCAGACCGAGCCGACCCCGGCAGCACCCAAGACAGAGACCTTCGGCAGTTGGTCCACCACGGTGGACGAGGTCAACACCGGCGAGGATGTGCGCAAGACCTGCGCCGCCTCGACGGTCTTTTTCGACGCTAACGGCACCAGTGGCACCCTCACGCTGGCCATCTCGAATGGCGACGTATTGCCACCCGATGGTTATCCGAGCCTCATCATCGCCGTGAGAAACAGTGACTTGCCCAAGGGCGATAACATCCCGGTGGTGTTCCGGGACGTCAACGACAAGATCAAGGCCGGTTTTCGTCTTATCGCCGACGGACAGTGGATGATAGACAACAAGTCCGAGACCACGCTCGCGGTACTGCGCGCCATGCGCCGCACCAGCGCCCTCGATGTCAGCTTCGCCGACAAGCCGGTCGCGACCATATCGATGGACGGCTTCACCAAGGCCTATCGCTATCTCGGCACGTCTTGCGGCTTCCTGACCGGCGACGTCGCGCCCTGATTGGCGGACCGCTGTCAACTGATTGCCGCTCTCGCAATTTTCCTCGCGCCTCGCTATCTCTGAAGCGCGATCGGTCATCGGCCATACTTTGCCACGGCGGCAAAAACCTCTAAGCCTTTCGCTCCACGAGAATCGCGAACCGAAGGCTCTCCATGCGCTGCCCTTATTGCCAGTCCGAAGATACGCAGGTGAAGGATTCGCGCCCTGCCGAAGACGGTGCAGCGATCCGCAGGCGGCGCGTCTGCCCGGATTGCGGCGGCCGCTTCACCACTTTCGAGCGGGTACAACTGCGCGACCTCGTCGTGGTGAAGAAGTCGGGACGCAAGGTGCCGTTCGACCGCGACAAGCTGCTGCGCTCGGTCGAGATTGCGGTACGCAAGCGCAACGTCGACCCGGAGCGCATCGACCGCGCGGTGACCGGCATCGTGCGCCAGCTCGAAAGCTCGGGCGAGACCGAGGTGGCCTCGGGGGAAGTCGGCCGGCTGGTCATGGAGGCGCTTAAGTCGCTCGATGATGTCGCCTATGTGCGCTTTGCCTCCGTCTACCGCAATTTCCGCGAGGCCAAGGATTTCCACGACGTGTTGGGCGAACTCAAAGGCGACGAGCTCAAAACCGACGAGCCCAGGGGCGAAGAGCTGAAGAGCGAAGAGGACGCCAGCTGAGCATGGCAGGGTCCGAACGCAGCACGGCTGAGCAAGAGGTCGTCGATCGCCGCTATATGGCGGCAGCCCTCAGGCTGTCGCGCAAGAATGCCGGGCGGACCTCGACCAACCCTTCCGTCGGCACGCTGATCGTGCGCGATGACGGCGACGGGCCGAGGATCGTCGGCAGCGGCGTCACCGCCGTCGGCGGCCGGCCGCATGCCGAGACCGAGGCTTTGGCAGAGGCCGGCGAACTGGCGCGCGGCGCCACCGCCTATGTAACGCTGGAGCCCTGCGCCCATCACGGCCGCACGCCGCCTTGCGCCAATGCGCTGGTCAGTGCCGGCGTGGCGCGTGTGGTCGGCGCTGCCAGCGATCCGGACCCGCGTGTTTCCGGCAAGGGCTATGCAATCTTGCGTGCCGCCGGCGTCGAAGTGGTGGAAAAAGTGTTGGCGGCCGAGGCCGCGGAGCAGATGGCCGGCTATTTAATTCGATCTCTGAAAAAACGCCCGGAAGTGATCCTGAAACTTGCGCTTTCGAGCGACAACAAGATCGGCGTGAAAGGCGAGGGACAGGTCTCCATCACCGGCGATATTGCGCGGCGCGAAGTCTATCTGATGCGCGCCGAAGCCGATGGCATATTGATCGGCATCGGCACCGCATTGGAGGACGATCCGGCGCTGACGGTTCGGCTTCCGGGACTGGAGAGCCGTTCGCCGGCGCGCATCGTACTCGACCGTCAGATCAGGCTACCCGAGACTTCGAAACTGGTCGCCGGCGTCGACCGTGTGCCGCTCTATGTCGCTGCCTGCGCCGAGGCCGATCCGCACCGGCGCGCCGCGCTCGAACGCGCCGGCGTTCGCTTCATCGGTACTGAGACCTATGAAGGCGATATTGCGCTGCCGGAACTGCTCGAGGACCTGGCGGCGCTCGGCATGGCAAGCGTCCTGGTCGAGGGCGGCGCGAGGGTGGCCAAGGCGTTCCTCGACGAACAACTGGTCGATCGTATCGTGCTGTTTCAGGGGCCGGGCGCGATCGGCGAGGGCGGCATTGTATCGCCGATCGATGCCAACAATATCCCGCCGGGATTTCGCAAATTGCGCAACATGCGTTTCGCCGAAGATACATATGCGGAATGGATAAGAGACATCTAGGACCGAACTGATGTTCACGGGGCCAAACTAATGTTCACTGGAATCGTCACCGATGTCGGCACTGTCGCTGCCGTGAAGCCGCTCAGGGAAGGCGTCGGTTTGCGTATCGACACCGCTTACGATCCGCAGACCATTGCCATCGGCGCCTCGATTTCCTGCGGCGGCGTCTGCCTGACGGTAACGGGATTGCCGGAAGATGGCGCCAACGCACGTTGGTTCGAGGTCGAGGCCTGGGAAGAGGCCCTCAGGCTGACGACCGCGATGGGCTGGAAATCAGGCACGCGCATCAACCTGGAGCGGGCTCTGAAGATCGGCGACGAGCTTGGCGGCCATATAGTGTCCGGCCACGTCGACGGCATGGCCGAGATCGTGGCGCGTAAGGAAGAGGGCGACGCCGTTCGCTTCACCCTGGAAGCACCGCGCGAGCTTGCCAAATTCATCGCCCCCAAGGGTTCCGTCGCGCTCGACGGCACTTCGCTCACCGTCAACAAGGTCGAGGGCACCCGCTTCGACGTGCTGTTGATCCACCATTCGCTGACCGTCACCACCTGGGGCGAACGCCAGGTCGGCGATCGCGTCAACCTTGAGATCGACACCATGGCCCGCTACGCGGCGCGACTGGTGGAGGCGGCGAAGGAGGGGCTTTGAGGCGCTCGTCCATAAAGCCCATTCCCTGATGCGACCGCCGCCGAGTTGGCCTTGAAAGTTCCTTCGGCAATCTTCCGCTTGCGATCAAACCGGCTTCGGCCTAAGTCACCGGCGATCCCCGGAGACATCTATGGCAGGCACATCCCAACACGGCAAAGCGTTCATCCGTCCGAAGAAGAAGGCCCACCTTCTTGTCATCGAGGCGCGCTTTCACGACGACCTTGCCGACGCGTTGCTCGAAGGCGCGACAAAGGCCCTCGAGGAAGCGGGCGCGACATACGACGTCGTCACTGTTCCGGGCTCGCTCGAAATCCCGGCGGTGATTTCCTTCGCGCTCGACGGTGCCTCCGAAGGCGGGACGAACTATGACGGCTTCGTCGCCCTCGGCACGGTGGTCCGCGGCGACACCTATCATTTCGATATCGTCGCCAATGAATCCAGCCGTGCCCTGATGGACCTGTCCGTGCAGGATGCGGTCTGCATCGGCAACGGCATCCTGACCACCGAAAACGACGAACAGGCCTGGACACGGGCCAGGCGTTCGGAAGGCGACAAGGGCGGCTTTGCGGCGCGTGCGGCGCTGACCATGATCGCTCTAAAGGAACAGCTGGGAGAGCGAACGTGAGCGAACCCGCTTCGCCCGGCCAGCCTGCGGTTCGCCATGCCAACAAGCGCGGTGCTGCCCGTCTGGCCGCCGTGCAGGCGCTCTACCAGATGGACGTCGCCGGCAGCGGTGTGTTTGAGATCACCGCCGAATACGAGGCGTTCAGGCTCGGCAAGGAAGTCGACGGCGCGCTCTATCGCGAAGCCGATGCGCAATGGTTTCGTGCCATTCTTGCCGGCGTTGTCGAGCACCAGAAGACCATCGATCCAGTCATTCGACAGGCGCTGACCGAGGACTGGCCTCTGTCGAGGCTCGATTCCACGTTGCGCGCCATATTGCGCGCCGGCGTCTACGAGTTGATGCAGCGCGAGGACGTGCCGGTGGCGGTCATCGTCTCCGAATATGTCGACATCGCCAAGGCATTTTACGAGGAAGACGAGCCGAAACTGGTCAATGCGGTGCTTGATCGCGTGTCGCGCCGGGTGCGTGGCGAGGGCCGTGGCAAGGACGCCTCATGACTGCTATCGTCGCCGTTGGGGCGGGCAAGGAAGCGCGTCGCACCGCCTTCATCCTCGCAGCCTCGCAGGCGATCATCGGCTCGGCCGCACCCATCGCCATTTCCATGGGCGGATTGGCCGGGCAGTATCTGCTCGAAGCCGACAAGTCGCTGGCAACCGCGCCGATCACCGGCTTCAATGTCGGCGTGGCGCTCGGTTCCCTGCCGGCTGCGGCGATCATCCGCCGGCTCGGCCAGCGCGACGGCTTCATGACCGGCACGGCGGTGACAGCGCTTGGCGGGCTGGTCGCCACGCTGGCGCTGTTTCATCCCAGCTTCTGGCTGTTCGCTTTCGGCTTGGCCGTGATCGGCATCGGGGGCGCCTTCGTCCAGCAGTTCCGCTTTGCCGCCGCCGACAATGCGCCGCCTGAATTCAAGGCGCGCGCCATCTCCTTCGTGCTGGCCGGCGGCATCGTCACCGCCATCCTTGGACCGCAGATCGTCATCTTCACCGGCGACCTGTTCTCGCCGGTGAAGTTTGCCGGCTCGTTTGCGTCCATCCTGGTGCTGGCGGCGGTCGGCGCCGCCATTCTCTCTTTGTTGCGCATCCCGGCCAAGGCAACCGACAAGGTGGAGATCGCCGACAGCGACGCCCGGCCGCTCTCGGAAATCGTCACCAGGCCGCGCTTCGTCGCAGCGCTGTTTTGCGCCGTCGGCAGCTACGCGCTGATGAGCTTCGTCATGACGGGCGCGCCGCTGGCCATGGTCGGCTGCGGCCTTTCGACCGACGACGCCACGCTCGGCATTTCCTGGCATGTGATGGCGATGTTCGCGCCGAGCTTCTTCACGGGGTCGCTGATCTATCGCTTCGGCGCTGAGCGGATCGTGGCCATCGGCCTGGTGCTGCTGATTGGCTGCGCCATAGTGGCGCTGTCAGGGTTGGCACTGTGGCAGTTCTGGACGGCGCTGATCCTGCTCGGCCTTGGCTGGAACTTCAGCTTCATCGGTGCCACCGCCATGGTGGCCGACAGCTACCAGTCATCCGAAAAAGGCAAGGTCCAGGGGTTCCACGATTTCGTCCTGTTCGGCTCCGTCGCCTTCGCCTCGCTGATGTCGGGGGCAGTCTACAATGCCTGGGGCTGGGAGATGTTGAACTGGATGATTTTCCCGGTCGTCGCGCTGTGCTTCGTGGCACTGGGCGTGTTGAAGATGACGGGCTTGCGCGCGGCCAACTGACGTCACGCTGTCGGGACGTCGCGGCAGCGGATTCACTCACATCCGAACAAAATTATTGCGCCGATCCCCCCTCTTATGAAACCGTGTACCCCGACGGGGCATCGAAGCCATGCTCATATGCGGCAGCCGTATTCCGGTTCACAGCAAGGGATTTGTGAGATGTTTTCAATCAAGATTCTGGCCGGCGCTGTACTAGCGCTCGGAATTGCGTTGGCCTCGGCGAGTGCCCAGGTGGTGGTGTCGTCGAAGATCGACACCGAGGGCGGTGTGCTCGGCAATATCATCCAGCTGGTGCTGAACGCCAATAATATCCAGACCACCGACCGTATCCAGCTCGGCGGCACGCCCGTGGTACGCAAGGCGATTACAGCCGGCGAGATCGACATCTATCCGGAATACACCGGCAACGCCGCCTTCTTCTTCGAGAAGGCCGACGATCCGGTGTGGAAAGACGCCGCCAAGGCCTACGAGACTGCCAAGAAGCTCGACTACGACGCCAACAAGATCGTCTGGCTGTCACCGTCACCGGCCAACAACACCTGGGCGATCGCCCTGCGCAAGGAGGTCGCCGATACCAATAAGCTCGTCACCCTTTCCGACTTCGGCAAATATGTCTCGGGCGGCGGCAAGGTGGTGCTGGCGGCCTCCGCCGAGTTCGTCAATTCGGCGGCCGCGCTGCCCGCTTTCCAGAAGACCTATGGCTTCACGCTGAAGCCGGACCAGTTGATCACGCTGTCGGGCGGCGACACGGCGGCGACCATTGCCGCTGCGGCCAACCAGACCAACGGCGCCAACGCCGCCATGGTCTACGGCACCGACGGCGGCATCGCGCCCTCCGGCCTCGTCGTGCTTGGGGACGACAAGGGTGTGCAGCCGGTCTACCAGCCGGCGCCGATCATCCGCGAGGCGGTGCTGAAGGAGCATCCCGAGATCGAGACACTGCTGAAGCCGGTGTTCGCCAAGCTCGATCTCGTCACGCTGCAGGAGTTGAACGGCCGCGTGCAGGTCGGCGGCGAACCGGTCAAGGGCGTCGCCGAGGACTTTTTGAAAAAGAACGGCTTCCTGAAGTAAGGCGATTCCGGCGCGCCGCTTTCGAGGTGCGCCGGATCGGCCGATGGGGGAGGGCGTGCGCATCCGGTTCGACAAGCTCGGCGTGGTCATCGCGGCGATATCAGCCTATGCGGCTTTTGCGGCACCATTCGCCACGTTCCGCGCCAATCGCATCGTACCCGGCGAGGCGCGCTCGATCCTCGAATCTTTGCCTGCGACGGTCGGTCCGCTGTTGATGGCGATTGTCGTCGCAGCGGCGCTCATTGCGCTGCTGAAAACGCCGCTTGTTCTGCGCCTCGCCGCCAGTGTGGTTGCGCTTGCGGCGCTGGCGCTGCTGATCGGCGTCGCCGGCAGTTTCCTGACACCTGCCGGCAACACCTTCGCCCGTATCTCGCCGGCTTCGGGCTTTTGGCTGCTTATCTTCGCCTTCACGCTTCTGCTCGCCGACGTGCTTACGCGGCTGAACCTGTCGCCGCAGGCACGGATCGGCGTGCTTGTTGTCGCCGCCGCGGCGATCGGGCTGCTGCTCGTCTCGGGAAGCTGGAACAGCCTGTCGATCCTCAAGGAATATTTCAATCGCTCCGATAGTTTTTGGGCGGAAGGCTCCAAGCATGTGACGCTGGCGCTGGGTTCGCTGGCGGCAGCGGTGATTATCGGCCTGCCGCTCGGCATCCTCTGCCATCGCGTCGAGAAATTGCGGGCCGGCGTGCTCAACGTGCTGAACATCATCCAGACCATTCCTTCGATCGCGCTGTTCGGCCTCTTAATCGCACCGCTCGGCTGGGTAGCTTCGCATGTGCCGGGTGCTGCCGCGCTCGGCATCCGCGGCATCGGCACAGCGCCGGCTTTCGTCGCCCTGTTCCTCTATTCACTGCTGCCGGTAGTGGCCAACACCGTGGTCGGCCTTGCCGGTGTGACGCGTGCCGCCAACGACGCAGCGCGCGGCATGGGCATGACCGACCGCCAGCGGCTGTTCGGCGTCGAGTTTCCGCTGGCTTTCCCGGTGATCCTCACCGGCATCCGCATCGTGCTGGTGCAGAATATCGGCCTCGCCACAATTGCCGCGTTGATCGGCGGCGGCGGCTTTGGCGTGTTCGTATTCCAGGGGGTCGGCCAGACGGCGATGGACCTGGTGCTGCTCGGTGCTGTTCCGACGGTGGTGCTGGCCTTCGCCGCTGCCATCATCCTCGATGCAGTGATCGAAATGAGCGCCAGCAAGCGCAGGGTTGAAACGGCATGATCGAGATCGAAGGCATCACCAAGCGCTACGGCGAGACGACAGTCGTCGACGACGTGTCGATAGTAATCGAGCCGCGCAGCATCGCCGTCATCGTCGGCACCTCCGGCTCCGGCAAGACGACGCTGCTTCGCATGATAAACCGGCTGGTCGAGCCGACATCGGGCATGATCAAGCTCGACGGCGTCGACAACCGCTCGGTCCCGGATTATGAGCTGCGTCGCAGCATCGGCTATGCCATCCAGGGCCACGGCCTGTTTCCGCATCGCACGGTGGCGCAGAACATCGCCACTGTGCCGGTATTGCTCGGCTGGGGCGCCAACCGCATCAAGGCCCGCGTCGACGAGCTGATGACGCTATACCAGCTCGACCCGCAAGCCTACGGGCCACGCTATCCGCATGAGCTTTCCGGCGGTCAGCAGCAGCGCGTCGGCGTCGCCCGGGCGCTTGCCGCGGAACCCAACGTGCTGTTGATGGATGAGCCGTTCGGCGCGCTCGATCCGATCATCCGCAACAAGGCGCAGGAGGATCTGCTGGCGATCCAGAAACGCTTCGGCACCACCATCATCCTCGTCACCCATGACATGGAAGAGGCCGTTCACATGGGCGACAAGATCGCGGTGATGGATGGCGGCAAAGTAGTGCAATATGCCGCGCCGGCCGAGATACTGGCGAAACCGGCCAGCGCGTTTGTCGAGACCCTGGTTGGCGCCAGTGAAAAACCGTTCCGGCTGTTGTCGCTTGGCCGGGTGCGCGACGCGGTGGAAAAAGGCACGGCCGAAGGCGAGGCGATCCCCGGTGACGCCAGCCAACGCGACGCGCTCGCCGAACTCCTGTGGTCGGGCCGCCCGGCACTTCCGGTGAAGGATACCGACGGCAAGCCGCTTGGCCGCGTCACTGTGGACGGGCTGGTTAAGCGCGCGGCGAGGCCGGCATGAAAGCCTGGCTTCCCTCGCTGCTCAGGCTTGCCCTGGTGGTGGTGCTTATTGCCTTCGTCACCAATCCCGGCTGGTTCGAACCGCTGCTGAAGCCGCTGACAGAGAACAACGCGCCGGTAATCTACAATCAGGGCAGCCTTTTGACGTTGACGCTGCTGCATCTGCGGACCGTGCTGATCGCGACCGTTGCCGCGACGGTCGTTGCGGTCGCGCTCGCCATTCTGGTCACCAGGCCAGCCGGCGCCGAATTCCTGCCGCTGTCGCGCAGCCTGGTCAATATCGGCCAGACCTTTCCGCCGGTTGCGGTGCTGGCGCTTGCCGTGCCGGCCGTCGGCTTTGGCGAAAAGCCGACGCTGATTGCGCTGTTTCTCTACGGACTGCTGCCGATCTTCGAGAATGCGCTGACCGGCCTGACGACGCTGCCGGCCAACGTAGTCGAGGCGGCGCGTGGCGCCGGCATGACCGGTTGGCAAAGACTGGTCAAGGTCGAGCTGCCGCTCACCGCGCCGATCATTCTCGGTGGTATCCGGCTGTCGGTGGTGATCAGCCTCGCCACCGCGACCATCGGCTCGACGGTAGCGGCGAGGACACTGGGCGAGGTGATCATCGCAGGCCTGCTGTCCAACAACCTCGCCTTCATCCTGCAGGGTGGCCTGATCGTCGCCGCCCTTGCCGTGCTGATCTATGACGGGCTGTCAGCGGTCGAGCGCTACACGGCTCGGCGCATGGGACGCGAGGCCGAGTAACCTCTCGGGGCGAAGTTCGTTTCTTTCAGTGGCCCGTTGAACGCGCTGGATGATCGAGCGTCAGTTCCAGCGTTGTGCTCGTCTCGCCGGTGATCCAGCGGCGGCGGATGATGGCGAAGTCGTGCTGTGTGTCGGCTCTAACCACAGAGACCAAGTCGCCCACCGCGCAATCACTGTCGAGATCGAGGGCTTCGACAGTCTCGGCAATGTCTTGCTTGCCGGCATAATGTCTCGCAATGGCTGTGAGCACGATGATCACTGGCCCACCCGTTGCGCGATCTTCGGGACTCGGTGATTGATGAGTGCGATGCCCCGATCTTTCAGCAGGAGTTCTTGCCATGACCGCGCGTTTCTCCAAGATCGTCATGTGTTTGTGTCTGGCGGCTTTCGCCTTCCTCGTCGCCTTCGGCAACATCACCGATTACGGCTCAAACTTCGCCTTTGTCCAGCATGTGCTGAGCATGGACACGACCTTTCCCGGCAATGCACTGATGTACCGCTCGATCACCAACCCGTCGCTGTGGACGGCTGGCTACTGGCTGATCATCATTGGCGAGGCGCTGACCTGCCTGCTTTACCTAATCGCCGCCTGGCAACTCTGGCAGGCGCGCAACGCCAGCGGACAGGCTTTCAACGATGCCAAGAAGTTCGCCATCATTGCCGCCACAATGGGCTTCCTCGTTTGGTATTTCGGCTTCATGGTCGTTGGCGGCGAGTGGTTCGCCATGTGGCAGTCTTCGACTTGGAATGGTCAGGAGGCGGCGTTCAAATTCTACATCACCATGCTGCTGGTGCTGGTCTTCGTCGTCCAGCCGGACGGCGACCCGCGTAAAGCCTGACCACTGTTCGCCGATTTCAACCGATCTAACCGGATGGCAGTGTCGACAGGCGCTGCCGTCCAGCCTTTTGGGCGAAACCCGGGATCTTTTGGGCGAAAGCCGGACAGGAACGGAACAATATCTTGACGTTCCGAGCCCTGTTTCGCATAAGCCGCTGCGAAGGGACGGATTCCGGTTGCGGAAAATTCGTCCCCTGTCTCAACGGCCCGGGGAGGGGTTCTTTTGGGCCACCAATCGAGGAAAATTCGGCAATGACCATAATTTCAGCTGTCATCGCCTGCGGTCTGCTTTCAGTCCTTTACGCCATCTGGGCGACACGTTCGGTCCTCGCGGCCGATCAGGGCAATGCACGCATGCAGGAAATTTCCGCGGCCATCCGCGAAGGCGCTCAGGCTTATCTGGCGCGCCAGTACACCACCATCGCCATCGTCGGCGTCGTGGTCCTGCTGCTTGCCTGGTGGCTGCTTTCGATCACCGCGGCCATCGGCTTCCTGATCGGCGCCGTTCTATCGGGTGCCGCTGGCTTCATCGGCATGCACGTCTCGGTGCGCGCCAATGTGCGCACCGCGCAGGCGGCTTCCAACAGCCTCGCTGCCGGTCTCGAGATCGCCTTCAAGTCGGGCGCCATCACTGGCATGCTGGTTGCTGGCCTGGCCCTGCTCGGCGTCTCGATCTACTACCTGATCCTGACCCAGTTCATGGGTCTGCAGCCAAACGATCGCGTCGTCATCGACTCGCTTGTTTCGCTCGGCTTCGGCGCCTCGCTGATCTCGATCTTCGCCCGTCTCGGCGGCGGCATCTTCACAAAAGGCGCCGACGTCGGCGGCGATCTTGTCGGCAAGGTTGAAGCCGGCATTCCCGAGGACGATCCACGCAATCCGGCCACCATTGCCGACAACGTCGGCGACAATGTCGGCGATTGCGCCGGCATGGCCGCCGACCTGTTCGAGACCTATGCGGTGACCGTGGTCGCCACCATGGTCCTCGCCGCCATCTTCTTCGGTGGCACCGACGTTCTCGGCGCGGCCATGCTCTATCCGCTGGCCATCTGCGGCGCCTGCATTCTCACCTCGATCGTCGGCACTTTCTTCGTCAAGCTCGGTTCCAGCGGCTCAATCATGGGTGCGCTCTATAAGGGCCTGATCGTCACCGGCCTGCTGTCAATTGTCGGCCTTGCCGTGGCCACCTCGGCATGCATCGGCTGGGGTGAGATCGGCACCGTCGCCGGCATGACCGTCACCGGCACGAACCTGTTCATCTGCGGCCTTGTCGGCCTTGCGGTGACCGGACTCATCGTGGTGATCACCGAATATTATACCGGCACCAACAAGCGTCCGGTGAACTCCATCGCCCAGGCCTCGGTCACCGGTCACGGCACCAATGTCATCCAGGGCCTCGCGGTCTCGCTGGAAGCGACGGCGTTGCCGGCGATCGTCATCGTCGGCGGCATCATCTCGACATACCAGCTCGCCGGCCTCTACGGCACGGCGATCGCGGTGACGACGATGCTTGGCCTCGCCGGCATGATCGTCGCGCTCGATGCCTTCGGCCCGGTCACCGACAATGCCGGCGGCATTGCCGAAATGGCCGGCCTACCCAAGGAAGTGCGCCAGTCAACCGACGCGCTCGACGCTGTCGGCAACACCACCAAGGCGGTAACCAAGGGCTACGCCATCGGTTCGGCTGGCCTCGGCGCGCTGGTGCTGTTCGCGGCCTACTCTAACGACCTGAAGTTCTTTGCCGCCAATGGCGACAAATACCCCTACTTCCAGGGTATGGGCGACGTCTCCTTCGATCTCTCCAATCCTTACGTCGTCGCCGGCCTGATCTTCGGTGGCCTGATCCCGTATCTGTTCGGCGGCATCGCCATGACCGCCGTCGGCCGCGCCGCGGGTGCTATCGTCCAGGAGGTGCGCAAGCAGTTCCGGGAGGATCCGGGCATCATGGCCGGCACCTCGAAGCCGAACTATGCGCGCGCCGTCGACCTTCTGACCAAGGCAGCGATCCGGGAGATGATCGTTCCGTCATTGCTGCCGGTGCTGGCGCCGCTGGTGGTCTATTTCGGCGTCCTCCTGATCTCCGGTTCGAAGGCATCCGCCTTTGCCGCGCTTGGCGCCTCGCTGCTCGGCGTCATCGTCAACGGCCTGTTCGTCGCCATCTCGATGACCTCCGGCGGCGGCGCCTGGGACAACGCCAAGAAGTCGTTCGAAGATGGTTTCGTCGACAAGGACGGCCTCAAGCACCTCAAGGGCTCCGAAGCGCACAAGGCTTCGGTGACCGGCGACACGGTCGGCGATCCCTACAAGGATACTGCCGGCCCAGCGGTCAACCCGGCGATCAAGATCACCAACATCGTCGCGCTGCTGTTGCTGGCCGTTCTCGCGCACGGCTAAGCTCGGTCGCTATGGCCTTAAGACAAAAACCCGCGGGATCGCTCCCGCGGGTTTTTCATTGCCTGAGATATGCCGCTTACAGGGAAGCGAAAGGAACGGAAGGAAGCCGACACCCTCGGGTGGATCAGGAGCCGCCGAGCGTGCTGCCGCCGCTGGCGCCGGGAACACCAGGCGCCAGCTTGCTGGCGCCACTGATGATCTGGCTGAGGAAGTTCTGGTCCTTGCCGCCGGTCGGCGTGGTGCGCGAGATGAAGTCGAACACCTTGCCGTCCTTCAAGCCGTAATTGGCGATCTGGGTGACGCGCCCGTCATCGCCAAAATAGACCGCCAGCACATGCTGGTCGACCAGCCGCGGCTTGTCGAAGGCGACATAGCGCTTGCGCGTCTGAGAAATGTAATAAAAGGCCTCGTTATCGAAGGTCGCCTTCGTCGAGGGAGTGCCGAGCGCCAGCAGCACCTGTTCGCGGCTTGAGCCGACCGGCACCAGGTCGATCGCCTGCTGGTCGATGACGTAGCCTTGCGTCAGCGTCTCGCTCGGATTGAGATCGCCGATCATCTTAGACGAATTGCAGGCGGAAAGCGCCGCAGCGATCACCAGCAGCGAAACCGCACCGCCGGGCCTGGGCAGGAAAGTCGACTTGAATTTCAGCGCGCGCAACTACAACTCCATAAGCTGGCCGCAACTTGCGCTGGGCCGCAAAACCGGTAAACCAGCTTGCTTGCCGATGCAACAAGGCCACTTCAACAAACGGTCCCGGGAGACCACCCTCAAATGTTCCAGCGCCTCTTTGGCCGCGAACGACATGCCAACCGCGCCATCACCGAGGCGCTTTACGCACAAATCGTGGCGGCGGCGCGGCAAACGGTGTTTTATTCCGCCTGGAACGTGCCGGACACGCCGCTCGGCCGCTTCGAGATGCTGTCGTTGCACATGTTCCTGTTCCAGCACCGGTTGCGCGGCGAGGGCGGTGCTGCGGCAGAGGTTGCGCAGGTGCTGATCGACGAGTTCTTCATGGATGTCGAACATTCGTTGCGTGAATTGGGCATTGGCGACGTCGGCGTGCCGAAGCGAATGCGGAAACTGGCGAAGATGTTCTATGGCCGTACCGCCGCCTATGATGATGCGCTGCAACGAAATGACCATGATGCACTCGCCGCCGCCCTTGCCCGCAATGTCAGGCCGGATGCCGGCGCCTGGCCGCAAGCGTCGCAACTGGCACTCTATGCCGCCGATGCATCAAGGCAACTCGCGGAACAGCCGACCGAATCGATCGTTTCCGGAACGGTGGCATTTCCCGTGGCCAACGCTTGAGCGACGGCAGGCCGATGAAGGTGGCGAAGTGGAGGCGAAGATGAAACACCCTGATACCCACAGCCCAGTGTCATTCCTGGCAAATGTCGCCCGGCTGCCGCAAAAGGGGCTGCCGGTGGTCATCGATGCCGACGCTGGGCAGCGCGCCCTGCTGGCCGTCGAGCACGAGCTGCTTTCGGTCGAGAACTATCGCGCCGAACTCCTGGTCGAGCCCTGGAAGCGCAACGGGGTGAAAGTCAGCGGCCATGTCGAGGCCGATATAACGCAGGCCTGTATCGTCACCCTCGACCCGGTCGAGGCGCATATCGATGAGGCGGTCGAAGCGCTGTTCCTGCCGGAGCAATCCAAGCTCGGGCGGCAAGGTTTCGACGGCGGCGGTGAGATCCTGCTCGACGCCGAAGGCCCGGACAGCCCGGAAACCTTTTCCGGCGATGCGATCGACGTCGGGGCGCTTGCCGAGCAGTTCTTTGGCTTGGCGATCGATCCATATCCGCGCAAGCCGGGTGTATCGCTGGAGGCCGCCGGCGATGCCGAGCCTGTGGAGAATGAATTCCAGCAAAAGCTCAGATCACTGTTGGGAAAATCCTGATAGCTGACCCAATTTGAGAAAAGTTGGTTGTGCGGCAGCCCAAAACCGTTATTTTCGCCGAACCTTCGCGAGCCCCGCACCTTGGCAAGCCCGCTGGCCAAGCAACCGTGAGATGAACACCGCGTGATCAGGATTTCCATCGATGCCATGGGCGGCGATCACGGGCCAAGCGTGGTCATCCCGGCGCTCATGACTGTCGCCACCCGCCGTCCGGATATACGCTTCGTCATTTATGGGCGCGAAGAAGTGGTACGGCCCGAACTCGCGAAATTCCCCAAGCTAGCGGAAGTGAGCGAGTTCATCCACTGCGAGATCGCAGTGCGGATGGACGACAAGCCGAGCCAGGCGCTGCGCCATGGCCGCTGGAAGTCATCGATGTGGAAGGCCGTCGAGGCGGTCAAGGCAGGCACTGCCGACGCCTGCATCTCGGCCGGCAATACCGGCGCGCTGATGGCAATGTCCAGATTCTGCCTTCGCACCATGGCGACCATCGATCGCCCGGCAATCGCGGCGCTCTGGCCGACATTGCGCGGCGAGAGCGTGGTGCTGGACGTCGGCGCCACCATTGGCGCGGATGCGCATCAACTGGTTGATTTTGCCATTCTGGGCACCGGCATGGCGCGCTCGGTTTTCGGCATCGAACGGCCGAGCGTCGGCCTGCTCAATGTCGGCGTCGAGGAGATCAAGGGCCAGGAAGAGGTCAAGGAGGCGGGTCGTATGTTGCGCGAGGCCAACATGGCCTCGATGAACTACCACGGCTTTGTCGAGGGTGACGACATCGGCAAGGGCAGTGTCGACGTCGTCGTTACCGAAGGATTTGCCGGCAACATCGCGCTGAAGACGGCGGAAGGCACCGTCAGGCAGATCGCCGGCTATCTGCGCGCGGCGATGAACCGGACGCTGATGGCCAGGATCGGCTATATCTTCGCCAAGACCGCCTTCGATCGCCTGCGCGAGAAGATGGATGTCGGCCGCTCCAATGGCGGCGTCTTCCTCGGATTGAACGGCATCGTGGTGAAAAGCCATGGCGGGGCTGATTCGGATGGCTTCGCGGCGGCGATCGAGCTTGGCTACGACATGGTGCGCAACAATCTGCTTGACCGCATCGAAGCCGATCTCGACCTGTTCCATGCCCGCAATCCGAATGCCCAGACAATCCGGAAATCCGACGTCGTCATCGACGCAAAGGAATAGGAAAGAGCATTGATCAGATCAGTCGTGCGCGGCACGGGCGCCGCGCTGCCCCGCCGCATTATGAAGAATGCCGATTTCGAAGGCATGGTCGAGACGTCGGACGAGTGGATCGTCCAGCGCACCGGCATTCGCCAGCGCCACATTGCGGCCGACGACGAGACGACGGCCTCGCTGGGCGAGGCGGCAGCGCGCGCAGCCCTCGACAGCGCCGGCCTGACGGCTGACGACATCGACCTGATCGTGCTGGCGACCTCGACGCCCAACAACACCTTTCCCGCGACCGCGGTCGAGATCCAGAACCGGCTCGGCATGCACCACGGTTTTGCCTTCGACCTGCAGGCGGTCTGCTCCGGCTTCGTCTATGCAGTGACGACCGCCGACCTCTATATCCGCGGCGGCTTGGCCAGACGGGTACTGGTGATCGGCTCGGAAACATTTTCGCGTATTCTCGACTGGAACGACCGCTCGACCTGCGTTTTGTTCGGCGACGGCGCCGGCGCGATGGTGCTGGAAGCAGGCACGGGGGCAGGCGGCATCGCCGACCGAGGCGTTCTGGCGGCCAGCCTGCGCTCCGACGGCATCCACAAGGACAAGCTTTTTGTCGACGGTGGGCCGTCGACCACCGGAACGGTCGGGCACCTCAGGATGGAAGGCCGCGAAGTGTTCAAGCATGCGGTCGGCATGATCACCGACGTCATCGAGGCGACGTTCGCACAGGCCGGCATCGGCGCCGCCGATCTCGACTGGTTCGTGCCGCATCAAGCCAATAAACGAATTATTGACGCTTCGGCCAAAAAGCTCGGGATAGAGGAGCGGAAGGTGGTGGTGACCGTCGATTTGCACGGTAATACCTCGGCGGCTTCCGTGCCGCTGGCACTGTCCGCAGCCGTCGCCGACGGTCGCATCAAAAAGGGTGACCTGGTACTGCTCGAGGCGATGGGCGGCGGCTTCACCTGGGGTGCCGTCCTGCTCCGCTGGTAAGTGCCGAACTATCGGGTTCGGGTCCCTTGACCTTGACGGATCAATTACTTAGGTTCTGCCGTTGCTTGTATCGATTTATGTTTTTGAGCTGATGGGACGGTTCGTATGGGGGGAAAGACACTTACGCGCGCCGACCTCGCCGAAGCCGTTTACCGCAAGGTTGGGCTGTCGCGTACTGAATCGGCCGAGCTTGTCGAGGCGGTGCTGAATGAGATCTGCGAGGCGATCGTTCGCGGCGAGACGGTGAAGCTGTCGTCCTTCGCGACCTTCCACGTGCGCTCCAAAAACGAGCGCATCGGGCGCAATCCCAAGACCGGTGAGGAAGTGCCGATCCTGCCGCGCCGGGTGATGACCTTCAAGTCGTCGAACGTGCTGAAGAATCGTATCCTGCGCTCCCATCAAAACAGCAAAGCCAAGGGCAGCAAGTAGCCGCCCAATCCCCCTTTGCCAAGAATCATGCTCCAGGCTTCGGTTGAAAAGCGAACCCTGCTTTTGCGCCGGGCTTGAATATTGTTTCATAAACCGCTGAAATAAGATGCGATTCGGTACGCCGGATCGGTATTTGGGTGTGATCCGTTCCGGCGGGACGGAAAGCTGCTCTCCTTGTTAAGCGTGATGTCGCCCGAACCCGGTTCCCGCCTTTCGCGATCATGCTCTAGCGTGAGGATTCGCCCATGGACAAGAGCCCTGATGCTTTCCGCACCATCAGCGAGGTCGCGGAGGATCTGGATTTGCCGCAGCACGTGCTGCGCTTCTGGGAGACGCGTTTCAACCAGATCAAGCCGATGAAGCGCGGCGGCGGCCGCCGCTACTACCGTCCGCAGGACGTAGAACTGATCAAGGGTATTCGTCATATGCTCTACGACCAGGGCTATACGATCAAGGGCGTGCAGAAGCTGTTGCGCGAGAACGGCAACCAGTTTCTGATCGCCGTCGGCAGTGGCGACATGGCGGCGGTCGAGGCGATCTCGCAGCGCCGACAGGCCGACACGGTACCGCTGACGCAAGCGGCGCAGCCGCGCGGCCCGGACGACGAAATGCTGGTTGGCCAGCCGAGGGTGAAACCCAGCCGTCGTTTTTTCGGTATAGGCAAGACCGACGAGGAAGGTCCGGTTCCGCCGGACACGTCAAAACTTTCCCGTGACAATCGCGCATTGCTGCAGGAGGCGCTGTTCGACCTCCTGGAATGCAAGCGCCTGCTCGATCAGGTTCGCTAGAGCCCGCCGGGCTGACCGGAACGGTCTTCAGGGTCATGCGTTAGGCTTCCTTCTACAGATGAAGGAAGCACGTCATGGCATCGCTTTCGAGCATCTCCGACACCGATCTGGACAAACAGGTCGCGGCCCTGACCAGGGAACCGGCCACCTTGAAGAAAGCCGTGTTAAAGCGGGGCGGCGCCTTTTACGAAGACGGGCGCGATACCGCGTCGGATTATTATTCGGATATCACTGAGCGCCTCGGCGACGCCTTGCCGGCAATCAGAAGGCAAGGCCGGGCGATCGAGAAGACCGCCCGAGATCACCCGGCGACGGCGGCCGCTGTCGGGCTGGTTCTGGTCGGGCTCGTCGCCAGTCTGTTCCTCGGCGGCCGGCAGCAACAAGCACCGCGAGCGCGTTCAAGATCGGCACGTTGAGATAAGCAAATGGCGGTGGTCAGCGGACCGCCGCCATTTTTCGCCGACACGGAAAGCCCGGCAAGCGCGCCGCCCTTGATCAAGCACCAGAACGCCTGATTGCGGGTTGTTCGCCCGAGGGTGTTTTCAGTACTTCTTCGCGACAACCTTCTTGTGATGGTGGCGGTAGTGGTGGACGCGGTGATGGTAGTGATGGCGGTGATGCTTCTTGACGGTGGTGTGCATCGTCGTTGCATTCGCGCTGCTTGCGCCGATGATCGGCATCGAGAGGGCAAGTGCGATTGCAAGTCCAAGGGCGGAGAGAAGAGGCTTCTTCATGACATCGTTTCCTTTTTGCGCAGGCGGAATTTGAGCGTCACCGATTCAGGTCGGTGAGTCGAGCGCTGCGGTTGGGACTATCGCTTTGGAGTTTTTCGGCCGTTTTTCCGGCCTGTAGAATTTTGTTTCCGAACTGTGTCTGCTGACGATCCGGCCAGATGTCGGCGCGCGGGCATCCGCCATTCATTCCGGCGTCGGTTCACGATGCCGTGACGCTATCTTTGATGCTTGGCAAATCACCGGCGAGCGGGCATTCTCCCGATCGTCTCAGGCAACAACATGATTTGATCTAACTCTTTCATCCCACGGAGTTGCCAATGCCCCAAATAGCAAAACGCGAACCTTACTCCGAACTGGCGGCGAGCGCGGTTGCGCCTGAACGCAGTGCCGTCCGAACCGCCCGGGAAGCCCGTGGATACAGCATCGAAGAGCTGTCCCTGGCGTGCGGGCTGGCAGCCTATGAGATTGCCGACGTTGAAAGCGGCAAGGATGCCGATCCCTCGAAACGTCGGCGTATTGCCTCCGCGCTTCAACTTCCGGAAAGCGCTCTGTTCGACGAAGCCGTGTTGCCTGCGAAAAGGCGATCCGTGTCGTAGCGACGTGTCATGCTTTTTATTCCACGAGCTCGCCATGGGTCGCCCTGGCGGGCTTCGTTTTTTCGGCCACGTAGTGGACTTGCCGGCCGCCACGGCGACGCCAGACGGAAATTGCCGGAGATGAGCCTCGAATCCGTTCGCGCCTTTTTCGCCGCACACGCGCCCGACATTGACGTCATCGTCACGGAGGCAAGCTCGGCGACGGTGGCTCTGGCCGCCGAAGCGCATGGCGTAGCGCCGGCGCAGATTGCCAAGACGATCTGCTTGCGCGCCGGCGACCAGACGATGCTGATCGTGGCCAGCGGGATCTCCAGGCTGGACAATCGCAAATTCAAGGACCAGTTTGGTGGCAAGGCGCGAATGCTGGACGCCGACCAGGTGCTCGCCGCGACCGATCATCCCGTCGGCGGGGTGTGCCCGTTCGGCCTACCGGCGCCGCTCCCGGTCTACTGCGACATCTCGCTGCGCGCCTTTGACGAGGTCGTCCCGGCGGCAGGCGCGACGAATGCCGCCGTACGGCTCAGCCCGCAACGCCTGGCCGAACTCGTCGACGCCGAGTGGGTGGATGTATGCCAGTAGCCATTTATCCGGGTCGTGGGATCCGCTGAGCGTTACCGCTACTCGGTCTTCTGTGGCTCTTCTTTCTTGATCGTCTGAGCGTCCGTGACAGTCGACATATCGGCGTTCTCGACGCTTGCTGTCTTCGTCTGCGTGTCGACCGATGCCTGGACCTTGGAATGCGCGGGGCAATCCGCAGAGGCAGCTGATATGGACATGGTCAGTGCCGCGGCTATTGCGAGGAATGTCTTCATGATCATTCTCCTCTTTCGTTCGATGGGTAAAGTTAGCCCGTCTGGCACCGACCGCAAAATCACATTTGTTCACACGCGCTCCTGCGCACACGGAAGCCGACGCTGGGCCAGTAATTCAAATGGCTGCGCGGATAGCCGCTTGCCGTATCAAGGCCCACTGGCTCCGGCCGGAGGATTTTTGGCGTTAAAGATCTCGCCGCTCAGAGCCAGTCTCAAATCTTCGGCGCTGAGCTGACCACTTTCAAATAAATCCATCACTCTGCGGCCGAGCACTTCTCTGCCTGGATCTCCATCAGCGAGGCCTAGCTCACGGCATCGGGCATCAAGTGCCTTGGTCAACATGGTCAGCTCGGCAGGACAGGCAACTCCTTGAAGCGACATTGCATCTCTCCCGAAAAGGGCGAAAGTGCGTGGCATCTTCGTAGCGTCCGCTCGCCCTTACAACTGCGGACGACGGCAATTCAACTAGAGCCAACCTTTTTCGAACTCAACATTCAAACGTACCAAAACGCCGCGCGCTCCAATGGGAGGATCCTGCTACAATACGGTATGGCCGTCCGAATAGCGGTTGTCCTCGCGCTTCTTTTCGCCTTCGCCTACGGTTTCGCAAAACTCGCGGAACATTATCGCAGCGTTGGCGACAGGCCCTCTCCGTGTGAAGAATTGCCCTATCCTGATTGTCCTGACCAAAAAGCTCCTCCCCGGGAAGAAACTGAGCCTTGAGCGCGCGCCTGTTCAGGCCAGGCCAGCCGTCGGGATTGAATTAGTTCTTTCCAACCGACGGTTGGTGGACGCATTGCAGCTGATGCGCCTAGGGTTCACTTCGATCCGCGCGTATCGGGCATGCCCAACCCCCGAGTCACCCCTGCCTGATGCAAGGCGCCTGATCGAGTCCCGCCGTTCTGGCATGTGCGGCGGGACCTTTTCTCACGATAAAGGTTGGGCGTAGCAGCAAAGCTTACCTAGCCATTACCGCGCGGTTTCTCGGTGGGCTTCTGGCTAGACGCCAGCCTCCGTGCCTCGCGCACGAGTGATGCGTGATCGGTTCCCTCGATGAGATCACGCCTGCGTATGTTGCGCTGGCTGCAGTGCGGCTATCGTCTGTACAGCCAGTTTTGGGGGAAAACCGGCTAAGCCTTTGGATTTTAATGGTCGGAGTGGCCGGATTCGAACCGACGACCCCTTGACCCCCAGTCAAGTGCGCTACCGGGCTGCGCTACACTCCGGACCGGTCGCGATGTATCGTGATAGACCGGGTCCGGTCAACCGAATTCGGTTGCTGTCCTGCCTGAAGCAACCGCGACGGGGATTGCCGGTCGCTGCGTCGCCCGCAGCTGCCACTGGTGGCGGTATTCGAGCGCGATGGCACCCCAGATCAAGCCGAGCAGCAGGTAGACATGGCGCCAGTGGTCGATGTCGATGAAGGTGCCGAGCCCGATATTGCCGATGAAGGCGACGTAGGCGCATAGAAGATAAGGCTGCCACGGCCGGTCGCGCAGCAGAATGCGGAAGCCGGCGGCGATCGTCCAGCACGTCAGCGTCAGGAACGACACGAAGCCGAGCCAGCCGTAATCCATCAGCATCTTCAGCCAGATGTCGTGCGTGTCCTCGCCGAAGATCTTGCCGAAGACGAGCGGGCCGATGCCGAAAGGATGCTCCAGTGCCATCTGAAAGCCGATCGTATAGCGGGCGAAGCGGCCGAGCCGGGCGGTGTCGTAGCTTTGTTCGAGCTGTGCGCGGTTCGAGAACATCTCGGCGACGCCTGGCAGTTGCAGGATGACGATCATTGCGATGACCAGCAGTCCGACGGCGGCGATGGTCATGACGACGACGCGCAGCCTGAACTTGCCGCTGGCGCTCTGCAGGAACAAGGCACCGGTCAGCAGGATCGCCGAAACGGCGAACATGCCCCAGGCGCCGCGCGAAAAGGAAAAGAAGATGCCGGCGGTGATTATCAGCAACGGCACCGCCAATCGCGGCATGCGTGCGACCGAGCCGGTAAGCAGCAGGTAGAGCAGGTAGATGCCGGGCAGCACCAGGAACGGACCGAACACGTTCGGGTCCTGGAAGGCGCCGGCGGCACGGTCGTATTTGGTGAAGATCTCCGCTCCTGGAAAGGCATGGAAATAGCCGGCTATGCCGACCAGCGAAGTCAGCACTGCCGACACCACATAGGCGACGAAGATCACCCGGTAGAGACTGGGCCGGACGGCCGTTACCGAAGCGAAAAAAACCGCGGTTAGGGCCAGGAACAGCGAGACGGCGAGATAGAGCGGCGTGCCGGCGAGGTCCGACATCTGCGTCATCGAGATCATACCGCCGATGTTCATGATAACCAGCAGCACCAGAAGTGGCACCGCCGCGCGCTGTATACGCATGCCGAACAAGGGCCACACCACGATCAGCCCGATCATGTAGAGATCGTACGGCGCGGGCTCGGCAATGACGAAACCGGACAGGAAAACGCCGAGGAAAACCGCCCCCGACGCAATCAGTGCAATCAGCTTGGCGTTGACCGCCGCCGCCGGCAATTCATAGGCCGTCGCGCTCAATATGCGTTTTCCGTGTTGAGCAGTCGGATCGGCGTCAGGAACAGGATTTTGAGGTCGAACAAGAGCGACCAGTTCTCGATATAATAGAGGTCGTATTCCGTCCGCATGCGAATCTTCTCGTTGGTGTCCATCTCGCCGCGCCAGCCATTGATCTGCGCCCAGCCGGTCACACCGGGTTTGACCTTGTGGCGAGCGAAATAGCCGTCGACCACTTCATTGTAGAGGAGGTTGTGCGACTGCGCGGCAATGGCGTGCGGGCGCGGCCCGACCAGCGACAGCGAACCGAACAGCGAATTGAAGAACTGCGGCAGTTCGTCGACCGAGGTCTTGCGGATGAAGCGGCCGACGCGGGTGACGCGCGGATCGTTCTTGGTCACGGTCTGTTTGGCCGTCGGGTCCGCCTTGTCGGTATACATCGAACGGAACTTGTAGACGTCGATGATCTCGTTGTTGAAGCCGTGCCGCTTCTGATGGAACAGCACCGGCCCCTTGCTGTCGAGTTTGATCGCGATTGCGGTCGCCAGCATCACCGGCGAGAACACGATGATGCCGATGATCGAAAAGACGATGTCGAAGGCGCGTTTCGCGACCGAATCCCAGTCGTTGATAGGCTTGTCGAAGATATCGAGCATCGGCACCGAGCCGATGTAGGAATAGGCGCGCGGCCTGAACTGCAGCGCATTCGAATGCGCCGACAGCCGGATGTCGACCGGCAGCACCCACAGCTTCTTCAATAATTGCAGCACGCGCGATTCGGCGGTCAGCGGCAGCGAAACGATCAGCATGTCGATGCGCGCGATGCGGGCAAATTCGATGAGCTCGGAAATCGTGCCGAGCTTGGGATAGCCGGCGACAACCGGCGGTGAACGCTTGTCACCACGGTCGTCGAAGATGCCGCAGATGCGGATGTCGTTGTAGGGCTGCCTTTCGACCGAGCGGATCAATACCTCCGCGGCCTTGCCGCCGCCCACGATGACGGCGCGGCGCTCCATCCGCCCGTCGCGCGCCCAGCGCCGGATCAGCTTCGAGATCACCAGGCGGAGACCCAGGATCAACACGAAACCGACGACGAACCACGTGCCGAAGAGCAGGCGCGAATAGTCTTCCGACATTTTCATGGTGAAGGCGGTGAGCGCCATCAAGGCGAATGTTCCGGCCCAGACCAGCAGGAGACGGCCGAAATTGGCGATCGGCCGCATCAGCGCGACGATCTGGTAGCGGTCGGTGACGTCGAACAGAACGACCGCGAGGAACGAGGTGGCGGCGATCGTCAGTGAGTATTGCCAGGCAAGATAGTTGAAAAAGCCGACATAATAGAAATAGACGGCAAGACCTGAGACCAACAGCAGCGCGAATTCCACCATGCGCAGGACGCCGCTCACCATGATCGGCGACATCGTATCGCGCCGGTATTGCGAGGCGACCTGGCGGGCAACATCGTTCATGCCGCCGGCCGTATTGTTCTCGGCAGGGGCGTCGAATTTGCGCACCGCGTCTAGCGAAAAACGGCGCGCTGGGTCGATTTCGTTCATGGGGCGTCCGCAGGTTTCCCTCAGGTGAATAGCAAAAGAGAGCTAAGAAACCCTTGAAACAACAGATGGCTTTGGAGACGCTTTCACCAGGAGCAGCCCGGTGGAAACCCGTTGCTCTATTTTTTGAGCGCGGCGAAATAGGCCTTTTCGATTTCGGCGGCCATTACATCGGCGCCGAAGCGTGCCTTGAGGTCGGCGAGGCCGGGCATCAGGCCTTTGTAGGTGTCGAGATCGGCCAATGCGGCGCTTATCTTGTCGCCAAGTTCGCGCGGGTCGGGCCGGATCAGGACAGGTGAGCCGGTGTCGAAGATTTCCGGTATGCCGCCGACCGCCGTCGCGATGATCGGCTTGCCGGCGGCGAGCGCTTCCAGAACTATATAGGGCATGGCTTCCGCGCGCGAGGGAACGACGACCAGTTCGGCCAGCCTGAAGGCGAGCCTGGCCGGCATCGGCGCCAGGAAGCTGACCTCGAGGCCGAGCTGATTCACCTGGGCGCGATAGCGCGCCAGGTCGTCGCCGTCGCCGACCATCAGCGCTTTCAATGGGCGGCCGAGCCGTGTCGCGGCTAGCCCCAGCGCATCGATGAAGATGTCCGGGCCCTTGAGATCGCGCATCATGCCGATATAGAGGAGGTCAACCGCATTGTGCTCGGTCCGCACCGGCTCGAACTCGGCGGCGCGCAGGCCGTTGTGGACGAGAGCGTTCGGAATGGGCGGCTCGCCGACCTTCCTGCGATAGGTCCGCCGCTCATAATCGGAAACAAACAGCAGGCAATCGGTGAAGCGAGCCATGAAGCGCTCGAGCGCGAAGAACAGCTTCCCCATGGCGGTGGTCTCGTCATAGTGAAGCGAGCCGCCATGCGGCGAATAAAGGCGGGCTACGCGAGACCTGGATACCCGCAACAATGAGCCGAACAGACGGGCATAGGCGCCACCTTTGGCGCCATGCCCGTGCAGCACGTCCGGCCGCAATTCTTTTATGATCCTATAGGTGCGCCGGGCCGAGGCGAGATCGCCTGGCCCGACATGCCGCTGCATCGGGGTGCGGTGAATGCCGAGCGCCAGGCTGCCTTTCATCTGTTCGAACAGCCGTTCCTCGAAATCGCCGCCCGTCGTCGAATCGCAGACGATGCCGACGGCATGGCCGGCCTCGACCTGAGCCTCGGTCAGGTCGCGCACATGCCGGAAGATGCCTCCGACCGGTGAGCGAAAGCAGTGGACGATCCTGAGTGTGTCCGCCACTTTGTCAGCACATCAAAACAGGCGTTCGCGAACATAGACTGTATCGCCGGGCAGTAGCGGGTCGGAGGTCACCACGCGTCCGGTTATCACCTTGCCGTTGATGTCGCGGGTAATGTCGACGCTTTCCTGGTTGGCGCGTGGCGTGAACCCGCCGGCGATGGCGACGGCTTTCTGCACGGTCAGGCCTGGAACGTAGGAATACTGCCCCGCCGCACCCACTTCACCCATGACGAAGATCGGCCGGTAGCGATCGATTTCGACCGAAACATCGGGATCCCGCAAATAACCCTGGCGCAGTTTCTCGGCGATCTCGCTTTCAAGCTGTTGGGCGGTGTGGCCGCGCGCCGGCACGTTGCCGACGAGCGGCAGCGAGAGATAGCCGGACTGGTCGACGCTGTAGGTATTGGTCAGTCCTTCCTGCTCGAACACGGTTACGCGGACGCGGTCGCCGGCGCCGAGGCGATAGGGCTGGTCGAGAACTTCATGGAATGCGGCCGGCGTCGGCCGGTAGCTGGAGCAGCCCGAAAGCATCGATACGGCAAGCAGCGCGCGGAAAAGGGGAGCAGTGCTTTTCATGAGCGGACACGTACCTTTGAATAGCCGGCGACTCTGCGGCAAACCTTAACGATCGAGCTCGGTTATCATCCTGTTAGGGTTAATGGCCGGTAAAGGCGCGCGGCCGATGCGGGCCGGATCGACGAATGCAGATGGTTTTCAGCCTCTTGTTTGCGGCTTATTAATAGAGCCTGACAGGTTCTTACCGCGATATTAACGGCTGAGTTACCATAGTTGTTTACGGTGCATGCTGACTCAGTACCGGAGCAGGGATGCATGTCCGTTCAATCCGCGGCCGCAGATGTCGACGTCGATCTCAGGCAGCTTTTCGCCAGCCTGGCGCGAAACTGGCTGCGCATCCTTGTCGTCGCACTGGTTGTAACCGGCCTGGCCTTTGCGCTCGCCTGGCTTGCAACGCCCGAATACAAGGCGGCAGCCAAGCTGGAGATCGGGCCTCGAGAATCGGAGTTCACGCGGCCAGCCGGGGCCAACAGCAACGAGCGGTCGATTCCCGACGAAGAGGCTGTGGCCACCGAGGTCCAGATCATCTCGTCCCCCGACATCCTCAAGCAGGTGGCGGCGAAGCTCAACCTGGCGAAATTGCCCGAATTCGACGAGGCGCTGAAGATGTCGGCGCTGAGCCGCGCCCTTGTCCTTGTTGGCTTGAAAAGCGATCCGTTCGAGATTCCGCTGGAAGAGCGCGTGCTGGACGCAATGCATGAGAAGCTCAACGTCTATGGCGTTGAAAAAACCCGCGCGATCGCAATCGAGTTCTCGTCAGAGGATCCAAAGCTTGCCGCCGCGATCCCGAACGCCATTGCAAACGCCTATATCGCCTCCAAGGGCAATGCCAAGCTCGAATCGAATTCCGCCGCCACCGACTTTCTGGCGCCGGAAATCGCGGATCTGCAGAACCGGGTGAAGGAGGCGGAAGCCAAGGTTGCCGCATTCCGTGCGCAGTCCGATCTTTTGATGGGCGGCAACAATTCGGTGCTTGCCACCCAGCAGCTGTCCGAATTGTCGAGCGAACTGTCACGCGTGCGCGCCAATCGCGCTTCGGCGGAAGCGACCGCCGACAGCGTGCGCAGGGCGTTGCGCAATGGCGGCTCGCTGGATGCCGTTCCGGAGGTGTTGTCTTCCGAACTGATCCAGCGCCTACGCGAGCGGCAAGTCGAACTCAAGAACAACATCGCCGACCTTTCCACCACCTTGCTCGACAACCATCCGCGCATCCGCGCGCTGAAGTCGCAGCTCGCGGATCTCGACCGCCAGATCCGCAACGAAGCGGAAAAGATCATGAAAGGTCTGATGGCGCAGGCCGAGACGGCGAAGGCGCGAGAGGCTCAACTCGTGGCAGACGTCAACACGCTGAAGGCGGCGTCCGCCCGCGCCGGCGAAGAGCAGGTGGAACTCGATGCGCTGCAGCGTGATGCCGCGACCAAGCGTCAGCAGCTCGATCTCTATTCATCCAGCTATCTCCAGGCGGCCGCACGCAAGGATCGCAACTATCTGCCCGTCGACGCTCGCGTATTTTCGGACGCCCAGGTGCCGGCCGAACCTTATTTCCCCAAGATTGGTCCGATTGTCAGTGCGGCCTTTGTCGGCTCGTTGCTCATCATGGCGATCGTCACGCTGCTGCAGGAACTGTTTTCCGGCCGCGCCATGCGTCCGGCCGCCGGTGCCCATTTCGAGCGCATCGAGCAGGTTGCGATGCCGGCTGTCCAGGCCGAACGCGTGATGGCCGAGCCCGACCCGTCGGTTGGCCGGTCCGAACCGGCAGTCGTCGAGATCGATGAGGCCGACGACGACAATATCATTGAAAGCAAAGTGGAGCCGGAACCCGTCGCGGTGGCGGAAGCGGCTGCCGAGAAAATCGAACCGGAGTACTCTGAAATGGCCGCTGGAGACATTGAACCGGCACGTTCTATCCTCGGCGAGGTCGACATCGACAAGGCCGCGGAAAAACTGATCGCCACCGGTGCCGCCCGCGCCATATTCGTGTCGCCAGAAGGCGACGAGGCGGCTGCCTCGGCAGTGCTGGTGGCGCGCGCAGTCTCCGACGCCGGGCTTCGCGTGCTGCTGCTTGATCTCACCGCTTCGGGTGCCGCCTCGCGGCCGATGCTGGACAGCGGGCTGTTTCCGGGCATCACCGATCTGC
The DNA here is from genome assembly GCF_040322175.1 of Mesorhizobium sp. M0185. Classification (NCBI taxonomy): domain Bacteria; kingdom Pseudomonadati; phylum Pseudomonadota; class Alphaproteobacteria; order Hyphomicrobiales; family Phyllobacteriaceae; genus Mesorhizobium; species Mesorhizobium sp. M0185. Next base: position 12,507 of record NZ_JAMYSY010000022.1, on the reverse strand, counting down.
TCGCCTCGCAAGCGCAGTTCAGCGATGTGATCCACCCCGATCTCTATTCGGACTGCCACGTTATTCCCGTCGGCACAGCCGATCCGGTCCGCGCCATGCGCGCCGCCGACCGGCTGCCGATCATCATGCAGTCGCTGACCACCGCCTATGATTTGGTCGTGGTCGAATGCGGACCGGCCGACGCGCAAGGCATCAGCCGCCTGGTGGGCGAGGGGACCGAGGTCTTGCTCTCCATGCTTGAGCCGGACGACGAGGTGACGCAGGCCGCGGTCGCGCTCATCGAGAGTGGCTATCCCGACCTGACGCTGGTCACGCCCATCGGCCATGTGGCGCCGGGCCCAATGCCGGGACGGCGCTCGGCCGCCTGAGGCAGTTTTCTCTCAAATCGAAATCAGCTGTCGTCTTCGCCTGCGGCCGGTGCTGTCCGCCCCACGGCTTTACGGCGCAGCAGCTTGGTCAGCTTCCAGACCATTGGGCTGTGCTTGATGAATGCCTTCAGGCTTGCGCCGTGCCTGAGCGCAAGCGCCAGCGCACGACCTTTCGGCGTCAGCGGAACCAGCACCTCGAAATGCTGCGTTTCGACATCGCACCACAATCGCTTGTAGGGTTCGTCGCCGACCGAGAAATCATAGATTTCGAAACCCGCCTCGCAGGCTTCCTGGATGTTCTCGAAGAACAGGAAGTCGCCCGGGCTGGTGTGTGCGAGGTCGTCCTCGGCAATCGCCCCGAATTCGCAGATCAGCCGCTTGCCCGAGCGGCTCGACCCGGTGACTGCACGAAGTTTGCCGGCGACTTCCAGCCCATGCAGGACGAAGGACGGATCTTCCTCTTGAAGCGCGTCGGCAAACAGCGAGCGGAAAAAAGCGCGCACCTCCGCCTCACCGAAAACATTGGCGATGCCCATCTTGCGGAAGCGGAATTCCTTCATCTCGAAAAAGGCATCGAGCAGCATGTGCACCTCGTCCGCAGTTCTCGCCTCGATGCGACGATAGCTGCCAACGGCCTCGAACTTGCGCGCCTGCGAGCGATGCTTCTTGCGCCTGCGCTTGCCGCTCACGCGGGTGAGCAGTGCGTCAAATCCTCCCACAAGACCGGCGGCCAGCGACAGATTGGGGCTCGAAAAATGCGGCAAGGCGGAGAGCGGGTTGGCAACGCCGTCGAGATCGGGCAGCAACCGCTCCAGCGCAACAAGATCGATGTCGCGCCGCGCCTTGGCAATCGCAGCCAGCATCGAGCGGATCGCCGCGCTATCGGCATTCGCCAGCCATTGCGGGTCGGCGGCGGCAAAATTGCCGTTTGCATGGCGGCCGCCCATGAACCGGGCGACGCGGAACGCTCCACTGCGAGTGACCTCCAGCGCCAGTGAGAAAACCGGCCTGTCCTCGGCGCGCAGCGTCGCAACGACAACGTCGGCGCCGGTATGTGCGGCCCAGTTCAGGATCCAGCCTGCGCTTTGCGCAGGGGCAAAAAGCGCCGAATGGCAGAATTCTGCGTACGCCGCCAACGCCGCACTATCGGCGACCGAGGTTGACAGGCCGGCTTTGCCGGCCGGCAAGGCACACGGCGACGCCTCGCTGCTTGCCAGCCGATTGCCGTCAAATGACGCGGTGGCGTCAACCATACCTCAATCCTTAGGGCGTATTCGTCGCGATTGGGGGTCCCGCGCAGGCGCATTCCATGCTTGATGAGCTTAGGCGCAAAAGGTGAATGAATGATCGACGGGGGCGAGGCAATCCGCAAACTGGCGCTCAATATCGCCCGCTATTCCGGTCTCGCGCCGCTGGCCAAGCCGTTTATCGGCGGCCTTGGCGCCATCCTGATGCTGCATCGGGTTACCGCGACGCCGGAAAAGCCGAACGGCGTCAACCGCCACTTGAACATCGCGCCCGGGTTCCTCGACACCGTGATCGCCGACATGAAGGCGAACGGCTACAGTTTCGTCACGCTTGACGAGGCGATCGAGCGCATCAAGGCTGGCGACAAGGACGGCCAGTTTGCGACAATCACCGCCGACGACGCCTATCGAGACAACATGACCGAGGCGCTGCCGGTGCTGGAGAAACACGGCGCGCCGATCACCATCTACGTCGCGCCGGGGCTGATCGACGGCGCTGCCGATTTGTGGTGGGACGTGGTCGAGGACATCGTCAATGCGCGCGATCGCCTGACGCTGACGACGCCGGATGGCCCGGTGACAATCGACTGCTCGAGTCCGGGAAAAAAGGTCCAGGCCAATGCGCGCCTGCACGCTCATCTGACGCTGAAGGTGCGCGAGCAGGACCAGCGTGCGGTGTTGCGGGATCTGGCGCGCTCGAACGGCATCGAGTTGGGTGGTCCGCGCCCGAGCACGCTGATGAACTGGGACGAGATCCGCACCATGGCCGGGCACCCGCTGGTGACGATCGGCGCACATAGCGTCAATCACTGCAATCTGAAGCGGCTTTCCGAGAGCGATGCGCGACATGAGATCGGCGATGTCAAGCGCATATTGCAGGCCAAACTCGGCGAGGAGCCGCGCCATTTCGCCTATCCCTACGGTTATGCCAGTGCCGTCGGCCGCCGCGAAGTAGGCCTAGTCCGCGATGCCGGCTACGCCTCGGCGGTGACGACCCGCCACGGCATACTCCGCGCCGAGCATGCCGGCTTCCTGCACGCCCTGCCGCGCATTTCGGTCAATGGCCGCTACCAGAGCGTCGCCCACATCCGAACAATGTTGTCGGGCGTGACGACGCCGCTGGCCAATGCCGGCAAGACGGTGGTGACGATCTAACTGTTGCCTCGCCCCTTCGGCCGCGGCTCCAGGATCAGCCATTTGATGATGCCCATCGCCGGCAGCACCCACAAAAGCCCGCTGAGCAGGAAGAAGATGAAGTGCGCCAGCGGCCCGGACTGCGACAATTGGGCGACCGCCACAATCGAGGCGACCAGCGCATAGACTATGACCAGCACTACCAGCAGGAAGCTTCCGATCAGCTTTTTCAGGCGAATGGGCATGGCGCGATCTCGTTGATCGCTATCGCTTAGGCCGAACAGCCAATACGCGCAACCCGCCAGAAACGGCGCGACGGCGTGCCGCGCTGTCCGGTCTTGCAAGCCGGGTTGCGATGGTTCACCAATCCGCGACTTCAACCGCCGGGACAAATCCATGGCTGCTGCCATATCCGATGCCGCGCCTTTCGCCGCCCGCGATCGCGACCTTCGCAACCGCGCGCTGGTACGCGGTTGGCTCTATGTCGTGCTCCTGGTGCTGTTTGCGCTGGTACTGGTCGGCGGCGCTACAAGGCTCACCAATTCCGGCCTGTCGATCACCGAATGGCAGCCGATACACGGCGTCATCCCGCCGCTCAATGATGCCGAGTGGCAGGAGGAGTTCCTGCGCTACCAGCAGACCCCGCAATATGCCGAACTCAACAACGGCATGAGCATCGAGGCGTTCAAGTCGATCTTCTGGTGGGAATGGGTGCACCGCATCCTGGCGCGTAGTGTCGGCGTGGTCTTCGCCCTGCCGCTGCTGCTCTTCTGGGCGACGCGCCGCATCGAGCGGGGCCTCGGCACGAAGTTGTCGGGCATCCTCCTTCTCGGCGCCCTGCAGGGCGCGATAGGCTGGTGGATGGTGGCGTCCGGGTTGGTTGACCGGGTTTCGGTCAGCCAATACCGGCTGGCGACGCATCTGACGCTGGCGGCGCTGATCTTCACGGCGACCATGGTGGTCGCGCGTGGGCTGGCGCCGCACTCGGAACCTGCTGCCGACCGCTCGACGCAACGTCTGGCCGGCTTCCTGGTGCTGCTGGCGCTGGTCCAGATCTATCTCGGCGGGCTGGTCGCAGGGCTAGACGCCGGCTTGAGCTACAACACCTGGCCGCTGATGGACGGCAAGCTGGTTCCCGGCGACCTGCTGCTGCTGGAGCCGGCATGGCGCAATTTCTTCGAAAACCCGAAGACGGTGCAATTCGTCCACCGGGTCGGCGCCTACACGATCTTCGCGGTCGCGCTCTGGCACATGATTGCGACACGCCAGCGCCTGCCGGGCACGACGCATGCCCGACGCGCGACGCTGCTGTTCCTGATTGTCGTGGTGCAGGCGTCGATCGGCATCGGCACGCTATTGATGCAGGTGCCTCTGCACATGGCCCTGACGCATCAGGCATTCGCGCTGTTTCTGCTGGGCTTCGCCGCCGCGCATTGGCGCGGTACCAAGGGCGCTTACCCGCTGCCCCACGAGATCGCTCTCAGAGGCTGAGCCGCACCCGCCGGATTGCCGCGGCAATCGCCAGTTCGCGGTTTTCGTCGACCGCATTGCGATCTTCATGGTGCCATGCAGCCGACAGGCAGCCATAGGCGATGGCGTGGTCCAGTATCGCGGGCGGCGACTGGCCGAGCGTTGCTGCAAAGACATGCGCCATATGCGCGATCCGCCGCGGATCGAGGCAAAGATCGTCTCGGTCGAGTGGGTTGTAGAACACATTGGCGGCATCGAAGCCGGGGTCGCCGAGAACGCCCTTTGGATCGATCGCCAGCCAGCCGCGCGGACCGTGCATGATGTTGTCGTGATGCAGGTCGCCATGCAGCGGCCGTACGTCGTGCGGATTGGACAACAGCCGTTCCGCGATTTCGGCAGCTTCGACATACAGGCTCTTTTCGCCGGCGGCGCGATCGGCCTTCGCCTTTTTGAACAGGCTGGAAAACCGGGTCCGCAACGGCTGAAGGTCCGGTGGAGCAGGGTGCTTCGACGGCGAGAACAGCTTGGCCATTACCTCCGCCGCGATCGCGGTGGCGGCATTGTCGCCCTGATCCGCAATCATCTGTGACAGCGAGGTTTCGCCGGCATACTCGAGCAGCATGCGGTGGCCATCGCGGCCCAGCAGCCGCACCGCGCCTTCGCCGCGTCGCCAGGCGAGGAAATGCTCGCCACGCAACTCGTCCTCGACATCGTCGAAAGGCTTTAGATCCTTGACGATTGCCGGCGAGCCGTCCTCGCGCGCGACCTTCCAGATGCGGCTGCTGAACGTTTCGGCGATGAGTTCGGGCGCGCCGACCTTCCAGCGCTTTGGAAATGCCGGCACATCCATTTAGAGGCCGAGCATCAGATCCATGTTCTGCACGGCGGCGCCCGAGGCGCCCTTGCCGAGATTGTCATAGACCGCAAGCAGCAGCGCCTGCGCTCGATCGTCATTGGCGAAGACGTAGAGCTTCATCCGGTTGGTGCCATTATAGATCTCCGGATCGATGTCAGGCATGCGTTCCTGATGCAGATACGGCGCCACCTCGACCACGCCGCCATCGATGGAAGCGAAATGATCGGCGATCGCCGCGTGAAGCTCGGCGCCGGTCGGCACATGGTCGAGGCCGCCGAGTTGCAGCGGCACCACCGTGATCATGCCTTGCGCGAAATTGCCGACCGCCGGCTGCATGATTGGATCGTGCGAAAGCTTAGCATAGGTCCTAAGCTCAGGCACGTGCTTGTGCTGCAGCGTCAGCCCGTAGGGCAGGAATTCCGGCGCATCCTCGCCCTTGCCGACATAATCCTCGATCATCGGCCGGCCGCCGCCGGAATAGCCGGAAATGCCGTTGACGGTGACCGGAAAATCGGCCGGCAGCAGCCCCGCCGCAACCAGCGGCCGCAGCGTCGCGATTGGTCCTTGCGGCCAGCAGCCCGGATTGGCGACGCGCTTCGCCGAAGCGATCTTCTTCGCCTGGTCCTTGTCCATTTCGGCGAAACCATATTCCCACCCATCGGCGACACGATGCGCCGTCGAGGCGTCGATCACTTTGGTGGTGTCATTGGCGATCAGCGAAACGCTTTCCTTGGCGGCCGCGTCCGGTAGGCAGAGAATCGCGACATCGGCGGCATTGAGGAACTCGGCGCGCGCTGCCGTTTCCTTGCGGCGCTCGGTCGGGATGGAGATGATTTCCAGGTCGCCACGCTCGGCAAGCAGCGCCCTTATCTGCAGACCGGTGGTGCCGTGCTCGCCGTCGATGAAGATTTTCGGTTTCATTGCTTGCCAAAATTCCTGTTATCTCAAAGCTATATGCCGCTTGCCTGGTTCAATCCGGCAACGCCATGATTGCCCTGGTTCATTTCTTCGAGTCGGGCCTTTCGTTCCGCCAACAGCCCGAGATAGTGCATGGCCACCATCGACCCGGCAATTGCCGTTATATCGGCGTGATCATAGGCTGGCGCAACCTCGACGACGTCGGCGCCGACGATATCGAGCTGATTGATCTGGCGCAGCACCGACAGGATCTTTGCCGAAGACGGGCCTCCCGCGACCGGCGTTCCGGTGCCGGGCGCAAAAGCCGGGTCCAGGCAATCGATGTCGAAAGTGACGTAGGTCTTCTTGCCGCCCGTACGGTCGACGATGGCATAGGCGATGTCCGACGCACGCATTTCCTCCACTTCATGGCCATACAGGATCTTGATGCCGAACGTGTCGGGCGCGTGGGTGCGGATGCCGATCTGGATCGACCGGTCGGGGTCGATGATGCCCTCCTTGACTGCACGGCCGACGAAGGAGCCGTGATCGATGCGCTTGCCGTCGTCGGGCCAGGTGTCCTGGTGTGCGTCGAACTGCACCAGAGCCAGCGGGCCATGGATGGCGGCATGCGCCTTGAGCAACGGCCAGGTGACGAAGTGATCGCCACCGAGTGACAGCAGAAAGGCGCCGGATTTCAGGATCTTCGCCGCTTCGCGTTCGATCGTGGCAGGCGTCTTCTGGTGATTGCCGCTGTCGAGCAGGCAGTCGCCATAATCGACCACGGCAAGCTGTTCGAACAGGTCGCGCGAAAACGGATATTGCGGATCGTTGTCGAGGATGGCCGAGGCGCGGCGGATTGCCTGCGGTCCGAAACGGGCGCCCGGCCGATTGGTGACCGCAGCGTCAAAGGGAATGCCCCACACCACCGCATCGGCGTCCTTCACGTCCTTCGAATATTTGCGCCGCATGAACGACAGGGCGCCGGCATAGGTCGGCTCGAACGACGCACCCGTCCTGGAGCGGGTGGTGAAGGCATGATCGATGGTCCTTGGCGGCATGAAGCGATCTCCTGTGCGTCGACGCGCAACCTTATTGGACATAATTCTCAGAATTGCGACCCCTGCGGAGGATCATGGCCATTCGATCCGGTCACAAATCCTTGCTCGCCAGGCGAACCCGGCATGGCTCGCCAGGAGATTGCCTGGCAAGCAACCGAAAGTAGCCGCCGAAGACTGCTTCGGCCGGCGCTGACCTGATTTTCCGGCATTTTGCAAGCCGGCTTCGTTCACCTGCCTGTCACGGGCATCGCTTAACCGGGGTGCGATCCCGGTACGGAGCGATTCTCGTGCGAATGACCTGTCTCATGCGAACGATTTGGCTGAGCCTTCTACTTTCCGCGGCGCTGGCGCTCTCCCTTGGCCAGGCATCGGCAGGCGAAACGCGCGCCAGGCAGATTCTCGACCGCTTCGAGCACGCCAACCAATGGCGCGACCATGTGATAGTGGCCGCGCACCGCGCCGGCGGCATGCAATCCGGCAAGACGCTCTATCCCGAAAATTCGATCGCCGCCGCCGAGGCGTCGATCGCAATGGGCGCCGAAATCGTCGAGGTCGATATAAGGCGCTCGAAGGACGGACAGTTCGTCGTCATGCATGACAGTTGGCTCGACCGCACGACGAATTGCAAGGGTGAGGTGGTCAACCGCACGATGGCCGAACTCAAGACGTGCCGTTTGGTGATCGAAGGCACCGGCGCCGTTACGGGCGAGACGGTCTCGACGTTGCGCGAGATGTTGATGACGACCAGGGACAGGATCCTCATCAATCTCGACAACAAGCTCGACACCGAAAGCCTCGTCGGCATGGTCGCGGTTGCGCGCGACCTCGGCATGGCCGAACAGGTGATCGTCAAGGAGAACCTGTGGAATGCGGAGCGGATTGCCAGTGTCAAGGCCGCCATGGACGCGATCGGCAGCGGCTTCCAGTTCATGCCGATTATCGCCGATGACGCGGTTCGCGACGCCATGTTTGCCGAGAAAGTGGGCCGGGCCTTCCCGATGCGCGCGGTCGAGATGATCAACTGGCGCATGGGATCAGAGACACTGACCGAGACCGGCGGCCCGCTGTTCAGCCCGCGCATGCGCGCGCTGGCGGTGAGGGGCGACTGGCACATCTGGGCCGACACCTATGCCATCGTCAACAAGCCGGGAGGCTTCCTCGCCGGCGGTCGCGGCGACGAGTTGGCGGTTGCGGCCAGCCTGCCGCGCGAGACTTATGGCTTCTGGGTCGAGCGCGGCGCCACCATCATCCAGACCGACGAACCGAAGGCCGCCATCAGTTGGCTGGCGGCGAACGGTTTTCGCGTGCCCTATGCCGGTGAGAAGCGCCCGGCCGAGCCGGCCAACACGGCCAGCATCAACTAGACCGGCGCGGCGAGAACTGGATCTCCCTCTTGTGGGGACGATGCCCGGCAGGGCAGAAGGGCGCTGTCCCGCCGACCCCAGGCCGGCAGCGCCAACTTTCGAAGGAACCCAGAAACAGAAAACCCGCCTCTGTGGGCGGGTCGTTGGAGCCAATTAGCACCATACGGAGATTAGTAGCATAGCTGCCGGCACAAAGCAAGAACAAAATGTGGCGTAGTGGCAGAAAAATGCGACGATCCTTCAGCGTCTCGGTTGTCCCGCCTGTGAGGTCGCGCGCCTTCGCTGTCCTGCCGGCAATCTCCCCCGCAAGGGAACCCACTTGGGGGAGATTGGCTCATCACTGCCTTCGGTAATCTACCCGCAGGCCGCCATTGCCACACCATCCAGCTCCTTGATGACATCGTCCGACAATTCGAGGTCGGCAGCGGCGAGGTTCTCCCGCAGATGCGCGACGGAAGACGTGCCGGGGATCAGAAGAATGTTGGGTCCGCGGCGAAGCAGCCAAGTGAGCGCGACCTGCATGGGCGTGGCGCCGAGGCGTGCGGCGACCTTGGACAAGGTCGACGACTGCAACGGGTTGAAGCCGCCAAGTGGGAAGAACGGCACATAGGCGGTGCCGTCGCGGGCCAGATCGTCGATCGAGGCATCGTCGCCCCGATGCGCCAGATTGTACTGGTTCTGCACGCAGACGATCCTGCACATCCTGCGGCCTTCGGCGATCTGTGCAGCGGTGACGTTGCTCAGCCCGATGTGGCGCATGAGGCCCCGTCGCTGGAGCTCGGCAAGCGTCGCAAGCGGCGCCTCGATCGACCCTTCGGCAGGGCCATGCGCGTCGAACATGACCCGAAGGTTGACCACCTCCAGCACGTCGAGTCCGAGATTGTGCAGATTGTCGTGCACCGCCTGTGTCAGCTCTTCTGCCGAGAAGGCCGGCAGCCATGAGCCATCCGTGCCGCGTCGGGCACCGATCTTGGTGACAATAACGAGGTCGTCGGGATAGGGTGCGAGCGCTTCGCGAATCAACAGGTTGGTCACGTGCGGGCCATAGAAGTCGCTGGTGTCGATGTGGTTGACGCCTTGTGCAACGGCTTCGCGCAGTACGGCCAATGCCGCGTCGTGGTCCTTTAGTGGGCCGAAGACGCCTGGCCCTGCGAGCTGCATGGCGCCGTAGCCGAGCCGTCTCACCTTGCGGTCGCCGAGGATGAATGTGCCGGACTGGTCGACGCTGGACATGGTCTTTCTCCTTCAGGAACGGTGCACAGATAGACGCTGTCCGATCTCATGATAATTGGGTACAATTCGCACGGGCTGTGCGGAATGACGAACAATGCAGATTGATCTCGGGGACCTGAACGCCTTCGTGGCCGTAGCGCGCGCCAGAGGTTTTCGGGATGCGGCACGCGCCAGCGGCGGCAGTGCGTCCGGCTTGAGCGAGGCGGTGCGGCGCCTGGAGACGCAGCTCGGTGTCAGGCTGCTCAACCGGACGACCCGCAGCGTTGTCCTGACGGAAGCCGGCGAAGGCCTGCTGGCGCGGCTCGGTCCTGCCTTGACCGAGGTGGAGTCGGCCCTCGACGTAGTGAACGGCTTTCGCGACAGGCCGGCAGGTACGTTGCGCCTCAATGTGCCGGTCAGCGCGGCGCGGCTGGTACTGCCCAGCATCGTTCCGCCTTTTCTCGCCGCCTATCCGGGCATCCGGTTGGAGGTGATCTCGGAGGAGAGCTTCGTCGATGTGCTGGCGGCGGGGTGCGACGCCGGCATTCGCTATGAGGAGCGGCTGGAGCAGGACATGATCGCTGTGCCGATCGGACCGCGCGTGCAGCGCTTCGCCACCGCCGCCAGCCCGGCCTACCTGGATCGTCATGGCCGGCCGCAACACCCGCGCGACCTGCTCGGCCACGCCTGCCTGCGCGGCCGCTTTGCCAGCCGTGCGATGCCGCCGTGGGAATTCGAGCGCGACGGCGAGGTGGTGCGGGTCGACCCGACGGGGCCGCTTGTCGTGACCCTGGGCGGGGCGACTGACCTCAAAGTCGATGCAGCCATCGCCGGCACCGGCATCATCAGCCTGTTCGAGGATTGGCTACGCCCTCACTTCGAGAGCGGGGCGCTCGAACCGCTGCTTGAACCCTGGTGGCAGAGCTTCTCCGGGCCGTTCCTTTACTATCCCGGCCGGCGCCTCGTGCCGGCGCCGTTGCGGGCGTTCATTGACTTCATCAAGGACAGCCGGACCTGAGCTTTGCGCCAGGCATGAACCGCGCCGCAGGCGCGGGTGGGGTGATGCCCCTGTATGAAAAGAAAAGGCCGCCCGGAGGCGGCCTTTCGAAAACGTGTAATTGCGCAGCGCTTAGCGCTTGGAGAACTGGAAGCTCCGGCGGGCCTTCGCCTTGCCGTACTTCTTGCGCTCGACGACGCGGCTGTCGCGGGTCAGGAAGCCGCCCTTCTTGAGCACGGCGCGCAGCGCCGGCTCGTAATAGGTCAGCGCCTTGGAGATGCCGTGGCGCACGGCACCGGCCTGGCCGGAGAGGCCGCCGCCGATGACGGTGGCGACGATGTCATACTGGCCGGCGCGGTTGGCGGCGATGATCGGCTGGTTGAGGATCATCTGCAGGACCGGGCGCGCGAAATATTCGGCGAACACCTTGTCGTTGACGACGATCTTGCCGGAGCCGGGCTTCACCCAGACACGGGCGATGGCGTTCTTGCGCTTGCCGGTGGCATAGGCGCGGCCCGACTTATCGAGTTTCTGGACGTGGACGGGTGCGGCCGGCTGGGTGTTGGTATTGCCGGTGGCAGCTCCGAGTTCTGCGAGCGAGGAAAGCTCAGCCATCTTACGAAACCTTCTTGTTCTTGGCGTTCAGCTTGGCCACGTCGAGGACGACGGGCTGCTGGGCGACATGCGGATGTTCCGTGCCTGCATAGACGCGGAGGTTCTTCATCTGGCGACGGCCGAGCGGGCCACGCGGGATCATGCGTTCGACGGCCTTCTCGACGACACGTTCGGGGAAACGACCCTCGAGCAGCTGGCGCGCGGTGCGCTCCTTGACGCCGCCGGGGTGGCCGGTGTGCCAGTAATAGACCTTGTCGGTGAACTTCTTGCCGGTGAACACCACCTTGTCGGCATTTATGACGATGACGTTGTCGCCGTCGTCGACGTGCGGGGTGAAGGTGGGCTTGTGTTTGCCGCGAAGATGATTGGCGATGACAGTGGCGAGACGGCCGACGACGAGACCCTCGGCGTCGATCAGCACCCACTTCTTCACCACATCCGCAGGCTTCTGCGAAAAGGTTGCCATGGATTGTTGCTTTCGGTTCGGACCTTCAAAAGAAGGCGTTTCTTGTTGCTTGGATTGGCGAAAGGCGCTCGCCCGCGGCCAATAACAAAACGGCGGCCTTTGCGGGCCGCTGTTCCGTGAGGGCTTATAGGAGAGGACGGCGACTGCGTCAAGGCGCGTGAAATGTCGGCGAGCTATCAAAATCCAGCAAAAACAACGCCTTGGATGAAAGGTATTATTTTACCACACCATCAACCCGCTTTGGCGGGATCGAATAGGTGCCCGTTGCGTGCGCTACCGTGTGTCCCTCCGGGCTGGCGACGATGTCGATATCGAACACCATCAGGCTCTTGCCGAGCTTGAGGATGCGGCAATGGCCGTCGATCGGCCCGGCCTCGGCCTTGCGGACGAAATTGATGTTGAGACTGGTGGTGACCGAAAGTGCATCCGGTCCGGCATGCGAGAGCACGCAGACATAGCCGCCTATGTCGGCCAGCGTGAACAGCGCTGAACCCGACACGGTGCCGCCGGGACGCAAATGGCGCTCGTCGGCGTTGAGCCGCACGACACAGCCGCCTGGAAACACCTCCAACGCCTCGTAGAAGGTGAACTGGTCGTTGAGCTGCGGGAAAATGGTCGCCATCAGCGCGTTGATTTCAGCAGCCGTCAGCACCGGCTTGAGATTGCTGTGGGCGGGCATTTCAGTCTCCCGGTTTGCGCCCTGCATGTATGAACGCGACGTGGCGTTTCTGGCAACAGCTCATTCATTATGGCAGAAGCGGACGAGGGAGTTGGACGAAGCGAGACGGCATACTAGATTAGTCCATCTTCGATCCGGAAT
>NZ_JAMYSY010000021.1:0-105757 GCF_040322175.1 Mesorhizobium sp. M0185 | reverse complement strand
GGCGGATTTCCAGCGCCGCCGATTTTGCTGCCATCAGCTGATCGAGCAGGTCCGGCGACGAGCGGCGCTGCGGCCGCACGGTTTCCGGCGGCGGCGCCGCCAGGATGATCGCGCGGGCATCCTCCAACGCCGCTTCCGGCAGCGGCATCAGGCGCGGGGTCGCGTTGCGCGGACTCGTATCGGTCGGGCCGATGCGCAAGCCGAGCGGACGGTGCGACAGCGCCGGGCCGAGCGCCATGAATTGCCCGCGCTCGAGGTCGCGAAAGGCCTCGGCCTGGCGCCGCTCCATGCCGAGAAGGTCGGCGGCACGCGCCATGTCGATATCGAGAAAAGTCCGGCCCATGAGGAAATTGGAAGCCTCGGCGGCGACGTTCTTGGCGAGCTTGGCAAGCCGCTGGGTGGCGATGATGCCGGCCAGCCCGCGTTTGCGGCCGCGGCACATCAGATTGGTCATGGCGCCGAGCGAGAGCTTGCGTGCCTCGTCCGAAACCTCGCCGGCGACGGCCGGCGCGAACAGCTGCGCTTCGTCAACCACCACCAGCATCGGGTACCAGTGGTCGCGGGCGACCTCGAAAAGCCCGCCGAGAAAGGCGGCGGCGCGCCGCATCTGGTTCTCGGCGTCGAGCCCCTCGAGATTGAGCACCGTGGAGACGCGGTGGATGCGCGCCCGCTCGCCGGCGCTCTGCAGGCCGCGCTCGGTATGCTCCTCGGCGTCGATCACCAGGTGGCCGAAACGGTCGCCCAGCGTCACGAAGTCGCCTTCGGGGTCGATGATGGTCTGCTGCACCCAGGGCGCGCTCTGCTCCAAGAGCCGGCGCAGCAGGTGGGATTTGCCGGAGCCCGAATTGCCCTGCACCAGAAGCCGCGTCGCCAGCAGTTCCTCAAGATCCAGCGCCGCCGGGGCGCCTGCGCTCGTCTGGCCCATCTCGATCGCAACGGTCATGTCTCGAGTCTCCTTGCGGAGAGGGCTTATCAACCGCATCACAGCCCGTCGAGCGCGCCATGGCCGGCGCTCCGTGTTGCACACAGGCTGGATGTCGCGGACGATCGAGGATACGGAACGTACCGTTTCGATTCGGTGAGGCTTGTCTCTTCAGGTCGAAAATCGGTACCCGCCTTTCACCGGCTGGGCCTGCCTGGCTTTCTGCGAGCCGGCGCGCGCGGCCGCCGCAAGAATGCTCTCCATCAGGTCCTTTTCGCGCAGCGGTTTGCCGAGCAGCGGCACGTCGGGGGGCCGGTCGGCGATCGCGTCGGCATCGGCGTATCCGGTTATCATCACCGCCGGCCAATCGGACCGCAGATTCCGGGCGAACCGAATGACCTCCAGGCCCGAGACGAGCGGCATGGCAAAATCGGTGACGATGACATCGAAATCGTACGGCGCCCGCTCGATCATCGCCAGCGCTTCGGCACCGCCCCCGGCACAGGTAACCGCAAAGCCATGTTGGCGAAGCGATTGCGCCGTCAGTTCCCTCAGTACGTTGCTGTCGTCGATCAGCAGGACCGATGGATAGTCCTCGCCGGCATTCACGACGGTGTCGTCGGCATCGGATTTCTCGGCGATTTCGACCGGACGCTCGATTGAACGCGGCAGCCAGAGCTGGACGGATGTTCCACTGCCGACGGTGCTTTCAATGCGAAGCGTGCCGCCCGATTGCTTGACGAAACCATGCACCGTGCTCAGACCGAGGCCAGTGCCTTTGCCGACCGGTTTTGTGGTGAAGAACGGTTCGACGACCTTGGCGAGAATGTTAGCCGGTATGCCCGACCCCGTGTCCTTGACCGTGACCACGACATAGTCGCCCGCCGAAATATCCTCGGCTGCACTGCCTAGCGTTCGATTTTGCGCCTCCACGATTATCGTGCCGCCGGACGGCATGGCATCGCGCGCGTTGAAGACCAGGTTCATCAGCGCGAGCTCCAGCTGGCTGGCATCGACATGCGCCGGCCACACAGTGTCGTCGACAAGCCAATCGAAACGGATCAGGCCGCCCAGGACCGGGGCCACCAACCCGTTCATTGTATCGCCGAGCGCGGCGAGGCGCACGGCCCGCGGCCTCAGCGTCTGGCGGCGCGAGAAGGCAAGCATGCGGTTGACGAGCTCGGCGCCTTGTTTTGCCGACCGGCGTGTCAGTTCCAGAACCTGCCTGGTCTGTCCGTCGAACTCGGCATGGCGCTCGAGCAATCCCAATCCGCTGAGAATTGCGGCAAGCAGATTGTTGAAATCATGCGCCAGGCCGCCGGTAAGCTTGCCGATCGCGTCGAGGCGCTGCGACTGCAGCAGCTGGTCCTCAAGCTCGCGCCGCTCGGTAACGTCCAGCAATGTGCCGAGGATCTCGGGCTTCCGGCCGTCGGAGCCATTCGACAGGACGCCCTGGTCGAGAAAAATCCGGTAATTGCCGTCGGCGCATTGCCAGCGGAATTCGCAGGTGTAGGAGCCGGTGGCCTTGGCTGCGAGCAGGACCTCCCTCACTCTCGGCAGATCGTCGGGATGAACGCGGCTCAGGCCGAAGCCTGGATCGGCGGTCAGCCGTTCCGCAGGAAAGCCGGTCAGGCGTTCGACCCCTTCGGTGACAAAGCTGGCGCCGAACGGCGGCTCCGCCGCCCTTGCGTGGAAGCAGACCGGAAGAGAGCTCAAAATGGCATGCTGCCGCTCCTGTGCGCTGCGCAGCGCCCGCTCGGCCTCGAGCTTTTCCTTCTGCGCCTGCAGTGCCTGGGCCAGCAGCCGTTGCTCGGCAGCCGCCTTTTGCTGGATTTCGAGCGTCTTCTCATGAAGTTCGACGAACACGGCAACCTTGGAACGCAGCATGGCCGGGTCGAAAGGCTTGAACACGTAATCCACCGCGCCGGCGTCGTAGCCGCGCAGCATGTGCGCGTCTTCCTTGTTGATGGCGGTGAGAAAAATTATCGGCGTTCGCCTGGATTGCTCGCGCTGGCGGATCAATCCCGCGGTCTCGTAGCCATCCAGCCGGGGCATCAGCACGTCCAGCAGGATGACTGCGAAATCCTCCTTCAGCAGTGCGCGCAGCGCTTCTTCGCCCGACTGCACGCAGACGACTTCACCGATAGGGGCCAGAACCTCGCCGATCGCCAGCAGATTGCGCTCGTCGTCATCCACGGCCAGGATGCGCGCCTTTGCCGGCCCCGCTGCCGGCGCCATGACCTCCAGCTTCCTTGCTCCGTTTCTCGATAGCTTCTGCATCGAGCGGCCGTCAGTTCACTGCCATGAGCATCTTTTCCGGACCATGGACACGGGATCGCGAACGGCCGATCCAGACACGCAGCAATGCCAACAGCAGATCGAGGTCGACAGGCTTGGCGATGTAGTCGGAGGCGCCGGCATCGAGGCACTTCTGCCGGTCGCCCTTCATTGCCTTGGCTGTGACCGAGATCAACGGGATATGGGCGATCGCCGGCATGCTGCGGATCTGCCGCATCGTCTCGTAGCCATCCATTTCCGGCATCATGATATCGATCAGTGCCGCATCGATGTCCGGGCTCTGCTCCAGAAGCGCGATACCTTCCCGGCCGCGCTCCGCATGCAGCACCTGGATGTCATAGGTCTCGAGAACGCTGGTAAGCGAATAGATGTTGCGGATGTCGTCGTCGACGATGAGGACCTTTGCGCCGGCGAGGTCGAATTTGTCCGGCTGTTCGGCTGCCGCACCATCGTTTTCGTGGCCTCGCCCGGGGAGTGTTGCCGACATCAGGAGAGCCAGCTGCGCGAAATTCTCCGCCCGCGGAACATCCGCCAATGCCGGATGCAAGGCGAGCGACTGTTGCAGCGCTTCCGGATGAGGCGCAAAGAACAGCAGTCGCGACACCGACTGCCCGAACAGGATGGCAATCTCATCCAGCATCTGGGCGTTGTCCTTGGCCGAGCGGCCAAAGCCGAGCACAACGGCATCATAGTTGGCGATGCCGATTTCGTCCGCATTCGCCGCGACGCGGCCGATCGCCGTAACCGAGGTGACGCCGTCGCGGATCGCCTCGATCAGCGAAAGGCGGCGCTCGGGATCGGGATCGGCAATCAGGACGCGGCTCTGGACGCGGAGCTTTCTGGAATGAATATCCTGGAAGACCTTCATCAGTTCGTCCGACGATACGGGCTTGGTTGAAATGCTGGATGCACCCTTGCGGGCAAGCACCTCGATGTCTTCGGCGCCCGAGATGACATGAACGGGAATGTCCTTGGTTTTCGGGTCATGGCGAAGCAGATCGAACAACACCCAGCCGTCGATATCCGATAGTCCGAGATCGAGCGTAATCGCGTCGGGAACCAGCTTGCGTGCCAAAGCCAGCGTGCCGGAGCCCGCGGTCGACAGGACGCCTTTCAGCCCGGCCGAACGTGCAAGGCCGAGCAGCAAACCGCCGAAGGTCGGGTCGTCCTCGACGATCAGCACGACCCGATCTTCCGACGAGATCGTATCGCGGTCATCGAGCAATTCGGAGGACGGCGGGCTCGGCTGCGCTGTCGTCGCGGCCACCTCCATCGCCGGCAGCAACGCCGCTTGCGGGGCCAAGGCCATCCGGGGTCCGTCGAATGGAATGACCAGAGTGAACGTCGAACCCTTGCCCGGCGTGCTCTCGACCCGCAATTCGCCGCCTAGCAGCCGGGCAATCTCCCGGCTGATCGAGAGCCCAAGCCCGGTGCCGCCATATTTGCGGCTTGTGGTGCCGTCGGCCTGCTGGAAGGCCTCGAAAATCAGCTTCTGCTTGTCCTGCGGAATACCGATGCCGGTATCGGTGACCACGATCGCGAGCGCCTCCATCGGTTGCGCCGAAACGTTGTGACGGCCCGTCTTTTCGGCCCGGAAATTCAAGCGAACCTCGCCTTGCGAGGTGAACTTGAAGGCGTTCGACAAAAGGTTGAGCACGATCTGCTGCAATCGCTTCTCGTCGGTGCGGACGGTCTCCGGAAGCTCGGGATCGACGTTGATGGTGAAGCCAAGCCCCTTGTCGGTCGCCAGCTGCCGGAAGGTTCGCTCCATGTGCTGGCGAAGATGCACCACCGGCATGTCGTTGATGTCGATCGAGACGGTGCCCGATTCGATCTTCGACAGGTCGAGGATGTCGTTGATCAGGCTCAAAAGGTCGGTGCCGGCCGAATTGATGGTGCGCGCGAACTCGACCTGCTTGTCGTTGAGATTGCCCTGCTGGTTGGTTGCGAGCAGGTTTGAAAGGATGAGCAGCGAGTTCAGCGGCGTGCGCAGTTCGTGGCTCATATTGGCGAGGAATTCCGACTTGTATTTCGAGGTAAGCGCCAGCTGCTCGGCCTTCTCCTCCAGCGCCCGCCGCGCCATCTCGATTTCCAGGTTCTTGTTCTCCACCTGCTTCTTTTCGTTCTCGAGCAGCTGCGCCTTTTCCTGCAGCTCCTCGTTGGTGGCGTGCAGCTCTTCCTGCTTTTTGGTCAGCTCGGTCTGACGCGCCTGCAATTCCGAGGTCAGCAGTTGCGACTGCTTGAGCAGGCCTTCGGTGCGCATGGTGGCGGCGATGGTGTTGAGAACGATGCCGACGGATTCCATCAGCTGGTTGAGGAACGACTGGTGCGTGTCGCGGAATTCGCTGAACGAGGCGAGTTCGATGACGGCCTTCACCTCGTCCTCGAACAGAGCCGGAAGAATGATCACGTTCGCCGGCGCGGCATTGCCAAGGCCGGAGGTAACGCGCAGGAAATTCGGCGGCACATTGTCCAGCATGATGGCGCGCTTGTCGGCGGCACTCTGCCCGACAAGCCCTTCACGCAGATCGAGGCGTTGCTTGATTTCCGCCTTGCTTTCGGCGCCATAGGAGGCGGCGAGCTCCAGATAGAATTCATCCTCGTCGCGGTTGGTCACATAGAACACGCCATATTGCGCATTCACCAGCGGGGCGAGTTCGGACATGATGAGGCGCGAGATCGTGGCCAGGTCGCGCTCGCCCTGCAGCATGCGCGAGAAGCGGGCGAGATTGGTCTTCAGCCAGTCCTGCTCGGCATTCTTCAGCGTCTGGTCCTTCAAATTGCGGATCATCTCGTTGATGTTGTCTTTCAGCGCCGCCACCTCGCCGGAGGCCTGGACGCTGATCGAGCGGGTCAGATCGCCCTTGGTCACCGCCGTCGACACCTCGGCGATGGCGCGCACCTGAGTGGTCAGGTTGGCCGCGAGCTGATTGACGTTGTCGGTCAGGTCGCGCCAAAGGCCGGCAGCGCCGGGCACCCGGGCCTGGCCGCCGAGCTTGCCTTCGATGCCCACTTCGCGGGCGACGTTGGTCACCTGGTCGGCGAAGGTCGCCAGCGTCTCGATCATGCCGTTGATGGTGTCGGCGAGCGAGGCGATCTCGCCCTTGGCATCGACCGTCAGCTTGCGCTTGAGATTGCCTTGCGCGACCGCGGTCACGACATCGGCGATGCCGCGCACCTGGTTGGTCAGGTTCGTCGCCATCAGGTTGACGTTGTCGGTCAGGTCCTTCCAGGTACCGGCGACGCCCTCGACCCGCGCCTGGCCGCCGAGCTTGCCCTCGGTGCCGACCTCGCGGGCGACACGCGTCACTTCGCCGGCAAAGGAGTTCAGCTGGTCGACCATGGTGTTGATCGTCGATTTCAGCTCCAGGATCTCGCCCTTGACGTCGACGGTGATCTTCTTCGACAGGTCGCCGCGCGCCACAGCGGTGGTCACCTCGGCGATGTTGCGGACCTGGCCGGTCAGGTTCTCGGCCATTGAATTCACATTATCGGTCAGATCCTTCCAGGTGCCGGCAACGCCGCGCACCTGCGCCTGGCCGCCGAGCTTGCCTTCAGTGCCGACCTCGCGCGCAACGCGCGTCACCTCCGAGGCAAAGGAATTCAGCTGGTCGACCATCGTATTGATGGTGTCCTTGAGCTCGAGGATCTCGCCGCGCACATCGACCGTGATCTTCTTCGACAGGTCGCCCAGCGCCACCGCAGTCGTCACCTCGGCGATGTTGCGCACCTGGCCGGTGAGGTTGGCAGCCATCGCATTGACGTTGTCGGTCAAATCTTTCCAGGTGCCGGCAACGCCGCGCACCTGCGCCTGGCCGCCGAGCTTGCCGTCGGAACCGACTTCGCGCGCCACGCGCGTCACCTCGGAGGCGAAGGAATTCAGCTGGTCGACCATCGTGTTGATGACGTCCTTGATCTGCAGGATCTCGCCCAATGCATCGACGGTGATCTTCTGGGTCAGGTCGCCGGTCGCAATTGCCGTCGCCACCTTGGACACGTCGCGCAACTGCACTGTCAGATTGCCGGCCATGGCATTGACGTTGTCGGTCAGGTCCTTCCAGGTGCCGCCGACGCCCTCGACATGCGCCTGGCCGCCGAGCTTGCCTTCCGACCCCACTTCGCGCGCCACACGCGTCACTTCCGAGGCGAAGGAATTGAGCTGATCGACCATCGTGTTGACGGTGTCCTTGAGCTCGAGGATTTCGCCCTTGACGTCGACGGTGATTTTCTTCGACAGGTCGCCGCGGGCAACGGCGGTCGTCACCTCGGCGATATTGCGGACCTGGCCGGTCAGGTTGGCGGCCATCAGGTTGACGTTATCGGTCAGGTCCTTCCAGGTGCCGCCGACGCCCTTCACTTCGGCCTGGCCGCCGAGCTTGCCCTCGGTGCCGACCTCGCGGGCGACGCGCGTCACTTCGGAGGCGAAGGAGTTCAATTGATCGACCATCGTGTTGATGGTGTCCTTGAGCTCGAGGATTTCGCCCTGCACGGCGACAGTGATCTTCTTCGACAAGTCGCCCGAAGCGACGGCGGTCGTCACCTCGGCGATGTTGCGGACCTGGCCGGTCAGGTTCTCGGCCATCGAATTGACGTTGTCGGTCAGGTCCTTCCAGGTGCCGGCGACGCCGCGCACCTGAGCCTGGCCGCCGAGCTTGCCCTCGGTGCCGACTTCGCGGGCGACACGCGTCACCTCGCCGGCAAATGAGTTCAGCTGGTCGACCATGGTGTTGATGGTCGATTTCAGTTCGAGGATCTCGCCCTTGACGTCGACCGTGATTTTCTTCGACAGGTCGCCAAGCGCCACAGCCGTCGTCACCTCGGCTATATTGCGCACCTGGCCGGTCAGGTTCTCGGCCATCAGGTTGACGTTGTCGGTCAGGTCCTTCCAGGTGCCGCCGACACCTTCGACGCGCGCCTGGCCGCCGAGCTTGCCTTCTGTACCGACTTCGCGCGCGACGCGCGTCACTTCCGAGGCGAAGGAATTGAGCTGGTCGACCATCGTGTTGATGGTGTTCTTGAGTTCGAGGATTTCGCCTTTCACGTCGACGGTAATCTTCTTCGACAGGTCGCCGGAAGCGACGGCGGTCGTCACCTCGGCGATGTTGCGCACCTGCCCGGTCAGGTTCGTCGCCATCGCGTTGACGTTGTCGGTCAGGTCCTTCCAGGTCCCGGCCACACCTTTCACGCGGGCCTGGCCGCCGAGCTTGCCTTCGGTGCCGACCTCGCGCGCCACGCGCGTCACTTCCGAGGCGAAGGAGGCCAGTTGCCCGACCATGGTGTTGACGATCTTGCCGATCCGCAGAAACTCGCCGCGCAGCTGCCGGCCGTCGATTTCGACCATCATCGTCTGCGACAGGTCACCCTTGGCCACCGCGCCGATGACGCGCGCCACTTCGGCCGTCGGCTGAACCATGTCCTCGATCAGATCGTTGACGGAACGGACGCTCGATTCCCAACTGCCGGTGGCGTTGCGGACACGGCCGCGTTCGCCGATCCGGCCATCCTTGCCGACGACCTTGCTGAGGCGCTCAAACTCGCGCGTGACCTGATCGTTGAGCTCGACGATTTCGTTGAAGGTGTCGGCGATCTCCGAATCGAGGCCAGAATAGATATTGTCGATGCGAACGGAGAAGTCACCGCTCCGAAAAGCCTTCAGCGCGTTCAGTATTTGACGGTGGTCCAATTGCCTTGTGGATGCAAGCACGCTCACAGCGCCCCTCCCAGCTCACGGATTTCTTAAATGTCCTGGTGAAACTGTCCCCTGCGGCCGACACAACTCCCCGCAAGCGCAAGAACGCGGCATGCTCGATTTGGTTCCAGACGAAATTGCCGCTATGCGGCAGGAATTTCGCAGCCGCATTCAGGAAACGACGAGCAACAAAGATCCATAATGATTGTATCGATCAATATTTCTGCCCAACGGAACATCTCGAAAAAACTCTCGTTGGTATAGATCGCGATAGAGCGATGCAACTCGATGGAGACACTAAGATGATGAAAATTCTCTCTGCATCCCTACTTGCTATCGGCCTGGCCACATCTGCCATGGCACAATCCATGGGCTCCGGGACCGGTAACGACCCCAATACCGGCGTCAACACAGGCACTTCCGGCGGCAACACCGGGACTGGCAGCGCAACTACCCCGAACACGATCGATCCGAACGCAACGAACGCCACCACGCCGCAGACAAACGGTATGGAGGACCGCTGTAAGGATACGGCGAGCAGCGATACCGACAACAATACCCCCAGCGGCGCCATGACGTCGGATATGCAGAACTGCAACAAGTAACGGCGTTTTGCTCAGCCGTCATTTCAGCCCGCTGCCTGGTCCAGACCGGTGCTCGCGGTTCAAACCACAGCCAGAAACATGCACAGACCGGGCACGGGCTCATTACTTCTGAATGGATCGGCGAGCCCAAGCCGGGCGGCCGATTAACTAGTCTCAGCTAGGTTCTGCGATGGGCGGCGGCCAGCCCGGATGGGCGGGCGGCCGTTCCGCTGATTTTCGCGGAGAGAACTGGTGGAG
Organism: Mesorhizobium sp. M0185; assembly: GCF_040322175.1. NCBI lineage: Bacteria > Pseudomonadati > Pseudomonadota > Alphaproteobacteria > Hyphomicrobiales > Phyllobacteriaceae > Mesorhizobium > Mesorhizobium sp. M0185. Next base: position 96,006 of record NZ_JAMYSY010000021.1, on the reverse strand, counting down.
CCAATCGGAATCGAACCGACGACCTCTTGAATGCCATTCAAGCGCTCTCCCAACTGAGCTATGGCCCCACTCCGGCAGTTCACCGGCGCCGTTTCCGGCGAAGAGTTCCGGCGCGGGTTCTAAACCGCGCCGTTAGTGAAGGCGGCTTCTAACCCCGCCTTCAGTCAATATCAAGCCTTCAAGAACCGCTTTTTCTAGGCAGCGCCGCGAAAGCCGGCGAATGCGGTTCGCTCAGACTTCGTCGTCGTCTTCGCCGACGCCGATCATGTCGGCAACGTCGTCGTCTTCTTCCTCCTCGTCGGCGAGGAACGTGTCATCCTCGTCATCGCCAAGGTCAACGTCGTCTTCGTCATCGCCGAGATCGGGAAGCTCGTCGGCCTTCGCGTCCTCGTCCGCCTCTTCGAGCGAGACAACCTCGACGCCCTCTTCCTCCTCGGCGTCCACTTCCTTCTCGGCAACTTCCTCTTCCTCCTCGAGGGCGGCGATCTTGCCTTCCTCGAAATAGGAGCGCGGATAGCTCTTGCCCGTATAAGGCGAGACGATTGGGTCCTTGTTCAAGTCATAGAATTTTCGACCCGTCTCCGGGTCGATGCGTTTGGTGCCAAGTTCGGGTTTTGCCACAGCAAGCCTCGTCGATGAAAGTTTGGTCCCCTTAACCAGAGTTTACGGCGCTGTCAAAGCGAAAAGCCGGCGTCCCAAAAAGCTTGAATTCGAAGGCCTTCATACCAAGGGGATGACCATTTCGGTACGCCATGATAGGAGACCCCGCAAACCAGCAGAAAATGGCCGGCCGCCGGCGTTTCCAGGAAAGAACCATGTCGCACACTGCCGCCCCGAAGCAGGCCACCGCCCGCAAATCATCTGGCCTTTCAGGCGCGGCACGGGTGCCGGGCGACAAGTCGATCTCGCACCGCTCGTTCATGTTCGGTGGCCTGGCCTCCGGCGAAACCCGTATCACCGGGCTGCTGGAAGGCGAGGACGTGATGCGTACGGGCGCTGCCATGAAGGCCATGGGCGCCCATATCGAGAAGCATGGCGCTGAGTGGGTGATCCGCGGTACCGGCAACGGCGCGCTGCTGCAGCCGGAAGGCCCGCTCGATTTCGGCAATGCCGGCACCGGCTCACGCCTCACCATGGGCCTGGTCGGCACCTATGACATGGAAACCACCTTCATCGGCGACGCCTCGCTGTCCGGCCGGCCGATGGGCCGCGTGCTCGAACCTTTGCGCCAGATGGGCGTGCAGGTGCTGAAGGCGACGCCCGGCGACCGCATGCCGATCACGCTTCATGGGCCTAAGCACGCCGCGCCGATCACCTACCGCGTGCCGATGGCATCGGCACAAGTCAAGTCGGCGGTGCTGCTGGCCGGGCTGAACACGCCGGGGATCACCACCGTCATCGAGCCGGTTATGACGCGCGACCATACCGAAAAAATGCTCAAGGGGTTCGGCGCCAATTTGTCGGTCGAGACCGACGAGCGCGGCGTGCGCCACATTTTCATCGAAGGCCAGGGCAAGCTCACGGGGCAGACGATCGCGGTGCCTGGCGACCCCTCCTCGGCCGGCTTCCCGCTGGTGGCGGCGCTGATCGTGCCGGGCTCGGACATTACAATCGAAAACGTGCTGATGAACCCGACCCGCACTGGACTTCTGTTGACGCTGCAGGAAATGGGCGCCTGGATCGACATAATCGATCCGCGCAACGAAGGTGGCGAGGACGTCGCCGACCTGCGCGTACGCTATTCCGAACTGAAAGGCGTCACCGTGCCGCCCGAACGGGCGCCGACGATGATCGACGAGTATCCGGTGCTTGCCGTGGCGGCGAGCTTTGCCGAGGGCGAAACGCTGATGCTTGGCCTGGAAGAGCTGCGCGTGAAGGAATCCGACCGGCTGTCGGCGGTGGCCGAAGGGCTGAAGCTCAACGGCGTCGATTGCAGCGAAGGCGAGGCCTCGCTTGTCGTGCGCGGAAAGCCCGGCGGCAAGGGCCTCGGCCAACACCCCAACGGACAGGGCACCATCGTCCAGACCCATCTCGACCACCGCATCGCCATGAGTTTTCTGGTTATGGGGCTGGCAACGGAAAAGCCCGTGACCATCGACGACCAGGCGATGATCGCAACGAGCTTTCCGGAGTTCATGGGGCTGATGAAGGGGCTCGGTGCGGAGATCGAATAGCTTGATAGCAATCAATAGCCTTGGGGGTTGGGGCCAAACTGGAACGTCGGTGGGACAGCGCCCCCCTCTGTCCTGCCGGACATCTCCCCCGCAAGGAGGGAGATTGGCAGCTTCGGCGCTCCGCTCAATCCTGCGACGTAGACAATTGGCGAAAGCCGCGATGGCCGCCGATCTCCCCCCAAGTGGGGGAGATGTCCGGCAGGACAGAGGGGGGCGCGAAGGATCGCAACGCCTATCTGGATCATTGCGCTTTTCGATTCCGGTGGGCGGCCAATGACCTCAACTTTCACCATAGCCATCGACGGCCCTGCCGGTGCCGGAAAGGGCACCCTCGCTCGGCGACTCGCCGATCACTACCGGCTGAACCTGCTCGACACCGGCCTTACCTATCGGGCGGTGGCGCATTCGCTGCTCCGGCTCGGCCTGCCGCTCGACAATGTCTCGGCCGCTGAAACCGCGGCTCGTCAGGTCGATCTGGCAAAGCTCGACCGCGCCGTGCTTTCGGCACACGCCGTTGGCGAGGCGGCTTCGAAAGTGGCAGTGATCCCGTCGGTGCGGCGCATCCTGGTCGAGAAACAGCGTGACTTCGCAAGAACACCGCCTGGCGCGGTGCTCGACGGCCGCGACATCGGCACCGTCGTCTGTCCCGGTGCCGACGTAAAACTCTATGTCACGGCCAGCGCCGAGGTGCGGGCAAAGCGGCGGCTGGATGAAATCGAGAGCATCGGCGGCACTGCCAATTTCGACGAAATCCTTGCCGATATCGTGCGCCGCGACGAGCGCGATATGGGCCGCATGGACTCGCCCTTGAAGCCGGCCGCCGATGCGCACTTGCTCGACACGTCGGAAATGGCTATAGAAGCCGCGTTTCTGGCAGCTCAGGCGATCATCGACGATGTCCTGGCCAAGAGAAACGAAGCCTGAGCCGGGTTTTCCTGCCGCCGCCGATTGCCGGCGACAAAAAGACTTCCCATATCGGGTATGAACCAGCCTGCCAGCATTCTTCATGCGCCGGAATTGCCGCTCAAGGGCGGCCAAGGGCTTTTTGCCCGGAACGCTGGCAGGCCAACGCAACGCTAACCCACGGCGCCCGCCCCGCGACAGATTGCGGGGCATTCCAGGAGAAACTATGTCAGTTGCAAATCCCACTCGCGATGATTTCGCGAGCCTGCTCGAAGAATCATTTTCCGCCGGCCATTCCGGCGAAGGCCAGGTCGTCAAGGGCATCATCACCGCCATTGAGAAGGACATGGCCATCATCGACGTCGGCCTCAAGGTCGAAGGCCGCGTGCCGCTGAAGGAATTCGGCGTCAAGGGCAAGGACACGACGCTCAAGGTCGGCGACACGGTCGAGGTCTATGTCGAGCGTATCGAGAACGCGCTTGGCGAAGCCATGCTGTCGCGCGAAAAGGCCCGCCGCGAAGAGAGCTGGGTCCGTCTCGAAGAGAAGTTCACCAAGGGCGAACGCGTCGAAGGCGTCATCTTCAACCAGGTCAAGGGCGGCTTCACCGTCGACCTCGACGGTGCCGTGGCCTTCCTGCCGCGCAGCCAGGTCGACATCCGCCCGATCCGCGACGTCTCGCCGCTGATGCACAACCCGCAGCCCTTCGAGATCCTCAAGATGGATCGCCGCCGCGGCAACATCGTGGTGTCGCGCCGCACCGTGCTCGAGGAAAGCCGCGCCGAACAGCGTTCGGAAATCGTGCAGAACCTCGAAGAAGGCCAGGTGGTCGAAGGCGTCGTCAAGAACATCACCGACTATGGTGCGTTCGTCGACCTCGGCGGCATCGACGGCCTTCTGCACGTCACCGACATGGCATGGCGCCGCGTCAACCATCCGACCGAAATCCTCAATATTGGCCAGACGGTCAAGGTGCAGATCATCCGCATCAACCAGGAAACCCACCGCATCTCGCTCGGCATGAAGCAGCTCGAGAGCGATCCGTGGTCCGAGATCGGCACCAAGTTCCCGATCGGCAAGAAGATCAAGGGTACCGTCACCAACATCACCGACTACGGCGCGTTCGTCGAGCTGGAGCCGGGCATCGAAGGCCTCATCCACGTTTCGGAAATGTCGTGGACCAAGAAGAACGTGCATCCCGGCAAGATCCTGTCGACGACGCAGGAAGTCGACGTGGTGGTGCTCGAAGTCGATCCGGCCAAGCGCCGCATCTCGCTCGGCCTCAAGCAGACGCTGGAGAACCCGTGGGAGGCCTTCGCGCGCAGCCACCCGGTCGGCAGCCAGGTTGAGGGCGAGGTCAAGAACAAGACCGAGTTCGGCCTGTTCATCGGCCTCGAAGGCGACGTCGACGGCATGGTCCACCTTTCCGACCTCGACTGGACCCGTCCGGGCGAGCAGGTGATCGAAGAGTACAATCGCGGCGACATGGTCAAGGCGCAGGTGCTCGACGTCGACATAGACAAGGAGCGCATCTCGCTCGGCATCAAGCAGCTGGCCAAGGACACGGTCGGCGAAGCGGCGACGTCAGGCGAACTGCGCAAGAACGCAGTCGTCACCTGCGAGGTTATCGGCGTGAAGGATGGCGGTCTGGAAGTGCGGCTGGTCGACAGCGGCATCGAGACCTTCATCAAGCGCTCCGATCTCAGCCGTGACCGCGACGAGCAGCGCCCCGAGCGCTTCACCGTCGGCCAGAAAGTCGACGCCCGCGTCATCGCCTTCGACAAGAAGACCCGCAAGCTGCAGGTCTCGATCAAGGCCCTGGAAATCGCCGAAGAGAAGGAAGCGGTCGCCCAATACGGTTCGACCGACTCCGGCGCTTCGCTGGGCGATATTTTGGGTGCCGCGCTGAAGAAGCAGGGCAGCTAAGCCAACACCGCGCCTCGCGCGGGTTATAAACGAAACAAAAGCCCCGCCGGAACGGTCCGGCGGGGCTTTTGCTTGTGACCTTTTGCTTGCGACGGACCGCAGGCTCAGGCCCGGCCGTAGAGTGGCACCAGCGTGCCGCTGATCGCCATGTTGGCCGGCGAGGCGAGATAAGCAATGGCCTCGGCGGCCGCTTCAAGGCTGACCCATCTGCTGAAATCTGCGTTCGGCATGTCAGCCCGGTTGGCCGGCGTGTCGAGCGTCGAGGGCGCCACGGCGTTGACCAGGATGCCGTTGCCCTTCAGCTCTTCGGCTATCGCCACGGTCATCGCGGCGACTGCCGCCTTGGCGGCGGCGTAGGCCACCTTGCCGGAGCCGCGCCGCGGATCGAGCCCGGCTCGCGCGGTGACATTGACGATGCGGCCCGGCACGGAAGATTCCAGCATCGAGCGTATCGCCGCGCGGCAGCACAGGAAGGTGGTGCGGGCATTGGTATCCATCATCTCGGCGAAGGAGGCGGGCTCGATCTTCTCGACCGGCGCGGCGGTGAAGCCGCCGGCCAGATGCACCGATGCCCATAAATTCGGAACGCTGGCATAGAAGGCGTCGACCTTGGCAGGGTCGGCAAGGTCGACATTGTGCGCCAGCCTGACGCGGTCATGCGCCGGAAAGGGAAAATGCGCAGGCGCGGCAGCGTGGGCATTGGGCACATGGCAGATCGCGCCCTGCTCCAGCAGTTTTCCTACGACCGCGCCGCCAAGGGCACCGGTGCCGCCGGTCACCACGATATGTCTGCCGTCCAGTGTTTCCGTCATATTCGACCGCTCCGTCATTGCGCGCCGCCGATGCGGAAGGTCGCGCCTTTCGCGCGATCACTCAACCGAAATCTCGATGACGTAAGGTCGTCCAGTCGCCCGCGCGCGCCCGAGCGCGTCCGCCAAGCCGCCAGTGCCAGAAATCCGCTCGGCGGCAATGCCGTAGGCTTCGGCCAATTTGCAGAAATCCGGCGGTGCCGGGGAGACGCCGACCGGCTCGACGCCGACGTCGAGCATCGAGGTTTCGATCTCGCGGTAGCCACGATTGTTCCAGACGGCGAAGATCACCGGCGCCGCCGCGTCGAGCGCGGCGCCCAGTTCCGGCAGGGTGAACTGGAAGCCGCCGTCGCCGGTGAGGCAAACGACCGGCGCCTCAGGCCTGGCAAGGACGGCACCGATCGCCGCCGGCGGGCCATAGCCGAGCGCGCCGAAGCCGGTGGCCGCGTTGAACCAGCCGCCCGGCCGGTCGTGATCGTAATAGAGGTTGGCGGCGTAAACCGGCTGGGTCGAATCGCCGACGATGATCGCGCCAGGCAGCGCATCGCGGATCGTCTCGACGGCTCGCAATTGCGCCTGCATGGCCGGGCCGATCTCGGCAAAGGCCGCCTGCCGCGTCGCGGCGGCGCGGGCTGAACCATCATCCAATGGCGTCTCGTGCGTGCCGATTTCGGCAAGCAGCGCCTTGAGCGCCGCTCCGCAATCGGCCTGGATCGAAATCCGCGCAGGCCGGCGGGCAAGCTGGTCGGCGCCGATGTCGATGCGGATCAGGTTGGCGGGCAGGACAAAACCGCCGTCGCCATAGCCATCATAGTCGGTCGGACCGAATTCGGTGCCGGCGGCAATGACCAGGTCGGCATCGGCGATCAGCGCACGCACCGCCTTCAGGCTGGGGCTGGCCGGCACGCCAAGTGGATGACGATAGAGCAGGCCGCGCGCATTGGCGGTCTGGACGACCGGCGCTCCCAGCCTCTCGGCCAGGTGCTGCAACGGCGCTTCGGCCGCTTTGGCGCCGCCGCCGGCCAGGATAAGCGGCCGGCGGGCAGACGCGCATAGCCTTGCCGCCTCGGCAATCGCCGCCACATCCGGCTCGGGCGGCGCTGAACTCCGCAGCAGCGGCACGATGCCGTTGGCAGGCAGGCTCATGACATCGGTCGGGATCTCGATGTGCACCGGACCCGGACGCGAGGATGAGAACAGCGCAAAGGCGCGGGCGAGCACGCCGGGCAGTTCGCCGGCCTCGGTGACACGGTGCGAAAACAGCGCCACCTTCTCCATCATGCCGCGCTGGTCCGGCAGTTCATGCAGATGGCCAAGGCCTTTGCCCAGCGTCGGTGTGGCGTTGACGCCCGAGATTACCAGCATCGGCACCGAATCGGCGCGCGCCTGGCCCATGGCGGTGATGGTGTTGGTCAGCCCCGGCCCGGTGATGACGAAGGCGATACCCGGCCTGCCGCTGGCGCGCGCATAGCCGTCAGCCATGAAGCCGGCGCCCTGCTCGTGGCGCGGCGTGATGTGACGGATCTTCGACCGCGCCAGCCCGCGGTAGAGCTCGACCGTGTGCACGCCGGGGATGCCGAAGACGATGTCGACGCCGTGCGCTTCGAGCAAGGTGATGAGCGCTTCGCCAATGGTCGTCATTGTCTTAGCACCGGGCGTGTGAGGCAGGTCGGGCCGCCCTCGCAGGCAATGCACAGCGCATCGGCCTCGAATGTCGAGACCGTACAGCCAGCGGCCTGCATGGCAGCCGCCGTCTTCGGAAAACCGGCAACGGCGATAACCTGGCGCGGCGCGGTCGGCAGGACATTGAGGCTGAGCCCATTCGAGGCGAAGAATTCGTCGGCATCGCCGTCGACCAGCCGAATGCCACGTTCGCGCAGCATCTGATGGAAGGCGACCGGCAGGAGGGGCGCATAGACCAGCGCCAGATCGTCGGCGAGCGGGCTGATCACCGACATCAGGTGCAGGCAGGCCTCCTCGCCCTGCCAGAGCGGCAGGTCGAAGCCATAGACCTGGATGCCCTTGGGCGAAAGCAGGTTGGAGAGCTGCTGGATGCCGTGCTGATTGGTGCGCACGCCGCGGCCGATGGCCAGCGTGTTTGCATCCACCCACACGCAGTCGCCGCCCTCGACCTGGCCGGGAGCCTCGATTCGGCCGAGGACGGGGATGCCCATGCGCCCATAGGCTGCCTCGTGGAGGCTGGGCTCGGGCCGGCGCAGCGCCTTGCCCATGGCAAGGATGACCGCGCCATGGTCGGTCATCAGCGAGGGATCGTGGGTAAAAACCGAATCGGCAAGCCCGTCGTCGGCGTCACTCAGCCATTCGATCTCAGCGCCTGAGGCCGAAATCAGCCTGGCCAGCGCATCATGCTGGACCGCCGCTTTTTGCGGATTGAAGCCGGGGCCATAGTGCCACTCCAGCGCTTCGGCCCGACGCATGGCGCCGGCAGCGGAGCGCATCAGCACGCGCTGCAGCGTCCCGGCCATCGACTGCGACCCGTATGCTTTGCCCACTAAATTCTCCTGAAACGCGCCCCTCCTGCCAATAGCCACTCGGCAGGCGGTGATCAATGGTCCAAAAAACTGCGGTTGACGGAGACAAGCGGAACGGTCCATCTTGAGAATCGGAACGCTGTCCAGTGACGGGTAATGGGTAAAAAATTCCAGCAAGCACTGCCTCGGCTGCTCCGCGGGGCGCCGCGACGATGACAGCGCCGGCCACCGCCCTGAAGCATACGGCGCAGAACGGCGCCGCCGAAGCCATCCACGTCGAGAACCTGCACAAGAATTTCGGCAAGCTGCATGTATTGAAGGGCGTTTCGCTGTCGGCTCGCGACGGCGAGGTGATCGCCATCATCGGCGGCAGCGGCTCGGGCAAATCGACGCTGCTGCGCTGCATCAACTGCCTGGAGAACCCGACCAGCGGCATCATCCGGGTCAATGGCGAAGAGATAAAGCTGAAGGCCGACAGCTACGGCCACACCGTGCCCGCCGACCGCAAGCAGATCGAACGCATCCGCTCCAAGCTCGGCATGGTCTTCCAGAATTTCAATCTGTGGAGCCACATGACGTTGATCGAGAACGTCATCGAGGTTCCCGTGCATGTGCTCGGCGTCAAGCGCGATGTGGCGATCGGCGAGGCGGAAAAATTGCTCGCCCGCGTCGGCCTGGCCGAAAAACGCGACGTCTATCCCGCTTATCTGTCGGGCGGCCAACAGCAGCGCGCCGCGATCGCCAGGGCGCTGGCCATCAATCCGCGCGTCATGCTGTTCGATGAGCCGACCTCGGCGCTCGACCCGGAGCTGGTCGGCGAGGTGCTGAAGGTGATCGGCGACCTGGCGCGCGAAGGCCGCACTATGGTGCTGGTCACCCATGAGATGAAGTTTGCCCGCGAGGTCGCGACGCATGTCGTTTACCTCCATAACGGGCTGGTCGAGGAAGAAGGGTCGCCGGAACAGATCTTCGGCGCACCAAAATCCGAAAGGCTGAAGCAGTTCATCCGCAACATCAGTTAAACCGTGGGCGGACGAAAACCGGGAACAACAACAAACTGGGAGTCATGACGATGAAGATTATTCTCAAGACCTTTGCGGCAGCGCTGCTGCTTGGCGTTGCCGCCGTGGGCGTGGCCAAGGCCGATCCGGTCAAGATCGGTGTCGCTGCCGAGCCCTATCCGCCGTTCACCTCGCCGGATGCTTCCGGCAAATGGGTCGGTTGGGAAATCGAATTCATCGACGCTGTCTGCACCGAAGAGAAGCTCGACTGCGTCATCACGCCGGTCGCCTGGGACGGCATCATCCCGGCGTTGACGACCAAGAAGATCGACGTCATCGCCAGCTCGATGTCGATCACCGACGAACGCAAGAAGACGATCGACTTCTCCGACAAATATTACAACACCCCGACTGCGATCATCGGGCCGAAGGACCAGAAGTTCGGCTCGACACCGGAGGACCTCAAGGGCAAGATCATCGGCGTCCAGGTCTCGACCGTACACGCCGACTACGCCAAGAAGCACTTCGCCGACGCGGCGGAAATCAAGGAATACCAGACCCAGGACGAGGCCAACCAGGATCTTGCCGCCGGCCGGGTCGACGCGGTGCAGGCCGATTCCATCGCCCTCGACGCCTTCCTGAAATCGGACCAGGGCAAGCAATGCTGCGATCTGAAAGGCATGGTCGCGCCGGATCTGGCCATTCTCGGGCCCGGCGTCGGCGCCGGCGTCCGCAAGGAAGACACCGCGTTGAAGGAAAAGATCAACGCCGGTATCAAGGCCATCCGCGCCAACGGCAAATATGACGAGATTTCGAAGAAGTACTTCGACTTTGATATTTACGGCTCCGACACGCAGTCGAACTGACGGCCTCATCCATGAGCGATTAACCACGCGGCCCCGATAGAGCCGCGTGGTTGGTCGAAATCCATCGACGCGAGCTTCCGCGGGCGGAAATCGCCGGCGGTTTTAGCGCCAGCAATTCGAGGGCGACGCTGATCGACGCATTTGTTCCGGCTTGGGCCGCCTCTGCCATCGCGCTTCTCTCGCCCGTGCCGCCGGGCTGGGGTGGAACGCTCATCGTCGGGCTGCTCCATACGATCGAGATTGCGGTCGGCGCCACCTGTCTCGGCCTTTTGATCGGTATCGGCGGCGCCTCCGGCAAGCTGTATGGTGGTCCGGTGGTGCGCGATCTCCTGGCAGTCTATACGACCGTCGTGCGCGCCGTGCCGGAGCTGGTGCTGATCCTTCTGCTCTATTACGCCGGCACCGACCTGATCAATCAGATGCTGACGGCAATGGGCTATCAGCGCATGGACATTAGCGGGCTGGCGGCCGGCATTGCCGTGCTCGGCTTCGTCCAGGGCGCCTATTCGACCGAGGTGATCCGCGGGGCGATCCTCGCCATTCCGCAGGGCCAGATCGAAGCCGCGCGCGCCTATGGCATGTCTCCCGGCCTGCTGCTGCGGCGCATCACGCTGCCGGCGATGCTGCCGTTCGCCATACCCGGCCTTGCCAATCTTTGGCTGATCGCCACCAAGGACACCGCCCTGCTGGCGGTCGTCGGCTTTTTCGAGCTGACATTGGCGACACGGCAGGCGGCCGGCGTCACCAAAGCCTATCTGACATTCTTTGTCGCCGCCGGCGCGATCTACCTTCTGTTGACGCTGGTTTCCAACCTGATCATCGGCCGCATCGAGAGCTGGGCCCGCCGCGGCATGCCCTCGCTCAAGGAGGCCCGTTGATGGCTGGCCCGGTGATGACTGGCGAAGCGGCCGTCGAGATAGCCGCACGCGCTTCGCTGTGGCTGAAGCCGCATCGTATCGTGCTGATCCTGATCGCGCTGGGACTGGTTTTGGCGGCGGCTGTCTTCATGCGCTGGGACTGGCTGCCTAAATATTACGGGATGGGGTTGCTCGGCATCTGGCGCGCGCTGTGGATTCTTGCCGTCACCTGCATACTGGGTTTCCTGCTCGCCGTGCCGCTCGGCCTGGCGCAGGCTGCCGGCCCCGTCTGGTTCGCGGCACCCGCCAAGGTCTTCTGCACCGTCATCAGGGGAACACCGCTGCTGCTGCAGCTCTGGCTGCTCTATTACGGGCTGGGCTCGCTGTTTCCACAATATCCGTGGATTCGCGAGTCCTGGATGTGGCCGTATCTCAGGCAGGCATGGCCCTATGGCGTTCTCGGGCTGACGCTGTCCTTCGCCGGCTATGAGGGCGAGGTGATGCGAGGCGCTTTCGCCGGCGTGCCGAAAGGTCAATTGGAAGCCGCCCGCGCCTTCGGCATGAGCCGCTGGAGGATTTTCCAGCGAATCTGGCTGCCGCAGGCCTTCTACCGCGCGCTGCCGACACTGACGGGCGAAACCGTGCTGCAGCTGAAATCGACGCCGCTGGTGGCGACCATCAGCGTGATCGATATATTCGCCGTCTCTTCAAAGGTGCGTCAGGATACCTACCTCACCTATGAACCCTTGCTGCTCCTGGCGTTGATCTATATGGCGATCACCGGCATCCTCGTCTTCGCTCTGGGCAAGATCGAGGCGCGGATTCCGAACAAGATTGGTTAGGTGAATGGTGAATGGTGAATAGTCAGTAGTGAGTAGCCCGTAGTGTTACCGGCTAAATCCCACTCACCATTCACCATTCACCCATTCCCTCAGATATCCATGGCAATCACAATGCAACTCAGTCTCGACCAGGCGACAGGGCTGTGCCGGATGGCCGCACTTGGCGCCGGCGCAAACGAAGAGGCAGCGCAGTCGCTGGCTGCCTCGATCGTCGCGGCCGAGGCGGAAGGACTGTCGACCGTCGGGCTGTCGCATTTCATCGATTATCTCGAAGCGCTGGAAGCCGGCCGTATCGACGGCAATGCCGATCCGGTGATCACCAGGCCGGCGCTCGCAGTCTATCTCTCCGATGCCCGCGGCGGACTGGCGCATACCGGTTTCGACCGCACGATCGATGACCTCGCCAAGGCGGCGCGACTGTTCGGCGTCGCCATCTTTTCACAGAAGAATGCCTATACATGCGGCGCGCTCGGCTATTTCACCGGACGGCTGGCCGCGCAGGGATTGGTATCGTTCGCCGCCACCAACGGCCCGGCCGTGCTTGCCGGCTCGGGCTCGGTCAAGCCGGTCTACTGCACCAACCCGATGTCCTTTGCGGCACCCGCCGCGGACGGGGCGGCGCTAGTCATCGACCAGTCGTCGAGCGCCACCGCCTTCGTCAACATCCGCAAGGCGGCCGAGGACGGCAAGAAGATACCCGAAGGCTGGGCACTGGATGCCAGCGGCAATCCGACCACGGACCCGGCAGCTGCCACGAAGGGCGCCATGCTTGCCTTCGGCGGCCAGCGCGGCGCCAACATCGCGTTGATGGTCGAGGTGCTGGCTGCGGGCCTGTCGGGCGCCAACTGGTCGCTCGATGCGCCATGGTTCAGCGGCGGGCCGGACAGTCCGGGGACCGGCCTGTTCGTGCTTGCCGTCGAGCCCAAGCTGCTCGATCCGGACTTCGAAAAGCGGATGAAGGATCAGCTCGACCGGCTGCGGCGGCGCTATGGCGTGCATGTGCCGGGGCGTGCCCGGGCCGAGGCCGCGGAGAAGGCGGCGGCGCGCGGCATAAGCGCGCCGAAAGCCGTGGTGCAACGCATTTCCGAATTCGCCGCGCGCTATTCGTCCTGAAGAAATTCGTTTGTCCGATGAGCGGCTGACGAGGCCGGCCGATCCGGCAGCGCGAGCCTACTTCCCGCAATAATGATCGTTGATGACGTTCGCCGCATTCGCGTCCGGCCCTACCCTGTTGTAGGAGCAGGGTTCGGCGGCCGTCGTGAACAGGTGGTTGTCATAGTAGCGCGGGCCACCGAACAGAATGTCGATGATGTTGCCGTTGGCCGGAACGTAGCGTTCGGGTTGAGCTTGGTGGTGATGCCGGTTTGCCGCGAATGCCGAGGCACCGACGCTGCAGCCTGTTGCGAACGCCAGAGCGAAGATCGCAACGCGTTTTGTCGTCATCGGCAATATCCTCCATTCGGAATCAAACCATACATCCTAAAATCGCCGGCCGGAACAAAGGTTCCTGTCCCGAATGGAGTTACCTAAAGCCGGGCGTCGGCGGGTTTTCTGCCGTTTCCAACTGATACCGGAAATCATGCTTCAACAATGCCGGGCGACCCATGGTCGCCCTTTGCCTTTGGTGCGAAACCGACTATGAAACGGCTTCAAACCAAACCATCTGGATAGCACGCCGGAGCCAGCCATGACCGAAATCCTTCAGACCCCAAAGCTCGTCGTCGTTTTCGGCGGCTCCGGCTTTGTCGGTCGTCATGTCGTGCGGGCGCTGGCCAAGCGCGGCTACCGCATCCGGGTCGCCTGCCGTCGGCCCGATCTCGCCGGCCATTTGCAACCGCTTGGCAATGTCGGGCAGATTCAGCCGGTGCAGGCCAATGTCCGGGTGCGCTGGTCGGTCGACCGCGCCGTGCAAGGCGCCGACCATGTCGTCAATCTGGTGGCGATCGCGCATGAGGCCGGCCGGCAGAAATTTACTGCCGTCCACGAGTTCGGCGCGCGCGCTATTGCCGAAGCGGCGCGCGCCGTCGGCGCCGGCCTCACCCACATTTCGGCTCTGGGAGCGGACCTCCACGCGCAATCGGACTACGCGCGTACCAAGGCGCTCGGCGAAAAGGCCGTTCTTGAGACGGTCCAAGACGCCGTGATCTTGCGGCCATCGATCAATTTCGGGCCGGAGGACGGTTTCTTCAACCGCTTTGCCAACATGGCTCGCTTTTCCCCAGTGCTGCCGCTGATCGGCGGGGGGCAGACGAAATTCCAGCCGGTCTATGTCGGCGACGTCGCCGAAGCGGTGGCGCACTCGGTCGACGGCAAGGTCCAGGGCGGCCGGATCTATGAACTCGGCGGGCCGCAGGTGCTTACCTTCAAGGAATGCATGCAAGAGCTGCTTGTCATCATCGAACGCAAGCGGTTTTTGCTGCCCGTGCCATGGTGGCTGGCGAACCTCCAGGCGTCAATTCTCGGGCTGCTGCCCAATCCGTTGTTGACCAAGGACCAGGTCCTGCTGTTGCGCCAGCACAATGTGGTGTCGGAAGCCGCCGTCAAGGACAACAGGACGCTCGCCGGCCTCGGGATCCAGCCACGGTCGATCGGAACCATTCTGCCCAGCTATCTCTGGCGCTACCGCGCCGCCGGCCAGTTCCAACGCAAGTCCGCCGCATAACACGAACGGACGTGCGGTTGCCTACGAGCCGCGCCGGGTGACCTGCATCGGCAGGCCGCCTTGCGGCTGCGTCGTCAGCTTCTGCACCGGCCAGGGGCGGGTTTCCGCGGTGGCGTCGAAACGGTAGCGCGACAGCATGATCGCCAACGCGATGATCGCCTCCTGCATGGCGAAGCTGGCGCCGATGCAGACGCGGGGGCCGGCGCCGAACGGCAAATACTGGAAACGATCGATCTTTTCGCGGTTTCCCGGATGGAAGCGTTCCGGCATGAAAGCGTCGGGCCGGTCCCACAATTTCCGATGGCGGTGGACGACCCACGGCATCACCAGCACCGCGGCACGTCGCGGTATGTAGAGGCCGTTCCAGGTTTCGGGCTCGATCGGTTCGCGGTTGATCGACGGCGCCGGCGGATAGAGCCTGAGCGCCTCGTCGAAGGCGGCGCGGGTGAGCGGCATGGCGTCGAGCCATTTCGTCGGGTCGGGCTCACGCGCCAGCACGGCATCGATCTCGCGCTCGATCTTTTCGCGCTCCCACGGCGCTTCGGCAAGGCAGTAGAGCGTCCAGCCGAGCGCCCTGGCCGTAGTCTCGTGGCCGGCACCGATAAAGGTGATGATGTTGTCCTCGACCTCGGCCCGGGTCAGCCCGCCCGGTCCCTCCGCTTTCAACAGCAGCGTGAGAAAATCCTGCGGCACCGTGTCCGGATCACGCTTCAACCGCGCCTCGCGCATTTGCACCGTGTCGGTGACGATCTTGCGGAAGTAGGCCATGGTCTTGCGGCCGCGGATGCGGGTCAGACGCGGCAGCCAATCGGGTGCCCGCAAAAGGTCGAGTGGATCGACCCGACCCATGGTCTCGAACAGGCGGTCGATCTCCTTGGCAAAGCTGCCCGGCTCGCCTGAAATCTCACCGGAAAACAGCGTCTCGGCCAGAATGTCAAAGGTAAGCAGCGTCATGTCGTGAGCGATGTCGAACGTACCGCCGCCCTCGTAGCGCGTGACGAACTCCCGCGTGCGCCTCAGCATCGGCTCGGCAAAACCGAAGATATGGCGCGGCGTGAACACCGGCGCCATCGCCTTGCGTGAACGCCTCCACACCTCGCCCTCGGCGGTCAGCAAGCCGTCGCGCAGGATCGGCCGCAGGATCAGCTGGCGAACCGTCGCCATCTTGTAGTTCTTGGCGTTATCGACAAGCACGTGGCGAATGAGACCGGGGTCGTTGGCGATGACCAGCGGCCCGCCGATGCCGGTCACCGAAATCCAGGGCTCGTTGTAGGTCGGCTCGCCCCACAGTTCGAGCGGATTGCGGTAGACGATGCGGATCATCTCCAGCGTCGAGGGCGGCGCGGTGCGCGGCTTCGGCGCCGGCGGGACGAAGGGGACGGGCTGACTGTCCATGACTTGCTCCGCTGACACCTCAATGTAGTGGCGGGCAAGGCAGGCGTCCATGTGAGTGGACGACAAGGTGATGCATCCGCTCTCTGGAATGTGACCGGGGCACCGGAAAGTGCCTGCTTGCTGTGTCGGGCTGCGTGTCTTAGGTGGCAGCACCACAGATGCCACTAACCGGCGGGAGCCTGCCTTGAAGCACCAGTTGAACGTCATCATCGGCAGCACGCGGCCGGGCCGCGCCGGGCCGGTTTTCGCAAATTGGCTGGAGAGCTTTGCGCGCGAGCACGGGAAATTCGAGCCGGTGCTCACCGACATCGCCGCCTTCAACTTGCCGGTGCTGGACGAGCCGCATCATCCGAGACTCGCCAAATACGAAAACAGCCACACGAAAGCGTGGTCGAAGGCAATCGACGCCGCCGACGCATTCGTCTTCGTAGCGCCGGAATACAATTATTTCGCAGCCCCCGCGATCGTCAACGCGGTCGACTACCTGCTCAGGGAATGGCGATACAAGCCGGCCGCCATCCTCAGCTACGGCGGTGTCTCCGGTGGCCTGCGAGCGGCGCAGGCGATCAAACCGCTGCTGACCTCCGTCGGCGTCATGCCGATTCCGGAAGGCGTGGCGCTGCCGATGTACCAGAAGCTGCTCGACGAGACCGGCGCCTTCTTCCCCAGCGAGCAGGTGCTCGGCGGGGCCAGGACCATGCTGGACGAGCTGTTCCGCTGGAGCGAAGCGCTGAAGCCGATGCGGGTCGGCTGACAACGCGAACGGCCCAGCTTGCCGATGCCGTAACTTGCTCATGCCATAAAGAGATGGAATGCTCCGGCAAATGACCGAGCCGGGGCGGTTCGATTTGCGTCTTCTGTTTGCCTTGCTGCTGATCCTCTCGACCGGTTCCGCTGCTGCGGCGGAGCGGCGCGTTGCGCTGGTCATCGCCGAGAACGACTATCGGCTGATCCGGCCGCTCGCCAATCCCGTCAATGACGGTGAGGTCATGGAAACGGTGCTGAGGAAGCTTGGTTTCGAGGTCTTCCTCGAAACCAACCGCGACCTGCGGCGCATGCGCCGGGCGCTCGACGATTTCCGCGAGGATGCCAAAGGCGCCGACGTGGCGCTGGTGTTCTTCTCCGGCCACGGCGTCGAGATAGCCGGCGAGAATCGGCTCCTGCCGGTCGATGCAGACGCGTCGTCGCTCGCTACGCTGGAAAGGACCAGCCTGCCGCTGGAGGAGATCCGCGCGACCGTCGCCGCCACCAGCAAGGTCGGACTGATCGTGCTCGATGCCTGCCGCAGCGATCCGTTTGCGGCTACGGGCGGCGAAGGCCGCGGCGCAACGGCGCTGGTAAAAGAGGTCAGCGACAAGGTCCGGCCGGGTCTTGGCCGCATCGGGCGGGCAGAAAACATCCTGTTTGCCTTCTCGGCGGCGCCCGGCGAGACCGCCGCGGATGGGACGGACCAGAATTCGCCGTTTACCGCGGCGCTGACGAAATACCTCGGCACCGAAGGTCTCGAGATCCGCTCCGTGCTGACGCTCGTGCAGCAGGAGGTCTACGACCTCTCGCGCGGCAAGCAATTGCCCTATGTCGAGAGCGGCCTGCCGCAGCTGTTCTTTGCCGCCTCGGCCAAGGAGAAATTGCCGGAACGCGAACGCCTGTTGCTGGCCATGGCCGAGGTGACGCCCGCGATGCGCGGCGAAGTGGAGAAGATCGCCAGCGACGCCGACATGCCGCTGGCACCGCTCTATGGCGCGTTGATCAGTTCCGATGCCGGCCACCTCTCCGCGGACAGTCTGAACGCCAGGCTGCGTGAGGCAGCCGACGCCTTCGTCAAGGTGCGGAGCGAAATGCAGACGCTTGGCTCCGACGATCTGCGGGTGGCAGCGTTGCGCCGGCAGGCCGAAGAGCAGCTTTCGCTGGGAGCGTTCGATGCCGCGCGTAAAAAGCTCGCCGAGGCAGCCGAGATCGACAATGTCTCGCGCAACGCGCTGAAGGCCAATTTCGTCAGCCGCACGCTCTCCGAGGCCGCAACGCGCTATCTGTTCGGCGGGGCCGCGCGCGCCGACCTCGACTACGCCACAGCCATCAGGGACTATGAATCCGTGCTCGCGCTTTATGGCGAAGCCGGACAGGTTGTGCTGTCGCTCGACGACGCCGACCGCTTGATCCGCACGCTGGACGAGCTCGGCAAGCTCTATACCACGGTCGGCAATATCGATGCGGCTGGCCGTGCCTTCGAGGCGCTGCAAGCCGATCTCGAGCGGCGGTCGCATCATGAAACCGATCCCAACGTGAAGCGCGACTTCGCCGTCAGCCACGTCAAGCTGGGCAACGTGCGGATGGCGCAAGGCAATCTGCCGTCAGCGCTGCAGAATTATGAGACCGCCAAGACCATTCTGCAGGGCCTGACCGAGGCAGAACCGGACGATCTGGAGTGGTTCGGCGACCTCGCCATGGCCGACGACAAGATCGGCAACGTATTGGCGACGCAAGGCGATCTGGCCGGCGCCGCAGAGGTCTACCAGGAAAGCCTGTCCATCAAGAAGCAGCTCGCCGCCGGAGAGCCCGACCGTGCCGAACTGCAGCGCGACCTGACCATCACCTACGATGAGATCGGTCACCTTGCCCATATCGCAGGCCAACTGGAAAACGCACAGGCGGCCTATGAAGAGAGCCTGAAGGTGCGGCTGGCGCTGGCGGCGGACAAACCGGGCGACGCCGACCGGCAGCGTGACGTCTCGGTCAGCCACGATACGATAGGCGACCTGCTGCGCGAACGCGGCGACGCCGCCGGGGCGCTGGCGGCCTACAAGGAAGGTCTGGCGATCGTCAAACAACTGGCGAAACGCGATCCGGACGACACCGAGTTGAAGCGCGACCTGTCGGTCGGCAACGCCAAGATCGGCAATGCGCTGAGCGACCAGCAGAATTGGCCGGCGGCACTTTCGGCTTATCGTGAGGCACTTTCCCAGGCCAGCGCGCTCGCCGCCGGCGACCCGAACAACACCGAATGGCAGCGCGACCTGTCCGTGTGCATCGAGAAAGTCGCCGGCGTCCTGGCGATACAGGGCGACCACAAAGGCGCGCTGAACGCCTATCTGGACAGCTACGCGATTGCGCAGAGGCTGGCCAAGCTCGATCCCGTCAATTCCGACTGGCAGCGGGACTTGTCGATAACGCTGTCCGAAGTCGCCACGCTGCGCCTCAGGCAGCGCGACGTCAGGGGCGCCCGGCAAGCCCTTCAGAACAGCCTGGCCATTCGCGAGAAACTTGCCCGGTCCGATCCGGACAACGCCACCTGGCAGCGCGACCTGGTGGTCGCCTATATCGACTACGCCCAAGTCGCAAAGGACCCGAAGGCTGTGCTTTCCAAGGCGCTCGACATGACGCTCGAGCTCGACCGGAGCGGGCGGTTGGCACCGCGCCACAAGTTCATGATCAAGTTTTTACGTGAGCGGCTGGCCAGGATCGAAGCCAGGCGCCGGTAGCCGGCTCACGCGATGGTCATTCCGTTCCGAAATGCCTGCAAACCTTGGAAAAACCGCCTTTTGCGCCTATATCTACGACATTAGGAATGCGCGATTCGAAGCCGATTTTTCGCGCTCTGCACACGGCATCAATCAGACAGGTTTTCATGAGCGACCAGACCGACATCGCCAACGGCGTTGAAGCCGAATACGGCGCCGATTCCATCAAGGTTTTGAAGGGCTTGGATGCCGTTCGCAAGCGGCCGGGCATGTATATCGGCGATACCGACGACGGCTCGGGCCTGCACCACATGGTCTATGAAGTCGTCGACAACGCCATCGACGAAGCACTGGCCGGCCATGCCGACCTGGTGACGGTGACGCTCAATCCGGACGGATCGGTGACGGTCATCGACAATGGCCGCGGCATTCCGACCGATATCCACACCGGCGAAGGCATTTCAGCGGCCGAAGTGATCATGACGCAGCTGCATGCCGGCGGCAAGTTCGACCAGAACTCCTACAAGGTCTCAGGCGGCCTGCACGGCGTCGGCGTGTCGGTCGTTAACGCCCTGTCGGCCTGGCTGAAACTGAAGATCCGCCGCAACGGCCATATCTACGAGATGAGTTTCACGCATGGCAATGCCGACGCGCCGCTGCGCATCACCGGCAGTTATGAACAAGACAAGGTCCCCGGCACCTATGAAGGGCGCAGCGGCAGCGAAATCACGTTTTTGCCGTCGTCCGAGACTTTCACCATGGTCGAATTCGACTACGGTACGCTGGAGCATCGGCTGCGCGAGCTCGCCTTCCTGAACTCCGGCGTGCGCATCGTTTTGACCGATGCCCGCCATGCCGACATCGTGCGCCATGAACTGCACTACGATGGCGGGCTGGAAGAGTTCGTCCGATATCTCGACCGGACGAAGAAGCCGTTGCTCGACAAGCCGATCTCGATCCGCGCCGAGCGCGACGGCATCACGGTCGAAGTCGCCATGTGGTGGAACGACAGCTACCATGAAAACGTGCTGGCCTTCACCAACAACATCCCGCAACGCGACGGCGGCACGCATCTGGCAGGCTTCCGCGGTGCGCTGACGCGCCAGATAACCGGCTATGGCGACTCCTCGGGCCTGACCAAGAAGGAAAAAGTGGCGCTGATCGGCGATGATTGCCGCGAAGGGCTGACCGCGGTGCTGTCGGTCAAGGTTCCCGACCCGAAATTCTCCTCGCAGACCAAGGACAAGCTGGTGTCGTCCGAGGTCCGCCCGGTGGTCGAAGGGCTTGTCAACGAAGCGCTCGGCACCTGGCTCGAGGAGCACCCGACCGAGGGCAAGGCGGTCATCGAGAAGGTCATCCAGGCCGCTGCCGCGCGGGAAGCCGCGCGCAAGGCACGCGACATCACCCGCAAGAGTTCGCTCGGCGTCACCTCGCTGCCCGGCAAGCTGGCCGATTGCCAGGAGCGCGATCCGGCGAAATCCGAGATCTTTATCGTCGAAGGCGACAGCGCCGGCGGCTCGGCCAAGGGCGGCCGTTCGCGCCAGAACCAGGCCATTCTTCCGCTGCGCGGCAAGATCCTCAATGTCGAGCGCGCCCGCTTCGACCGCATGCTCGGCTCCGACATGATCGGCACGCTGATCACCGCGCTCGGCACCTCGATCGGCAAGGACGAGTTCAACGCCGACAAGCTGCGCTACCACAAGATCATCCTGATGACCGACGCCGATGTCGACGGCGCCCACATCCGCACCTTGCTGCTGACCTTCTTCTTCCGCCAGATGCCGGAACTGATCGAACGCGGTCATCTCTACATCGCGCAGCCGCCGCTCTACAAGGTGACGCGCGGGAAGAGCTCGCAATACATCAAGGACGAAGCCGCCTTCGAGGAATTCCTGATCGGCTCCGGGCTGGAAGAAGCGTCGCTTGCGCTCAGCACAGGCGAGGTGCGGGCCGGGCAGGACCTGCGCAGTGCCATCGACGACGCCTTGGCTGTCCGCCAGCTCATCAACGGATTGCACACGCGCTATGACAGAGGCGTGGTCGAGCAGGCAGCGATTGCCGGCGCGCTCAACCCGGAGATATTCACCGACCTCCGCCGCGCCAACGAGACGGCCGAGCGTGTTGCCCGTCGTCTCGACATTATCGCCGAGGACACCGAGCGCGGCTGGATCGGCCGCATGTCGACCTCGAACGAGGGCATTGGCGGCTATGTCTTCGAGCGAACGGTGCGCAGCGTCAAGGAGTTCGCGCATCTCGACCTGGCGCTGATCAATTCCGCCGACGCACGCCAGCTCGACCGCTATGCGCCGCGCCTGGCGGAAATCTACGGCGAGCCGCCGGTGCTGCGCCGCAAGGATGTCTCGGAAACCATTTCGGGGCCGCTGGCACTGCTCAATGCCGTGTTTGCCACCGGCCGCAAGGGCCTGACCATGCAGCGCTACAAGGGCCTTGGCGAAATGAACGCCGAGCAGCTCTGGGAAACGACGCTCGACCCGAATGTGCGCTCGCTGTTACAGGTCAAGGTCAATGACGCGACTGATGCGGACAGCTTGTTTTCACGGCTGATGGGCGACGAGGTCGAGCCAAGGCGCGAATTCATCCAGGAAAACGCGCTGTCGGTTGCCAATCTGGACATCTGAGCCGCCATCCAGATACCCAGCCAGCAGGCTGAAGTGTATTGGTGCGCCTTGGCGCACCAATACGACTGCTGCAACGCAACAAAGATCACCAGGACCGCCGGAACGGAAAGGCTTTCAAGGCATTGTAGTTGATCACAATCGCCGCAGGAGGCATCCATGGGACGTGGCATTTTGCTCTGGCTTCTCGGAGTCCCAATTCCGATCATTATTCTGATCATGCTGTTCGCACGGTAGGGAGGCTTCGATGCAGTCCACCGTAACAGCTGTCGACGTTTCCGCCCCGACGGAATCCGCTTCCACTGCTGTCAGTTGGGGGCCAATCGTCGCCGGCGCCTTTGCTGCGTCAACGCTTACCTTCATCTTGATGCTGCTCGGCTCCGGGCTTGGGCTGAGCATGGTGTCGCCATGGTCCGGCTCGGGTGCGTCAGTCACGACTTTCGCCGTTTCCACCGCCGTCTGGCTGATCGTCGTGCAGTGGCTGTCGTCGGCCCTGGGCGGCTACCTCGCCGGACGCCTGCGCACCAAATGGGTCGGCATCCACACCGATGAAGTCTTCTTCCGCGATACCGCTCACGGCTTCCTGGCCTGGGCGCTGGCGACGCTGCTCGTCGCCGGCGTGCTCGGCACGGCGCTTTCGGCCGCGATAGGTACCGGTGTCCAGGCTGCTTCGACTGTGGCATCGGGCGCGGCAATTGGCGCTTCGGCAGGTGCTGCTGCAAACGCGGGTAGCGCCTCGACAGACAACGCCACATCGTATTTCGTCGATACGCTGTTCCGCCCGGCCGATCCGGCAAGGCTCGCTGCCGCCAATCCGGAGAGCGACGCTGCGGCAACGGCGCAGGCATCGCGCATTCTAGTCGCGAGTGCCGCAGCAGGCGAAATATCGGCCGACGACAAGACCTATCTGTCGCGGCTGGTGGCCGCCCGCACAGGCCTGTCCGAAGCGGATGCCACCGCTCGCGTCGATGCGGTAATCGCCAGAGCGCAGGACGCCAAGGTCAAGGCCCAGCAGGCGGCCGACACCGCCAGAAAGGCAGGCGCCACCTTCTCGCTGATTGGCGCGCTGTCGCTGGTCGTCGGGGCCTTCATTGCCAGCGCGGCTGCAGCACTTGGCGGCAGGCAGCGCGACGACGAGGAAGCGATTTTCCTGACCAATCGTTGATCGGTGACTAAGCGAACTCGGTCCGCTTCGGGAAGATTGCGTCCGAAGGGGACCTTGCTTTGAACTGCCGCCGCGGCATTGTCGTGCGCTGCTCGCCGCCTACAGCTCAGCTTCCAGTTTGCGGCCGAGATCGACCGCATCGCGCAGCACGGCAAGGTGCGAGCGCGGTTGTACGCCGGCCGGCGCGTTGACCTCGACGCCGCTCGCCGTCAGCGACCAGTAGAGCCTGTGCGTGAAGACGCGGCCGCCCGAGCCGCGCAGCTCGACCTGGATGTTTTCCACGCCGGGACCAAAATTTTCCGTCATCCGCCCTGAAATCGGGTCGCCGGTCAGCCAGCCATTGCCCCTGTCGAAAATATTGGTCCAGCGCGTCGCGGCAAACACCGCGCCATGATGCACCGCCCGCTGCGGCTTGCCGGAATGGCTGCGCCCTTCCTGGTAGAGCATGGTCCCGCCCGCCGCCCTGTCGGCGATCGGCGGGCATGCCGAAAACAGGCGCTCGGCGATGCCGCGCCTGAATTCGGCGAGGTTGTAGGTCACCAGAAACTCGCTGTGGGTCAGCGGACTGCCGAGCGTGACGAAATCGCTGATCTTCCACGGCAGCGGATGATCGGCGTCGCCGACGCGAAGCTGCCGGTAGAGCTCCCATTGGCTGCGCCGGAATGCGGGGAGGTCATCGAGGCTGTCGGGCCAAGCGGAGGCATCGGCGGCCAGCGTCGCCTTGTCGACGACGTGGATCGCCTTCAGCCTCGCTTTGTCGCGAATGGCTTCCAACTTTCTAGGCCTGAAATCGGCCCACAATATCTGCAACAGATCATAGGCGATGATCGACCCGAGGCTGTGCGAGACCAGCACGATGCGGTCATAGGCATCGTCCATCATGAGACGCTTCAGCAGCTTGAGGCCACGCTCGCGGACCAGCGCCCGCTTCTCGACCGTTGCCGCTTCGGCCCGCACATAGGCGGCAACGTCGCCGAAATAAGGCAAGCCAAACTGGTCCACCGACCAGATGACGAACGACGCCAGAACCGTGACAAGCACACCGGTCGTCCAGGAGATGTAGCCTTGCCAGGTCGACGTTGCGAGCGCCAGCGCCGCGCCAAGGACGACGATGGTGGCCAAAAGCGTGACGACATAGAGTTTGAGCACATCGCGCGGAATATCGGCCGGCTTGCGCCAGAGCAGGGTCGTCACCCAGGCAGCAAGGCGGCTTCGGGTCGTGCCCTGGGTGATATCGGCCCAGTAAAGCTCGTAGAAATCGGTGCGGCGGCCATCGACATCATAGGGCGTGGTGATCCGGCGGAGTTCGTGCGAATTGGTCCGGCTGTCGGGCGTGATCCAGCTCTGGTTGATCTTCGCACCCATCGGGTCGGCCGGATCGGGGACATGGGCATAGAACGGTGCACGGGCCGGATCGTGGCTCCATACGGCCTGGACAAACTCCCTCAACGTGTCCATGGGCCGCTGCTCGCCCATGCCGTGCACGACCACTACCGCCTGGCTGCGCTTGCGTGGCGCCTTCTCTGCTGCGGTCAGATCGGCGGCCGGCGATGCAGCAGAACCAGGGTCGGGCACCAGCACCTCCACGATGACGCCGTTAGCAAGACGACGGGTCGGCATCGTAGCTTCAGAACCGGGAACAGCCAAGAAAAAGCCCGGCGCGGAGCCGGGCTGTATTCGACGATCGGCAGTGAGTTGGCAGCGACGCCGTTTCAGTGATCCATCGCTTTGACGATCTCCTCGGTCATCTTCTTGGCGTCGCCGAGCAGCATCATGGTGCCGTCCTTGTAGAACAGCGTGTTGTCGATGCCGGCATAGCCGGAGCCGAGCGAGCGCTTGACGAACAGGCAAGTGCGCGCCTTGTCGACGTCGAGGATTGGCATGCCGTAGATAGGTGAGGACTTGTCGTCACGAGCCGAGGGATTGGTGACGTCATTGGCCCCGATGACATAGGCGACGTCGGCCTGCGCGAACTCAGAGTTGATGTCCTCCAGCTCGAACACTTCGTCATAAGGCACGTTGGCTTCGGCCAAGAGCACGTTCATGTGGCCGGGCATGCGGCCGGCAACCGGGTGGATGGCGTATTTGACGTCGACGTCGTTGGCCTTGAGCTTGTCGGCCATCTCGCGCAGGGCGTGCTGCGCCTGGGCGACGGCCATGCCGTAGCCCGGCACGATGATGACCTTTTGAGCATTCATCATCAGATAGGCGGCATCCTCGGCCGAGCCCTGCTTGACCGTGCGCTCGATGCCGTCGTTGGCAATGGCTGATGTCTCGCCGCCGAAGCCGCCGAGGATGACCGAGATGAAGCTCCGGTTCATGCCTTTGCACATGATGTAAGACAGGATGGCGCCCGACGAGCCGACCAGCGCGCCGGTGATGATCAGCGCCAGATTGCCGAGCGTGAAGCCCAGGGCGGCCGCGGCCCAGCCCGAATAGGAATTCAGCATCGACACGACCACCGGCATATCGGCGCCACCGATCGGGATGATGAGAAGCACACCCAGCACCAGCGAGGCGGCAACGATCAGCCAGAACACCACCTTGGACTCGGCGGTGACGAGCAGCACGATCAGCACGATCAGCGCAATGCCCAGGGCCGCGTTGATGAAGTGGCGGCCACCGATCATGATCGGCTTGCCCGACATGCGGCCGTCGAGCTTCAAAAAGGCGATGACCGAGCCGGTGAAGGTGATGGCACCTATGGCAACGCCGAGGCTCATCTCGATCAGTGCCTGGGCATGAATATCGGCGACGGTGCCGATGCCGAAGCTTTCCGGTGCATAGATGGCGGCGGCCGCCACCATGACCGCTGCAAGACCGACCAGCGAGTGGAAGGCGGCGACCAGCTGCGGCATCGAGGTCATGGCAATGCGCCGTGCCGTGACCGCACCGGCCGAGCCGCCTATCAGCAGCCCGAGCACTATGAGGCCGAAGCGCCCGGCCGAAGGGGTCGCCAGCGCCAGCGTCGTGGCGATGGCGATGCCCATGCCGATCATGCCGTACATGTTGCCCTGGCGGCTGGTGGTCGGATGCGACAGGCCGCGCAATGCCAGGATGAACAGGATGCCGGAGACCAGATAGAGAAAGGAGGCGAAGTTGGCGTTCATAGCGGCCTACTTTTCCTTCTTCTTGTACATGGCCAGCATGCGCTGGGTGACGAGGAAGCCGCCGAAGATGTTGACCGATACCAGCATCAGCGCAACGAGGCCGAAGCCGGTGGCAAGCCCTGAGGCCGAGATGCCGACGGCCAGCAGCGCGCCGACGACGATGACCGAGGAAATGGCGTTGGTGACCGCCATCAGCGGCGTGTGCAGTGCCGGCGTGACGGACCACACGACGTAGTAGCCGACGAAGATCGCCAGGACAAAGATGGCGAAGCGAAAGACGAAGGGATCGATGGCACCGCCGGACAGCGCGTGAGCGGCGTCACCCGCCGCCTCGGTGCCGGGCGCGGCCGCCAGGTTCTGCACCGCGAGCCGCACGGCAGCTGTCGCCTGGTCGAGCTGGTCGAGGGCTTTCTGCAGAGTCTGATCCATCACGCGATCCCTCCGGTGGTCTTGGGCTTCCTCGAAGCGGCCGTTTTCTTCGCAGCCGGCTTCGCCGAAGCCTCGGCAACCATCGTCCTGGCCGGAATGGCCGGTGGCTCGACATATTGGCCCTTTGGCGGCTCCTGCTCAGCCTTTGCGAAAGCCGGATGCACGATCTTGCCAGCATCGGTCAGCATCGTTGCCTTGACCAGTTCGTCGTCGTGGTTGATGGCAAGCGTCTTCGCCGCCTTGTCGACCAGCGTCTCGAGGAAGGCATAGAGGTTCCTGGCATAGAGAAGCGAGGCGGAGGCGGCGACGCGACCGGGAACGTTGAGATGGCCGACGATCTTTACCCCGTTGGCCGTGGTCACCACCTTGCCGGCTTCGGCGCCCTCGACATTGCCGCCGCGCTCGACCGCGAGGTCGACGATCACCGAGCCGGGTTTCATCGAGGCGACCATTGCTGCCGAGACCAGCTTCGGCGCCGGACGGCCGGGGATCAGCGCCGTGGTGATGACGATGTCCTGCTTGGCGATGTGCTCGGCGGTCAGCGCCGCCTGCTTGGCCTGGTACCCCTTCGACATTTCCTTGGCGTAGCCGCCGGCCGTCTCGGCCGCCTTGAACTCCTCGTCCTCGACGGCCAGGAATTTTGCGCCGAGCGAGGCGACCTGCTCCTTGGCGGCCGGGCGCACGTCGGTGGCGGTGACCACGGCGCCGAGGCGGCGCGCGGTGGCGATGGCCTGCAGACCGGCGACGCCGACGCCCATGACGAACGCCTTCGCTGCCGGTACCGTGCCGGCCGCCGTCATCATCATCGGTAACGCCCGGTCATATTCGGCAGCGGCATCGATCACCGCCTGATAGCCGGCGAGGTTGGCCTGGCTGGATAGAACGTCCATCGACTGGGCGCGGGTGATGCGCGGCATGAACTCCATGGAGAAGGCAGTAACACCGGCCTTGGCAAGGGCAGCGACGGCAGCGTCGTTGCCGTAGGGATCCATGATCGCGATGACAGCGGCGCCGGACTTGTAGCCCTTCAGCTCGGCGTCCATGGGGCGGCGCACCTTCAGCACGACATCGGCCCTGGCTGCATCGCCGGCCTTGCCGATCGCGGCGCCCACCCGGGCGAACTCCTCGTCGGGAATGCGCGACGCAGTGCCGGCGCCGGTTTCGACAATCACGTCGAAACCCAGTGCCGCCAGCCGCTTCACCGTGTCGGGCGAGGCCGCGACGCGCGGCTCGTTCGCGTCAAGCTCACGAGGGATGAAAACCGTCTGTCCCACCGCATGATCCTTTCGGCCGGAACCCGTTACCCAAGACGCCGGCCGGCCCCCGGCGGCGCCCTCGACAAAGGTTGGAGGAGTTATCGGAGAATAAAGGCGCCGACGGCCAGGATCAGAACGAACAGGATAGTCCCCGAGAAGAAGCCGCCCACAAAGAAGCCGAACGCCATGGCCAGAAGCACGGCGGCGCAAAATAGCGACCCATATTTGGCCAGCATCACAAAGCCGGCATAGGTGCGGTCGTGCTCGGCATAGTCCATCTTCGCGCCCAGTTCGACAGGACCGGTCGGCGTGTGTTCAGCCATAGGAATACCCCTTCGAAGACATCTTTCAGGCACATAGCGAAAAGCCGCGTTAAGGGCAATGGCACTATTGCCGCATCGCCGCAGCCAACTGTCTCAAGCGAAACTGGAAATCGCTGCGCGAAGCGCGGCGATACCTACCACAATGGATGGCAGGTCCGCTATTGCCGATGTCGTTAGCCGGCGAGATGCGGGAACAGACCGAGCAGGCCGACAACGATCAGATAAAGGGCGACGATATAATTGAGCAGCCGCGGCATCACCAGGATCAGCACGCCTGCAATCAGCGAGATAAGCGGGGTAAGGGCGAGCGTGGAAATGGTCATATCGGTTCCTTTGATCGGATCGCTATCGAAGCGATGCTTGGCGGATGCCGGCCATGCCGACCTACCACCAGCACCCTTGCCCAGAACGCCGAAGCGACCGGAAGGCTCCATGGGCTCGTTCAGGCGGCTTCGCGAAAATACTTGGCGGTGGGCAGGATGGTCAGCGGGGCGAGTTCGCCGGCACCGGGCGTATCGAACAACATGCGCTGCTCCATTGGCGTCGAACGGAAGAACGGAAAGCGAGCGTAGGTTTCATTCTTGATCGCCAGGACATCGGCTTGATAAAGCAGCGCGAAACAGTTGATCACGCCGGCATAGGGCCGCGCATCGCCAATCGGTCGCGCCCGATAGATGCGCTTGTAGAAAGCCGCATGGTCCTCGCGGATCATGGATATGCAATAAGGCGCGCCGAAATGGAAGCAAGCCATGCCCGCAAGGCGCAGCGTCAGATACGGGATCTGCGGGTAAAGCCGTGACCATTCGGCGTCCACGGCAAAACGGCTCGGGTCGATAAAGACTTCGCCGGCCGCCAGACGCGGCATCAACAAGTCCTTGTAGACGCTGAGCGCTGGTGATGTGGCGTTATCAGCAGACACGTTATGCAGGCGCATTGTGCTGACCAGCCGCCCCTCGATGTAGATTCCGAACGTATGGCAATTGGGCAGTTCGTCAAACTCGTCATGGACCTGACGGGACGCATTCTCGGGCACCAGATCGTTCATCCGATAGGAATTGTAGCGCAGCCTGTAAATGCTTTCGAAGTCCTCGCCGCTTTCACAGCGTCGGTACTCCGTCCGGTCAAGCAGCGCATAAACATGTTGCGCGAAGCTGGACATGGTCTCGGACGCATCTTTCCCACCAGCGCCCGCCGCATGGCCGAGCGAACTCAACTGGGCACACATGAACTCTATTCCCCGCGATTACCGCCACCAGCCGACACTACGGACGGGTCATGAGATGTAAAGATGAAAATAAGTAGGATCTCGTTTACCGCTCGTTAAGGTTAATAATTAATAAAATTATACTAAAATACGCGGTTTTTCAGCGCGAAGTCAGCGCCGCGGCGCCTTCCTTGCCGTCTGGATGTCCTTGGCGAAGGGCCAGACGGTGCTCGACATCGTCTCGATGCCGGACGCGCTGAGTGCCGACCCGAACAGAAAGCCCTGGACCAGGTCCGGCTTGACCTGCAATGCCAGGATCTTGAGCTGTTCGAAGGTCTCGACACCTTCGACGGTAACCGAAAGTCCCAGCGGCCGTGACAGGTTGACGATGCCCTTGAGCAATTCGAGCGACCGGCTGTTCTGAGTGACATCCATCAGGAACGAGCGGTCGATCTTGATTTTGTCGAGCGGCAGTTTGTGGAGATAGCTGAGGCTCGAATACCCGGTACCGAAATCGTCGAGCGCAATGCGCACGCCGAGCCGCTTCAACTCCTCGATATATTGGCGTGTCAGCGACTTGTCGTCGAGCAGCGCCGTCTCGGTGACTTCGATCTCCAGACGTCCGGCGGAGAGACCGGATTCAGCCAGCGCGTCGCGAACCTTCTGGATGACATCACGGTTGCGGAAATCCTTGGCCGAGAGATTGACCGACACGCTGGTCTGGGCCGGCCATTTGGCGCATTCCGTGCAGGCCGCATGCAGGACGAAGGTGCTGATGTCGGAAATAATCCCCATTTCCTCCGCCAGCGGAATAAAGATACCGGGGGAAATCGGCCCGAGATCGGGATGATCCCAGCGGCACAGCGCTTCGCAACTGGCGATACGCATCGTGCTCATCGCCACGATCGGCTGATAGACCACCCGCAATTCGTTGTTTTCCACGGCGCTGCGCAGGTCCGCCTTCATCAGCTGACGGCTGCGGAAGGCAGCATCCATGGAGGCCTCGAACAGCCGCCAACCGTTCTTGCCAAGCTCCTTGGCCTTGTAGAGTGCAAGGTCGGCTTTGACGATCATGGCGTCAACGTCGGTATCCTTGACCCGCGACAGCACCGCGCCGCCGCTGGCCTGGATGCGTAATCCGTGGCCGGCGACATCGACCTCGCCCTGTAGATTGACAAAGATCTCATCAACCTGGCCGGTCAAGTGGCTTTCATCCTCGATGCGCTCGAAGAAGATCATGAACTCGTCGCCGCCGAAGCGGCTGACGGTGATGCCTGGCCCAGCGACTGCCGCCAGCCGCTCGGCAACGGCGTAGATCAATCCGTCGCCGACCGGATGGCCGAGCGTGTCGTTGACGCTCTTGAAATCATCGAGATCGAGCACCACCAGCCCGCAGAGACGCTCGGGATCCCCTGAGGCCATGGCTTCCACCACCAACTCGTGGAAGTAGGCGCGGTTGGGCAGGCCGGTGAGACTGTCGTAGCGCGCCATGAAGCGGATCTTGTCTTCCGCCTCGACCCGAGCGGTCACATCCTCGAAAGTGACGACGCCCAGTTCCTGGCTGCCTTCGCGCGCCGAAAATTCATAGTGCTGGCCGTTGGTGAGCGAGACCAGGACCTTGCGGTCGCGGCCCTCGCGCAACGCACGCGTCAGCTGGGCTTCGATGTAACGGCAATCTTTCGGCGCCAGCATGCCGCCTGCAGCGCCGCGCATCAGCAGACCGTGGATCGAGCGGCCTAGCAGCGCATCGGCCGATTTGAGCGACATCAGGTGCGCGGCTTCGGCATTGGCCACCGCCACCCGGCCGTCGGGACCAAGCATGACAAGGCCATGCGACATGGTGTTGAGCGCGCGGTTGAAACGCTGCGCGATGCGGTTCGCCTTCTTTTCCTCCGACAGGGCGGTAAACAGGACTTCGCGGACGATGTCGGCGAACCGCTTGATCGCAAACAGAAAAGGGGCCGACATCAGACCGAGGATGATGTGGTAGATATCGCCGCGCAGGATAAAGCCAAGCGATATGGGCCATGTGGTGGTTATGATAAAAATCATGACCATGCGCGGCGACCCATAATTGCGGCCGGCAATCGACGTGACCGATGCCAGAGTGACGCAGACAGAGGCTATTTCGGCATAGTTGTCGTGGCTGTCATTTGCCAGATAGATACTGACGAAACAGAACGCGCCAAGCATGAAACCATGCATCGAACCGAAAATTATGTAATCGTTTTCGCGATCATGGGCTTCTTCCCACGTCGTCGGGGAAGGAAGTCGCCCGTATTTTCGGATGTTGCGAAGGCGCAGGGTACCGACAATGATGAGCCCAGCGGCAACTAGAAGATACGCCAAGTCCATGGTCTTCCAATAGACCAGAATGACGAGGAGTGTCTGCGCAACAAGGCCGATCGACAGCGTGAACCCGTCGCGAAACAGCGTTTCCACGAACGGAATGTAAACGTCGACCGGAATCTCGTTTTTTCGTCTCAGATTCACGCCTGGATCCCAACCCTGGGGAACCCAGCAGTGTCACATTGGCCTTAAGAAAGGTTTAGAGCAGCGGTTCGGGCTCTATTGGCATTCATTGGTGACGCAGCGGAAGCAGGGAAACTACAGTTCAGGTAAACAAGGCGTATCACGGCGCTGAATTATTCGGCGGCTTGAAGTTGCGGCCGCAGCGGCGCCGTCGAGAGGCGGTCGAGCAGACGCTGGCGTTCGCCGGCGGCTTTTTCGGCACTGGCCTGCTTGACGTGGCCAAAGCCGCGGATGAGCGCCGGCACCGAGACAAGCGCGGCGGCGGCCTCGATCTTGCCCGGCGCCAGCGCGCCGGCGACAAGCTCCAGGTCGGCTTCATAGAGGGCAAGAAGCTGCCGCTCCATACGCCTCTCGGCGCTGTAGCCGAACAGGTCGAAAGCGGTACCGCGCAGCCCCTTCACCGCCGCCAGCAGGCGGAACCCGTTCATCATCCACGGACCAAAGCTCGACTTCTTCGGCTTGCCGTCACTGCCGCGCCTGCCCATGATCGGCGGTGCGAGATGGAATTCAAGCTTGCCGTAGCTCTGGAACTGCTTTGCGAGCTCTGCGGCAAAGGAGCCGTCCGTATAAAGCCGCGCCACCTCGTATTCGTCCTTGATCGCCATCAGCTTGAACAGGTTCTTTGCGGCAGCCTCGGTCACCACGGTCGACCCGGGCACAGCATTGGTTTCGGCCTTGCGCAGCGCCGCCAGTCTGTCGGCATAGCGCTTGCCATAGGCGGCGTTCTGATAGGCGGTCAGGAAGGCGACGCGGCGAGCAATGATATCGTCCAGCGTCTCGGCAATGGCGGCATGCTGCGTGGCCTTGCCCGGCTGGGCGAGAAGGCTGCGGACGAAATCCGGCTGGTGGGCGGCGCGGCGGCCCCAGCGAAATGCCGCGACATTCATCGCTACCGCCTCGCCGTTGAGCTCGATCGCCTTCTCGACCGCCTCCGCCGACAGCGGCAAGCCGCCATGCTGGAAGGCGAATCCGAGCATGAACATGTTGGCACC
Organism: Mesorhizobium sp. M0185; assembly: GCF_040322175.1. Taxonomy (NCBI): domain Bacteria; kingdom Pseudomonadati; phylum Pseudomonadota; class Alphaproteobacteria; order Hyphomicrobiales; family Phyllobacteriaceae; genus Mesorhizobium; species Mesorhizobium sp. M0185. Next base: position 62,976 of record NZ_JAMYSY010000021.1, on the reverse strand, counting down.
AAGCGAGCTGCCGAACAGCGCAGTGGCGGTGCGGGTAGCGTCGAAGAAATGCGTCCTGTCGTCGCCCGCGGCCGTTCTTATCGCTTTCTTCAGCCGCTCGACGGGCAGCGAGAAATCGGCCGAACGGGCGAACTCGCCCGGCATGATCTCGGCAGTGTTGGCGAGGAAGATGGTATGGCCTTCGCACACCGCGGCCAACACCTTCTTGGCACCCGAAACGACGAGATCGCAGCCGAGCACGAGATCGGCCTTGCCGGCCGATACCCGAATGGCGTGGATGTCGTCCGGCGTGCGGGCGATGCGGACATGGGTGAACACCGAGCCGCCCTTCTGGGCGAGGCCGGCCATGTCGATCATGCCGCAGCCCTTGCCTTCCAGGTGCGCGGCCATGCCGAGCACCGCGCCTATTGTGACGACGCCGGTGCCGCCGACACCGTCGATGATCGCCGCCCAGCCTTGTTCACCGAGCGTAAATTGCGCCGGCGCCGGCACCCCCGCGAGCGGGTCGGCCGCGCCGGCTATGCCTTCGGCTTTCCTGATTTTGGCGCCATGAACGGTGACGAAGGAGGGGCAGAAGCCGTTGGCGCAAGAGAAGTCCTTGTTGCAACTCGACTGGTCGATCTTGCGCTTGCGGCCGAATTCGGTCTCGACCGGCTGGATCGAGACGCAATTCGACTGCACGCCGCAATCGCCGCAGCCTTCGCAGACCAGTTCGTTGATGAAGATACGCTTGTCCGGATCGGGGAACGTGCCGCGCTTGCGGCGGCGACGCTTCTCGGCGGCGCAGGTCTGGTCGTAGAGCAGCACCGAGACGCCTTTGACCGAACGCAACTCGCGCTGGACGAGATCGAGGTCGTCGCGGTGATGGATGGTGGCGCCGGCGGGAAATTCCACCTTGCCGGTATATTTGTCCGGCTCGTCAGTGACGATGGCGATGCGCTCCACGCCCTCGGCGCGCACCTGTCTTGCGATCATGTCCACCGTCAGGCCGCCCTCGTGCGGCTGCCCGCCGGTCATCGCGACGGCGTCATTGTAGAGGATCTTGTAGGTGATGTTGGCGTCGGTCGACAGCGCGAAGCGGATCGCCAGCACACCCGAGTGGTTGTAAGTGCCATCGCCCAGATTCTGGAAGATGTGCTCGCGCTTCGAGAACGGCGCCTGGCCGACCCACTGCGCGCCCTCGCCGCCCATGGCGGTGAAGCCGACGGTGTTGCGGTCCATCCACAGCGCCATGAAATGACAGCCGATTCCGGCGGCGGCGAGCGAGCCGTCCGGCACCTTGGTCGAGGAATTGTGTGGGCAGCCGGAGCAGAAGAAGGGCGTGCGCGAGGCGATGTCTGACGTGTCGGCCAGCATCGCCTGGAACTGGCGCAACTTCGCCACCCGCGCGGCGATTTCTTCCGACGGGCCGATCGTTCGCAAAATCCTCTCGCCGAGCGCGATGGCAATATCGTTGGGGTCGAGCGCGCCCTTGGCCGGGAACAGCCAGTCGCCGCGCTCGTCCTTCTTGCCGACGATGACCGGCTGCGTCGCGGTGCCGTAAAGGTTCTCGCGCAGTTGCACCTCGATCAGCGAGCGTTTCTCCTCGACGACGACGATGGTATCGAGGCCGCGAGCAAAGTCGGCGATGTGTTGCAGGTCGAGCGGCCACGGGCAACCGACCTTGAACAGCCTGATACCGATACGACTGGCGGCCGCTTCGTCGACGCCGATATCCTCCAGCGCCTGGCGAACATCGAGATAACTCTTGCCGATGGTGACGATGCCAAGCTTGGCGCTGGTGCCGCCCGAATAGACGATCCGATTCAGCCCATTGGCGTGGATGAACGCAGAAGCGGCGGCGCGCTTGTATTCATGCAACCGCTCCTCCTGGCCGAGCATGTCGATCTCGTTACGGATGTTGAGGCCGCCGGGCGGCATGTCGAAGTCCGGAATGACGATATCTAGCCGGTCAAGCGCGGCATCGACCGAGGCTGTCGATTCGATGTTGTCCTTGACGCATTTGATCGCCGCCCAGGTGCCGGCAAAACGCGACATGGCAAAGCCGTAAAGGCCGTAGTCGATGATCTCCTGGACGCCGGCCGGATTAAGGATCGGCACCATGGTGTCGACGAACAGGAACTCGGTGGCATGCGCGTTGGTCGAGGATTCGGCCATGTGGTCGTCGCCCATCAGAGCCAGCACGCCGCCATGTTTCGACGACCCGGCGAGATTGGCGTGGCGGAACACGTCGCCGGAGCGGTCGACGCCCGGACCCTTGCCGTACCAGACCGAAAAAACGCCGTCATGGGTACCCTCGCCCAGCAATTCGGCCTGCTGCGAGCCCCAGCAGGCGGTGGCGGCGAGCTCCTCGTTGAGACCGGGCTGGAAGACGATGTCCGACTGCGCGAGCTGGTTCCTGGCCTTCCACAGCTGCATGTCGAGGCCGCCGAGCGGCGAGCCGCGATAGCCGGAGACGAAACCGGCGGTGTTCAGGCCAGCCCGGCGGTCGCGCTCGCGCTGCATCAGAAGCATGCGGATGACTGCCTGGGCACCCGACAGGAAGATGCCCTCCTTTGCCAGGTCGAACTTGTCGTCGAGCGCGACATTGTGCAGCGTCATCAGGCATTTCCTGTGCGGAGGCCGCGCCTGGAGGTGCGCGGCCAACGTCGGAGTCGAGTGCCCACAGTCTTTCTTCCCTTGCCGGGGAGGTCAAACAAAATCGAAGGTGCCAGGCGGTCCGCAACAAACGATCCGTGCGCGGCCGTGTGGCGCCACGAAACGCCTGTCGGGGAGGATGGCCGAGCATGAAAAATTCCGGCGGCGGTCAGTGCCGCTGGTGATGCATCATGCAGCCTTTGGGCAACTGGGCTTCGGTTCACCGGGCAGCTTGCCGTCGACATGGCCGGCCAAGTCCTTGTTGAGCTCGTAGACTGGCCCGACCACCAGAGGCCGGTCGGGCAGGACCGACTGGTCGAGCGAGGACGTCAGAGTGGTCGCGAAACTCTGCAGCAACTTGCCGCTGGAATCCTCGATGCGGATCGACACCGCATAGGGCTTGTCCTTGACAACGCAGGTAAGCGGCGGGCTGGTGAGCGTCACATGCGGCAGCTTCGGCCATATTTTCTGGGTGACGATGATCGGATCACCACCGGCCGGGTTCTGGAAGGAGACCACAGCGACCTGCCCCTCACCCACCGGCCGCAGCGGATTGAGGGTGATGACATAGGTGGCGATACCCAGCCGGTAGTTGAACTCGAACAGCTTCCCGGAAATGGCGAACAGCTGGTCCTTGCCGGAATCACGGCAGGCGCCGAGCGCGGCCGCCGCGAATAACGCCGCGACGACAATCATTGCGCGTGAGAATCTTCTAGACATTGGTGACCTCCCTGGCCGCGGTCCGGCGGCGATAGTGTCGGTTTGCCTTCTGGCGGTTGCCGCACACCGCCATGTCGCACCAGAGGCGGCTGGAATTGCGGCTTTTGTCGACAAACAGCCAGCTGCAGTTCGGACATATCCGCAGCCTGGCGATGGTGTCGCTACGCAGCAGCGACAGCGCCGAGACCGCAAGCGCGGCCTCGAAGGCAATCGGCGTCGCCGGATCACCGAACGGTTTTCCAGGCGTGCCGATTTCGGTGCGGCTATGAGCGAGGCCATCGGCGCAGGCTTCCAAGAATTTCGGCATATCGCCGGTCGCGATCGCACCTTTCGATACCGCGCCGCGAAACAGCCGATCGGTCGTCTCCCGGATCGACAGCACCACCGGGGCGATCTTTTCAGGCGCCGGCGCTACGAGCCGCCTGCCGCCGAGCTCGGCGGCGCGAAAGGCACTCGCGGCTTCGGCAAAGCGGGCGATCTCGGCCGGATCGTCGAAACGGTCGAAAGTTTTCTCCGGATCGTTCCGCAAAACGACGGTGTTCGCCGTATCGAGCGCCAGCATGCCACCGGTAAAGCGGTGCGGAGTCCAGGATACTGTCATATGGCGAATCTAACTGATAACTCGCGTTTGACAAGTTAGATTCCGGGTGCAACGCTCGTCACTGAGGCGATCGCCGTACTGAGAATATCGTTCGTCCCAAACCTCTGCCCCAATTGCGGGGCATGCATAGAGGGTCTTGCATGCTCTATTTCTTCCAGCAGGTTCTGAACGGGCTGCATTCGGGCGCGCTCTACGCATTGCTTGCCTTCGGCTACGTGCTGACCAACGGCATCCTGCACCGTACCAATCTTGCCTATGGCGCGCTGTTCGCCTTTTGCGGGCATACGATGATCCTCACTGCGGCGTTCGGCTATCAGGCGCTGTGGCTGACGCTGTTTGCATCGGTCGCGCTCGGCGTAGCTGCGGCATTCCTTTATGCGGCGCTGCTCAGCCATGTCCTGTCGCGAAGTATCTTCGAACCGCTGGCCGACCGCTCGCCCAACGCCATCGTGGTGACGACGCTCGGCATATTGCTGGTCTTGTCGGAAGCCAGCCGCATCGCCGCCGATACCCATGACCTATGGTTGCCGCCAATGCTGGCCCAGACCATCGTCTTCGCGCAGAATGCCAGCTTCAAGGCGACGTTGACGCTGATCCAATTGCTCGATTGCGCCGCCGTACTGGCGGCCATGGCGCTGGCTGCCTGGGGCTTCGCATATTCGAGCTTCGGCCGGAGCTGGCGCGCCGTATCCGACGATCCCAAGGCGGCTGCGATGTGCGGCGTCGATGTCCGTGCGGTTTTTCGGCACGCGGTGCTTTTCGGCGGCCTTTGCGCGGCACTGGCCGGCGTGCTCGCCGCCTTCTACTACGGTAACATCAGCTTCGGCACAGGGTTGGTCTACGGGTTGAAAATCCTGTTCGTGACCGCAGTGGGCGGCTATCTCTCGCCTTTGCGGGCGGCACTGGGTGCCGCCGCTTTCGGCATGGCCGAATCGCTATGGGCCGGCTATTTCCCGCTCGAATGGCGGGACGGCTGGATGTACCTGTTCCTCGTCGCCATGCTTGTGCTGATCGGCACCGGCCGCGACCAACAGAAGATCGCCTGAGCCGCACCCGACTTTGCTTGGGTGAAAGCGCCGCATGTCCTTGGACATGCAAAGGACGCGGCAGCATTTTGCCGCCCGTCATCTCACAACTGTGTTTATGCGGGCTGTCCCGTGTTGACCAGCCGGACCACGCACTGCATACCGTTGGTCCACAGCGACGCGACGGACAGGGAACCGCCGCGCTCTGACACAAGGGAGGAATGCATGGCAGGGCTTCTCGCTCTTTCCAGAACCATTGACCGTTTGAACGAATTCATCGGCAAATGGGTTTCGTGGCTGATCCTGCTGGCGATCCTGGTAAGCGCCGCAAACGCCGTCATCCGCAAGGTGTTCGACATGTCCTCGAACGCCTGGCTGGAATTGCAATGGTATCTGTTCGGCGCCGCCTTCATGCTGGCCGCCGCCTACACGCTGAAGCAGAACGACCATATCCGCATCGATATCGTCTACGGCATGTTCTCGCGCCGCGTGCAGCACTGGATCGACCTTTTCGGTCACGTCTTCTTCCTGATGCCGTTCGTGACGTTGATGGTGGTCTATTTCGTTCCCTATGTGTCGCTGTCGTATCGCAGCGGGGAGATGTCGAACAATTCCGGCGGGCTGATCATCTGGCCGGCGAAGGCGATCCTGCTGGTCGGCTTTTTTCTGCTCGCGCTGCAGGGCATTTCCGAAATCATCAAGAAAATCGCCATCATGCGCGGTCAGATGGACGATCCCACTCCGTTCATATCGGCGCATGAGCAGGCCGAACTCGAAGCCAAGGCGCTCGCCGAAGAGGTGCGCTCGTGATCGAGTTCATCGCCCAGAACATGGCGCCGATCATGTTCGCCTCGCTGGTCGTCTTCCTGCTGATCGGCTACCCCGTCGCCTTCTCGCTCGCCGCCAACGGCCTGATGTTCTTCTTCATCGGCGTGCTTCTGTCGCCCTATTCGGGCGGCTCGATCAATCTCGCCTGGCCGTTGCTGCACGCGTTGCCGGATAATTTCTATGGCAGCCGGGTGATGTCGAACGATACGCTGCTGGCGATCCCGTTCTTCACCTTCATGGGCATCGTGCTCGAACGATCCGGCATGGCCGAAGACCTGCTCGACACGATCGGCCAGTTGTTCGGACCGGTCCGTGGTGGCCTCGCCTATGCCGTGATTTTCGTCGGCGCGCTGCTCGCCGCGACGACCGGCGTGGTGGCGGCCTCCGTCATTGCCATGGGTCTGATTTCGCTGCCGATCATGCTGCGCTACGGCTACGACCGGCGGCTGGCATCCGGCGTCATTGCCGCGTCCGGGACGCTCGCCCAGATCATCCCGCCGTCACTGGTGCTGATCGTCCTGGCCGACCAGCTCGGCCGCTCGGTCGGCGATATGTATAAGGGAGCGCTGATCCCCGGACTCATTTTGACCGGCATCTACATGCTCTACATCCTGCTGATGTCGATCTTCCGGCCGAAGTCGATGCCGGCCCTGCCGCTGGAGGCCCGCACGCTCGGCCACGGCGTGCTGTCGCTGCTGGCGGCGCTGCTGGCGGCGGTGGTGGTTTCCTATGCGGCGTATCGCTACCTTGCGCCGAACCATGGCGGCAACGCCGATATCCTCGGCGCCACCATGGGCGTCATCTTCATCTATGTCGTGGCGATCGTCGACCAGCGCCTGAAGATCAACCTGATGTCCAGACTGGCACAGCAGGTGATCATCGTGCTGATCCCGCCGCTGGCGCTGATCTTCCTGGTGCTGGGCACCATCTTCCTTGGCATCGCCACGCCGACGGAAGGCGGCGCCATGGGCGCCGTCGGCGCGCTGGCAATGGCGGCGATGAAGGGGCGGCTGTCGCTCGACGTGGTCAAGCAGGCGCTGGCCTCGACGACCAGGCTGTCGTCCTTCGTTCTGTTCATCCTGATCGGCGCGCGGGTGTTCTCGCTGACCTTCTACGGCGTCAATGGCCACATCTGGGTCGAGCACCTGTTGACGTCGCTGCCGGGCGGTGAAGTCGGTTTCCTGATTGGCGTCAACATCCTCGTCTTCGTGCTCGCCTTCTTCCTCGACTTTTTCGAGCTTGCCTTCATCATCGTGCCGCTTTTGGCGCCAGCGGCTGACAAACTCGGCATCGACCTGATCTGGTTTGGCGTGCTTTTGGGCGTCAACATGCAGACCTCCTTCATGCATCCGCCCTTCGGCTTCGCGCTGTTTTATCTGCGCTCGGTCGCCGCGCGCGTGCCCTATCTCGACCGACTCACCGGCAAGCAGATCGCGCCGGTCACCACAGGGCAGATCTATTGGGGCGCAGTGCCCTTCGTCTGCATCCAGGTGATCATGATCGGCCTGACCATCGCCTTCCCGCAGATGGTGATGCACTACAAAGGCACTGTCGTCGATCCTGGCACCATCAACTACCAGGTGCCGGAAACGCCTGGCATCGGCTTGTCGCCGCTTGGCACGCCGCCGGCCAACGGCGGCACTGCCCCGGCCTCACCTTCCACACCGGATTTGTCGCAGCCGCCGAGCTTCGACGAAAAGCCGCCCGCGAAACCGGCGGCGCCGGCAATCGATCTGTCGCAACCACCGAGTTTCAACTGAGGAGGGCCCGGCAGCCATGAAGGCGGTTCGGTTGGAGCGAGTGGGCAGCCTCGCCGTGTGCGAGGTCGAGAAACCGACCGCCGGGCCGAACGATCTGCTGGTGCGCATCGAGGCGTGCGGCGTCTGCGGCACCGACAGGCATCTTTTCCATGGTGAATTCCCGTGCACGCCGCCGGTGACGCTCGGGCATGAATTCTCCGGCATTGTCGAGGCGGTCGGACCTGCCGTATCCGGCTTTTCCGTCGGCGACCGCGTCACCGGCGATCCCAACATTGCCTGTGGCCGATGCGAGCATTGTCAGGCCGGCCGGGTCAATCTCTGCGGCAATCTACGCGCCATCGGTATCCATCGCGATGGCGGCTTTGCCGAATATCTTGTCCTGCCACAGAAACAGGCCTTCGTCTTGCCAGGCGATCTGAAGCCTACGCATGGTGCTTTCTGCGAGCCGCTCGGCTGCTGCCTGCATGGCGTGGACCTTGCCGCGATCAAACCAGGCTCGTCGGTCGCGGTGCTCGGCGGCGGCGTGATCGGCCTGCTCACCGTTCAACTGGCAAAGCTCGCCGGTGCGACGACCATTATCTTGTCGACCCGTCAGGCCTCGCGGCGGGCTCTTGCCGAGCAATTTGGCGCAACGGCGACGCTCGATCCCAGCGCCTTCGATGTCATCGATGCGATCGTCGGCCGGTCGGGTTTGATGCCGGGCGGCGTCGACGTGGTGTTCGAATGCGCCGGCGTGAAAGACACTGTTGAGCAGGCGATGCGGCTGGCCAAAGCGGGCGGCACCGTCGTCGTCGTCGGCGTGATGCCGCAAGGCATGAAAGTGGCGTTCGAACCGTTCGATCTGCTGTTCCGTGAGTTGAAGGTCCTGGGTTCCTTCCTCAACCCCTTTACCCATCGCCGGGCCGCCAATCTTATCGCCTCGGGGACGATCGAAGTAGATCGGCTGATATCACGACAAGTCAGCCTCGACGAGGCGGTGGCGATCATTGCCAACCCGCCGGCGCCAGGCGAGGTCAAGGTCGTGGTGGTGCCCGGCTGATCGCAAATGAATGCGCTACGGCGCCAGTGTTCCGAAAGGAACACTGGCGCCGCGAAGCAACAGGATCAGAGCTTGGCATTGCGCTGCTGGACCATCATGAAGGTGTCATAGTTGTACTCGGCCACCTGCGCCCAGAGATAATGCTCCTTGCGGAACGCCTTGATCGAATCCCAGATCTTCTTGAACGGCGCATTCGAGGCTTCCATCTCGGCATAGACTTCGTTGGCCTTTTCGAAACAGGCGGCCATGATCTCCTGGCTGAACGGGCTCAACTTGGCACCGCCGGCAACCAGCCGCTTAACCGCCGCCGGATTGAGATAGTCGTATTTCTGCAGCATGTTGGCGTCGGCCGCTTGAGCGGCAGTATGCACCAGCGACTTGTAGGCCGGCGAAAGTTCGTCGTATTTCGCCTTGTTGAACATCAGATGGACGGTCGGTCCACCTTCCCACCAGCCGGGATAGTAGTAATAGGGCGCAACCTTGTAGAAGCCGAGCTTCTCGTCGTCATAAGGGCCGACCCATTCGGCGGCATCGATCGTGCCTTTTTCCAGCGCCGGATAAATGTCGCCACCGGCGATCTGCTGAGGAACCACGCCGAGCCTTTGCACCACTTTGCCGGCAAAACCACCGATACGCATCTTGAGGCCGGAAAGGTCGGCGACCGTTTTGATCTCCTTGCGGAACCAGCCGCCCATCTGCACGCCGGTATTGCCGCCCGGCAGCCCAAACAGACCCTGCGTCGCCAGGAACTCGTTGAACAGATCGATGCCGCCGCCATGATAGTGCCAGGCGTTGATGCCGCGCGCGTTGAGCGAAAACGGAACCGCCGCTCCCAGCGCCCACGTCGGGTCCTTGCCCCAGTAATAGTATGCCACGGTATGGCAGGCCTCGACCGTGCCGGCTGTGGTGGCATCGGCGGCCTGCAGGCCGGGAACGAGTTCGCCGGAGGCGAAGACCTGGACCTGGAAGTTGCCGTCGGTCGCCTCCGACAGCATCTTGGAAAACACTTCGGCGCCGCCATAGATCGTATCGAGCGACTTCGGGAAGGACGACGCCAGTCGCCAGGTCACTTTCGGATTGGACTGGGCGATGGCCGGCGCAGCAAGTGTCGCGGCAGCGGCCGCAGCGCCGAAACCGGTGGTGCCGGCCTTGCGGATGAACGAACGACGATCCATGAAGTTCCTCCCTTTTGGATCCACTGACCGACATTCGGGACACTTCGGCGCCCGGATCGGCTTCGAGCCGACAATACACAGGCAAGGAGTCGAGTCCAGCACGGTAGCCCGGTTTGAGCGGCGCATTTCGGGGAAATTCACGGCGTTGGGCCAGATCTTGCAACTATAGTCTAAGGTCGATTAACTGGCCTACGCGACACGCCGAAACTTGCCATGGAAATGCGCCTTCGGATCGCCTATTTTGCAGGCAGATAATTCGTTGCACCCGATGGGATCCGGACCAAATGCACCAGCCGCTCGTCGCCGTATCGACCGATGTCCGCCAGTTCGACAATTACACCTGGCATGCCGCGCCACAGCAATATCTCGAAGCGGCGCTTTCGGGTGCAGGCGTGTTCCCGCTGCTGGTACCGTCCTTCGGCGACCGGCTCGACTTCGACGAACTGCTTTCCGCCGTCGACGGCGTCATGGTCACCGGCTCCAAATCGAACGTTCATCCCTCGCTCTATGGCGGTGACGCCAGCGAAGCCAATGGTCCTTACGACTCCGCCCGCGACGCGACGACGTTGCCGCTGATCCGCCGGGCGGTGGAGCGCGGGGTGCCATTGCTCGCCATCTGCCGCGGCATCCAGGAGATGAATGTGGCGCTGGGTGGCACGCTGGCCACCGAAATCCAGGAACGCGCCCGTTCGCTCGATCATCGTGCGCCGGCAAGCGACAATCAGGACGAACGCTTCGCCATCCGCCAGAGCGTGGCGATAAAACCCGGCAGCTGCCTGGCCGGGGTCTTCGGCGCCGGCGATATCATGGTCAATTCGGTGCATCGCCAGGCCATCGACCGGCTTGGCCCAAAGCTGCAGGTCGAAGCGGTCGCCGCCGACGGCACTGTCGAGGCGGTTTCGGTGCGCGATGCACGGGCTTTCGCCGTCGGCGTCCAGTGGCATCCCGAATACTGGGTCAAATCGGACAGTATCTCGGTAAAGATATTTCGCGCATTCGGCGATGCGGTGCGCCTGCATCAGGCGGCGAAATCGGGTGCGCGCGCAGCCGCGGAATAGTCCTGCCGCGCTCGCTAGTTGCCGGCCGACGCCAGCGTCAGCAGCGGCAGCGCCGGCGCGTAGGATTCGTAACCATCGCCGTCGGCGACTGAGAACATGACGATCGGATCGGTGCCGTTGGCGCTGAAGGTGACCGTGCCGTCATCCTGCTCTCGCCAGAACTTCGCCTGCTCGACGCCGGGCAACACCCGGCGGCAATTTGCTGCGACCGTCAACAGCGACAGGCCTTGCGAAATCTCGGCGCCCCGGCTGACCGCACAAGACCCCTCGTTGCCATGGACTACCAGCCTGTAGTTGCCGGATGAAGGCGGTGACTCACTGGCCGCACGGCTTTCACCGCTACCGGCGTAAAACAGCTGGGCGCTGCCGAACAGCACAGCGACTGCCATCAATGCAGGAAGCGTCTTCATCCTGGTTCTCCGCGCATTTCAAGCGCGCCGGTTCGAAGAGATCAGGGAGGCGCGCTTCATCTTGCTGTCATGTCCTATCAGGCGGACATACACTGCGAAGGGACCAGAATGATTCCGAAGGGTTAAGCTGAAGTTAATAGATATGGCAGCCCGCTTACGGCCTTGCCTTGACATTTGCCGTCTCCGGCACCGGCGTCAGCGCCTTGCGCTGCGAAAACCACGAGACCAGATTTTCGACGCACAGGTCCGCCATGGCGCGGCGGGTGTGCTGCGAGGCCGAGCCGACATGTGGCAAAAGCGAGGTGTTGGGCGCGGCAAGCAACGCCGTTGGCACATTCGGCTCGTCGGCAAAGACGTCTAGCCCGGCAGCGGCGATGCTGCCGCTGGCAAGTGCGGCGGCAAGGGCTGGTTCGTCGACCGTGCTGCCCCGGCCGATGTTGACAAAGACGCCGTTCGGCCCAAGAGCCGAGAGGATTTCGGCATTGACGGCCTTTTCCGTCGAAGCCCCACCGGGCGCCACCGAGATCAGTGTGTCGACCGCCTCGGCGAGACCTTTCAGCGTCGGGTGATAGTCATAGGACAGGCCTTCGAGTCGGCGCCGGTTGTGATAGGCAATGGGCAGCCCAAAAGCGTCGAGCCGGCGGGCAATGGCGAGGCCGATGCGGCCCATGCCAAAGATACCGACATGGCGCCCGCGCAAGGTCAGCCGGCTCAGCGGATAGTTGCCGTTGCGCAGCCAGCTTCCGTCGCGTAGCCAGGCCTCGGCGCGCGGCAGTTCGCGGATGGTATTGATCAACAGGCCGAGCGCCGTATCGGCGACCTCTTCGGTCAGCACATCCGGTGTGTTGGTGACCATGATGCCGCGCTGTGCGGCGTGGCGGACATCGACCGAATCATAGCCGACGCCGAAATTGGCGATGATCTCGAGCTTTGGCAGCGCGTCCATCAACGCGGAGCTTATGCCGCCAAAGGCGGCGATGCCGCGCACCGTATGACGCATCTCGTCGGTGACCAGCGACGGATCGGCGCGTTCGATCCGGACGCGGCTGAACACCCCGTCGATGCGGCCGACCGCATGATCGTTGAACTGGCCCGGCACCAGAATGGCGACAGCTTGCTGTTTGGTTTTTGTCATGCACGTTCCACCGGTTTGCCGGTCGACTGGCGCACATGCAGTTCCGGCTTGATCAGTTCCTGCGACGGCCGCACCGTCTGTCCGTTGAGTTTGTCGAGCAGCGCGCTGGCGGCGCGGCGGCCAACCTCGCGCTGGCCGTTCCAGACGGTGGTTAGCGCAGGCGTCGCGATCGCCGCCTCCTCGAGGTCGTCATAGCCGGTAACGGAGATGTCGATGCCCGGCACCAGACCAGCGCGCGCGATGCCGTTCATCAGGCCGATGGCGACGAGGTCATTCCAGCAGCAGGCCGCGGTCGGCCTGTCCTTCAGCGCCAGGAACTGCCCGGCAGCCTCGAAGCCGGCCTGCTTGGTGCGCGGGCCGGCGATGCGCCAGGACGGCCTGACCTCAAGCCCTGCCGCCTCCATGGCGTTGACATATCCCTGATAGCGGTCGCGGCCGGTCGAGGTCTGGTCGGTACCGCCGATCATTGCGATGCGCTTGTGGCCAAGCGAGATCAGATGATTGGTAGCAAGCCCGGTGCCATAGGCATCGTCGCCGCGAAACACCGGCACGTCGGCACCTTCGACGGTGCGTGCAATCAGCACTGCCGGGAGACCGTTCTCCTCGGCCATGATTATGTCTTCGGGCGGCGTGCCGATGGCCGGTGACATGATGACGCCGTCGGCGCCGAGTTGCAGAAGCGTGTCGATGAAGGTGCGTTGTTTCTCGAGTTGGTCGTAGTGGTTCGACAGGATGAAGGTTTGCCGGCTGCGGTCGAGTTCGCTCTCGATCGAACGCAATATCTCGGCAAAGAACGGGTTCATGATGTCATGGACGACGACGCCGACAATGCCCGAACGCGAGGTGCGCAGGCTGGCGGCGCGGCGGTTGTAGATATAGCCGATGGCGCGGGCATGTTCCTTGATGCGATCGCGGGTGCCGCCGGCGACCAGCGGGCTGTCGCGCAAGGCCAGCGAGACCGTGGCCGTGGACACGCCGAGCGCATCCGCGATGGTGGAAAGCTTGATCTTCTGTGCCAGCGCCCTGCGCTCCCGAAGCAATTTAAACTGTTTAAAGGCCGGCTCTTATGCCATCGATCCCGCGCAAATCAAAGTTTTTTTGCCAGCGCTTCCGCCTCCGCGTCCAGCGTCGCGCGGTTGCGCAAGCGAAGCCGGTGCTCGCGGTGAACGATGTAGAGGCCGCTGGCGACGATGACTGTGGCACCGACCAGCGTCCAGCGATCGGGAAACTGGTTGAAGACGATCAGGCCGGAGATGATCATCCAGATCATCTGCGAATAGGGATAGGGAGCCAGGGCCGTGGTGGTGGCAAGGCGATAGGCCTGCGGCGCCGAAGACGCCCAGCATCAGCAATATGAACCAGTGCCAGCCATCCTGCGGCAACGAAAGCGAAAACGGCAGTGTCGGCAGCAGCAGCACGGCCGGCGCCAGCGCCGAAAACAGAATGAGGCTTTCCGAGGTTTCCGTCGCCGACATGCGGCGCGTCATGATGACGTAGAAACTGTTCGATAGCATCGAGCCGAGCGCAAAGAGATGGCCGACGCCAAAAACTCCGATGCCCGGCCGGGTGATGATGAGGACGCCGACAAAGCCGCTCATGATCGCCAGCCAGCGCCGCCAGCCTGCCCATTCGCCGAGCAACGGACCGGCAAGCGCAGTGATCACCATTGGGCCGAAGAAGTAGATCGAGGTGGTTTCCGCCAGCTGCAGCGTCCGCAGCGCGAGAATGTTGCATATCGTCGATCCGAACAGGAGCAGACCGCGCGTGAGATGCGCCGGCAGGTTGGCGGGACGAAAGCGCAGCGGCTCGCGCCATCCACGCAGAAAGACGCCGACGATCAGCACATGGACCGCGAAGCGGGCCCAGCCGACGATCAGCGCCGAGACGTCGGCCAGCACAAGGTACTTGCTGCTGGTGTCGAGGAAGGTGAAAAACACATAGACGGAAAGCATGCACAGGATCGCCGCCGGCGATGTCGCGCTTTCGTCATGTCTTGGGGGAGCATTCAATTTCAGGCCGGACGGGAAGCAAGGCGGTCCCTCACCAATGCGGCAATTGTCGCCTGCGGGCAAGCCAAAACAGGCTGGCACAACGACAGCCGCCGACAGGCTCAGTTTGTTTCCCAGCGGCCGACCTAGTGGCCGACGACTCAGGCGTGCATGCGGGCGCCCTTGGTGATCTTGTCGACGAGCTTCTTTTCGGCGCGAAGCGCGATGCCGACCACCTTGGCATCCTCCGGCGCAAATTCGGCAAAGACGGCGCGGTTGGCCAGATCATACCCGGTCGAAAACATTTCCTCGACATAGAGCGAAACCGTCACACCACGCTCCAGCGCCCGCCGCTGGATCGCGCCGAGCGTCTGGCCGTCCGCCGAAAGCACGATGACCGGCTGGATCGACAGCGGGTTGTAGATATTGCCGGCGCGATCACGGTAGGGGTCGCCGATAATGTCGGGAAATTGCGCGACGATGCCGCTGGTCAGAAAGGCGGTGACATTGAGCTTTTGCCAGACGGGAAGATCATCCTTGAGCACGATTGCAAATTTCGTATCGAACATGCGACAGTTTCCAATCCGAAAGGGGGCCAATCCGAGGCTGCGAGAGAAGCGATGCCGCACGGTCTAGACGGGGAAGCCTTTCAGGGTCTTGGACGTTTGTGCGTGGATGCAGCCGAAAACTGCATCGTACCGGCACCCCGTGCTGCCGGCATGGAACGCATCGAGGCCCGGTTCCACGGCAACGCCTTCGATCTCCATCGCCACGACACCTATGCGATCGGGGTGACGCTTTATGGCGTGCAGCGCTTCCGCTATCGCGGCCAAACGCATCAGAGCCTGCCTGGCCAGATCATTATCCTTCATCCCGACGAACTGCACGATGGCGGTGCCGGTACCGAAGACGGCTTGCGATACAGAATGCTCTATTTGGAGCCGTCCCTGATGCTCGATTGTCTCGGCGGCGGATCACTGCCATTCGTCGGGAATGCCGTGGTGACAGACCGCGATCTCCGGGCGACGCTGCTTTCCGCGCTCGGGCCGTTGAATCAGGAACTGGACGAGCTGTTTGTCGTCGATTTCATGACGCAGCTTATGCAAAGCCTGGCCCGGCACGCCGGTCAGCCGACGAAACCGGTAGCGAAAACGGCGTGGCGCGCCGCCAGCCTGGCGCGCGACTATCTGGAGGAAAATGTCGCGCGGATTGTACGTTCAGACGAATTGGAGGCGATAACCGGATTGGACCGTTATGCCCTGTCGCGGCATTTCCGCGCCACCTTCTCCACCAGCCCGCACCGGTTCCTGTTGATGCGCCGGCTTCAACGAGCCCGTCGGATGATCGAAGCCGACGAGCCACTGGCGCAAATCGCCATCGCAGCCGGCTTCAGTGACCAAAGCCATTTCAATCGGCATTTCAAAAAGGCGTTCGGCGTCACACCGGGACGCTGGTCGGCACTGACGCGACGGCCGTCAGCGGCGAACGCGTGACCTTATTCAAGGATCTTGTCCTCGATATCGAGTTCGTCATCGGGGAGCACCATTTCGCCGTTCGAAAGGTTCGCCTCGACACGGGCAAGCAGCTTGAACAGCGCTTTCTGATCCTTCTTGTCGAGACCCTTCAATGCCTGCTTTTCGGTCTTCTTCACCGATTTCTCGATGGCGTGGATGATTTCGCGGCCGGTGTCGGTGAGGAAAATATGCGCCTGGCGGGCATCGGCGGACGAGGCCCGCTTCTCCAGAAAGCCCTGCGCCTGCAGCCGGTTGATGGTCTTGGTGATGGTCGGCGGACGCACGCCGAGGCGGCCGGCAAGGTTGCCGGGCGTCTGCCCGTCCTCGCGGTCGAGCGCCAGCATGATCTGGTCCTGGCCGGCATAGAAACCATGCGCCAGAAGCCGGGCGGCGAGCGCCGTGCGCGCCAGCCGCGCCGCCGAATGCAGCCGGCTCATTGTTGCAGTCTTGTCCGCCTTGGCCATGCTCATCCCTCCTCGGCCGAACCGGTGCGGACAGCATAGAAGCAGGCCGCCGATTGGCAATGACGATCGAAAACATTCCGGCTGGGAAAATAGCTTTGCCGGCAAGCTTCGCGGTGTTCGCCGTGGCTAATGCCAGATGTTTATTTCAGTTAGATGACAAACGACTTTCCGCAATGGCTGGATGGGGACGTGACGAGGCGTTCTCAACCGGCTTTCACCGCGACCACCATCAACGCCTGATAGGCGTCCGCCATTTCCCGCAGCGCTGCCTGCGACAGCGGCCCGGCCTGCCGCGCAATGCCGTCCCGCGCGTTCGATGTATCGCGTTTGCCGGGGCGATCTTTATAGGGCGCGACGGTGGCGAATATCTGCTCGCTGAGGCTGTCGGGGAAGAACATCTGGCCGGTCATCATCGAGCGGTCGTCGGGGAAGATCTTGAAATGGATGTGGGTGGTGCGGCCGCGATACCAGCCGGGATAGATGGTGGCGAAAGAAGCGATGCCGCTTTCATCGGTTCTCTGCCAGCCGCGGAGAAAGCTCTGGCCGGACGTGTCGATATCCTGCCCGTCGCCCTGTCCGGGATAGCCGGAATAGGTGCCCTGGGCATCGCAATGCCAGATATCGACGCGTGCGCCGGAAAGCGGCCGGCAGGCGGCGTCGACGATTTGCAGCCGCACATTGAGGGCGATGCCCTTCTTGCCCTCGGTGATATCGGCGCGTTCGAGCTTCGGGTCGAAATAGAACGGCCCTTCGGTGACCTCGGGCGTGATGGCGCAGACGCCGGCACCGGCTTCGAACAAAGCAAGCCCGGCATAGCGCGAAACCTGCCCGGCCCTTGCACCGGCAGGCAGGAATATGCCGCCAGCGGTAACCGCAACGAGACCGAGCGCCTGCCGACGGCTTAGTGGCAAGGACTTGTCGGACATCTGGCGCCTCTTCAACGCGAACAGCTCCGTAAATGACCCCGCCTATCTAGGGCCCGCTGTCAGGCGGCGCCAATGAAAGTTCGGTAATGTGAGGAAAGTTCGGCAATACCAGCCCTCTTTGGCCCACCGGTTTGCCTCGTGCAAAAGCCGAGCACACATCCTATATGGAGCCGACAATCCCTATTCGAGGCACAATATGAGCGACGCACAGACGCAGATCCCCGTAACCGTCCTCACCGGCTATCTCGGCGCCGGCAAGACGACACTGCTCAACCGCATCCTTTCGGAAAACCATGGCAAGCGCTACGCCGTCATCGTCAATGAATTCGGCGAGATCGGCATCGACAACGAGCTGATCGTGGAATCCGACGAGGAAATCTACGAGATGAACAATGGCTGCGTCTGCTGCACCGTGCGCGGCGACCTGATCCGCGTCGTCGAAGGCCTGATGCGCAGGCCTGGCCGCTTCGACGCCATCCTCGTCGAGACCACAGGCCTCGCCGATCCCGTGCCGGTGGCGCAGACCTTCTTCATGGACGACGACGTGCGTTCCAAGACCAGGCTCGATGCGGTGGTGGCGCTGGTCGACGCCAAGCACCTGCCGCTGCGTCTGAAGGATTCCCGAGAGGCCGAGGACCAGATCGCCTTTGCCGATGTCGTCGTACTCAACAAGACCGATCTGGTCACCCCCAAAGAGCTGAGCAAGGTGGAGGCGACGATCCGCGCCATCAACCCGGCGGCACGAATCCATCGCACCACACGCGCCAGCGTGGCGCTGTCCGAGGTGCTCGATCGCGGTGCGTTCGACCTGTCCCGGGCGCTGGAGAACGATCCGCATTTCCTCGAGGCGCATGACGATCACGACCATCATGATCATGATCATGACCACCATCACCATGATCACGACGGCCATGATCACCACGATCATGACGGGCATCATCATGCGCACCCTTCCGACATCCATGACGTGACTGTGCAGTCGGTGTCGCTGCGCGGCGGCGAGATGGACCCGAAAAAGTTCTTCCCGTGGATCGAGAAGGTCACCCAGATGGAAGGCCCGAACATCCTGCGGCTGAAAGGGATCATTGCGCTGAAAGGCGATGACGAGCGCTATGTCATCCAAGGTGTGCACATGATCATCGAGGGCGACCACCAGCGCGCCTGGAAGGACGACGAGAAGCACGAGAGCCGGCTGGTGTTCATCGGCCGCGAACTCGACGCCGAGCGACTGAAGACAAGCTTCGAGGCCTGCCAGGCCGCTTGATTTCCGGACTTTATAGCGCTAGCGCTGCCCCTTCTCTCCTTCTCCCCTTGTGGGAGAAGGTGGCCGAGCGAAAGCTCGGTCGGATGAGGGGTGTTCCAGCTTGGCAAGGACGGCACTCCGTCCAGCACCCCTCATCCGTCTTGGCGCTGCGCGCCAATCCACCTTCTCCCACAAGGGGAGAAGGCGGAGCCTCGCCGACAGTCCGGCGGGTTAGATGACAAGCAGAAATCTCGAACGGAATGATCTCTCATGCCGACAGTCGCCCCGCTCGATCTCGAAGGCCACTGCCTCGCCGCCGTGTTTCTCGGCGACGTGCCGCATTTTGCGCTGGCTGACGGCACAATCCATCGGCTCGACCATGGCCACAAGACGGTGCAGGCCAATGACGGAATGCTCGCCGCCTTCCATGATGCGGCAAACGACCGACTGATCACCGGTGGTGAGGACGGCAGGATCTTTGCCGTGACCCCAGGCGGCAATACAACGGAATTGGCGACCGCAGGCAAAAAATGGATAACCAGCGTCGCCGCCGGGCCGCAAGGCGCTGTTGCCTATGCTTCGGGCAAGATTGCCTATGTGCGGTTTGCCGACGGCAAGACCAGGGAATTCTCGCATCCGCGCTCGGTCGAGGGGCTGGCCTTCTCGCCCAAGGGCATGCGCTTCGGCGTTGCCCGCTACAATGGCGCGACGCTGCACTTCCCGGCTGCCGACGGCAAGCCGGTCGAGCTCGAATGGGCCGGCGCCCACACCGGCATCACCTTCTCGCCGGACGGCGGCTTCGTCGTCACCACCATGCAGGAAAACGCGCTGCATGGCTGGAAGCTCGCCGACGGCAAGCACATGCGCATGTCCGGCTACCCCGGCAAGGTGAAAAGCCTGTCGTGGAGCGCCAAGGGCAAATGGCTGGCGAGTTCCGGCGCGCCGGCGGCGATCGTCTGGCCGTTTTCCGGCAAAGACGGGCCGATGGGCAAGGCGCCGCTGGAACTCGGCACGCGCGGCAGCTCCATGGTGACCACGGTCGCCTGCCACCCGAGCCAGGACGTCGTTGCTATCGGCTATGATGACGGGATGGTGATGGCGGTGCGCTTCGCCGACGCCAAGGAAGTGCTGTTGCGCCGGCCGGGCAAGGGCGCCGTCACTTCGATGATGTGGGACAAGGAAGAGCGCCGCGTCGCCTTTGGCAGCGCTGCGGGCGACTGCGGCGTCATCGATATTTCGGCGTAGCCTGTTATTTACTCGGCTCCGCAAGATACTTTGCCGGTCAATTCAGCCTGCTTGCCGTCCTTTTCGGCATCGGCCGTTACATCATAGATTGAGAGCAAATAGCGACCGTCATAGACGCCTTCCTCGCTGGCCTTGGTCAGGATCGCCAGTTCGACATAGCCGTAGGCGTTTTCGACCTGCCGTTCGTGGTAGACGAGCAGCCGCAATTCCTTGTTGTCGAGCCAATATTGCGTGAGGTTCTGATCCTCGAACACCGTCTTGCGCAGACTGTCGCCAGCCGGCCTGCCCAGAATCTCGAGCTCGCCGCTAAAATTGAAGGTCGGCCCGCCCATGCCTCTGGTGACCCCGGCACCGACCTGAAATTTGACGGCTGCATCCTCGGCGGAACACCAGATGCCGCCGGACGCCAGAGCCGCACCAACCGACGACAGCAGCGTTGCTGCGCAGACGATCGCCCGCAACATCTTATCCCCTCCAGCCGAAATACCATTGGCGCCCGAAGGCGGCTCGCGGTCAAGCGCCTGTTTTCATTCAAACGACCGCTGACCCAACACAGGGCAGCCGCCCGGCCAATTGCGGTGGCGGATGCCGATTGTCTAAAGTGCGACTGAGAGGGCCGCCATGAACGTCATGAACCATTCAAAGACTTCCATCGGCGGCATCGGCCCGGCCCGGATCGCCGAGTTGCGCGCGACCGAAGCAGAAGTCTTCCGCCGGGCGCGGCCAAAATCGATGGCGAAAATCGGCAATGGCCTGCCCGGCTTCTTCGGCGGCGTGCCGATGCATTGGATGAACGACTGGCCGACGCCGTTCCCGATCCTCGTCGATAGGGCCAGGGGCGCCATCATCAGAGATATCGACGGCAACCGGCTCGACGATTTCTGCCTTGGCGACACCGGTTCGATGTTCGGCCATTCGCCGCCGCCGGTCGCACGCGCCATCCGCAGGCAGGCCGGACGCGGCCTGACCTACATGCTGCCTGCCGAGAACGCGCTCGCCATCGGGCCGTTGCTGCAGCAGCGCTTCGGTTTGCTGTCGTGGCAGATCGCGACGACGGCGACCGATGCCAACCGCTTCGCGCTGCGGGTTGCCCGCGCCGTTACCGGCCGGGAGAAGATACTGGTCTTCAACGGCTGCTATCATGGCTCGGTCGACGAGACGATGGTGCGGCTGGTCGCCGGGAAAGCGGTGAATCGACCGGGACTGGCCGGCGAGTTCCGCGACCTGACGCGGGCGACTGATGTCGTCGAGTTCAACGATCTGCCGGCGCTCGACGCGGCACTCCGGGGCAACGATGTCGCCTGCGTCATCGCCGAGCCGGTGCTGACCAATTCCTGCATGGTGCTGCCCGAAGCCGGCTTTCATGATGGTTTGCGGCGTCTCACCCGTGCGACCGGCACGCTGCTTCTAATCGACGAGACGCATACAATCTCGACCGGTCCCGGCGGCTATTCAAGCAAATACGGGCTGGAGCCGGACCTGTTCGTGCTGGGCAAGCCGATTGCCGGCGGCGTACCGGCGAGCGTCTGGGGCATGAGCGAAGACGTTGCGGCCCGCTATGCCGCTTATATCAGCCGGAAAGAGCCCGGCTACTCCGGCATGGGGACAACGCTGTCGGCCAATCCGCTGCAATTCGCAGCGATGCGCGCCACGCTCGAATACGTCATGACCGACGAGAACTACAGCCATATGGACCATCTGGCGCGGCGGCTCGACGCCGGGCTGACCGCCGTCATCGATCGCTATCGTCTGCCCTGGCATGTTGCTCGCGTCGGTGCCCGTGTCGAGTTCATCTGCGCGCCGGGCCCGCTGAGGAACGGCGGCGAAGCGGAAGCTGCGCACGTGCCGGAGCTCGAGGCGGCAATCCATGTCGCGCTGGTCAATCGCGGCGTGCTGATCGCACCCTTCCACAACATGATGCTGATCTCTCCTGCGACCAGCGCCGCCCAGGTGAACCGGCTGATCACTGCCTTCGGCGCGGTTGCGGCAAAGCTTACGGCGTGAGACAAGCTTGCGGCATGAAACAAGCGCCCAAGCAAAGTTTGAACCTGGTCACGGCATCCCCTTCGGGCTCGACGCCCGCCGAGGCGCAGGCCTTTCTCGACGCTCATCCCGAGATCGAAGCGTTCGACATCGTGCTGACCGACGCCAATGGCGTCGGGCGCGGCAAGATCGTGCGCCGGCATGAATTGATGAGCATCTTCGAGGGGGGCCGGCACATGCCGATCTCGATCCTCGGCCTCGACATCACCGGCGAGGATGTTCACGAGACCGGGCTGATCTGGACGACGGGCGACGGCGACCTGCGGGCGTGGCCGATCCCCGGCACACTGGTGCCGCTGTTCGGCACCCAGCCGCCGCGCGGCCAGGTGCTGATGGCGATGTACCATCTCGATGGCCAGCCGATGTCGTCCGACCCGCGGCTGGCACTCGCCCGCCAGGTAGACATCCTCGCGGCCAAGGGCCTGCATCCGGCCGGCGCCTTCGAGCTCGAATTCTTCCTGCTCGCCAACGAGCGCGACGCCGAAGGCAAGGTGCAGCCGGCGCACGCGGTGCTTGACGGACGCCGCTCGGCCAAGACGGAGGTCTATTCCGTCGACCATCTGCACGGCATGGAGCCGCTGTTTTCCGACATCTACGCCGCAGCCAAGGTGCAAGGCATCCCGGCCGAGACGGTCATCTCGGAATATGCGCCCGGCCAGTACGAGCTGACGCTCAACTACCGCAAGGATGTGATGCGGGCGGCCGACGATCTCGTGATGCTCAAGCGACTGGTGCGGGCGCAGGCGCGCCGTCATGGTGTCACCGCTTGCTTCATGGCCAAGCCGATCGAGAAATATGCCGGCTCGGGCATGCATTTTCATGTCTCGCTGCTGGACGATGCCGGCAAGAATGTCTTTGCCGAAACCGGCGGCGAAAGCTGGTCGCTGCCGCTGCTGCGCGGCCTCGGCGGACTGATCCAGACGATGGCGGAATCGATGCTGGTCTTCGCGCCGCATGCCAATTCATGGCGGCGCTTCGTCTCGCAATCCTATGCGCCGGTGGCGCCGACCTGGGGCGTCAACAACCGTTCGGTGGCACTGCGTGTGCCGGCCGGCGATGCCAAGAACCGCCGCATCGAGCACCGGCCATCGGGCGTCGACGCGAATCCTTACCTAGTGGCGGCAACGGTGCTGGCCGGTGTCGTCAAGGGCCTCGACGAAGGCCTCGATCCCGGTCCCGAAACCACCGGCAATGGCTACGAATCGGCCGTCACGCGCACGACGATGCCGGTCGACTGGCGTGCCGCGATCGAGGCGGCAAGGGCGTCGACCTTCCTCAAGGGCGCATTGGGCGAAGACCTGCACCGGACGTTCGTGGCGATCAAGCAGTCGGAATATCTGCGCGTGGCGCGCACGGTCAGCGAACTGGATTATCACCTCTATCTGCACGAGGTGTAGGGCATCGCATCGTCGGCCATCCGCCGGTGAAGGCCCATGCGGAATAATTTCAACGGAACCTTCGGCGGGCTTTGCTCATTGCGTGTCTGATTGCAGGAGCGAGCAAGGCCGCCTTAGTCATGATCGCCAGGATGCAGACAACCCCGACGCCGCACCATGCCAAAGTGCAGGCAAGACGCTTGCCTGCAAGCAAGTCTCCGGAAACGACAGAAATCGACGCCAGGACGATTCCTGAACTGCGCGAAACGGCCAAGATCTGCCGCCGCTGTCCGCTATGGCACGACGCCACGCAGACCGTGTTCGGTGAAGGCCCTGATAAAGCCAAGGTGATCTTCGTCGGCGAACAGCCGGGCGACCAGGAGGATCTGGCGGGCAAGCCTTTCGTCGGCCCGGCCGGCAAGGTGTTCGACGCGATCCTGGACGATGCCGGCGTCGATCGGCTGAAAGTCTACATCACCAACGCGGTCAAGCATTTCAAGTTCGAGCCGCGCGGCAAGCGGCGCATCCACTCGAAGCCCAACGCCGGCGAGGTGCAGGCTTGCCGCTGGTGGCTCGACAAGGAAATCGATCTGATCAAGCCCAATCTGGCGGTGGCGCTCGGCGCAACGGCGGCGCAGGCGCTGCTTGGCAAGGTGGTGCCGATCATGAAGATGCGCGGGGCCGTCGTGGAGCGCGACGATGGCTTGCGTGTCTTCGTCACCATCCACCCGTCCTTCATCCTGCGCATTCGCGAGCCGGCGGACAAGCAGGCAGAACGCGACCGGTTCCTGCAGGATATGAGAGCGGTGAAAAAGCTGATGGCCGCCTGAGCTATTTGATCAATATCGCCCGGAGATCGTTGACGTTTGTGCCGGTCGGACCGGGTACGAAAAGGTCATCTATGGCATTGAATGCCGTCCAGGCGTTGTTGCCGGCAAGCATGGCCTTGGCATCGACGCCCGCCTTATGCATCCGCGACACTGTCGAGCCGTCGGCGAAGGCGCCGGCATTGTCTTCCGAACCGTCAATGCCGTCGGTGTCGGCGGCCAGTGCGTGGACGCCCGCCATGCCGCTGATCCCAATGGCGAAGGCGAGCAGGAATTCCGAGTTGCGGCCGCCTTTGCCTTTCGCGCGCAAGGTCACGGTCGTCTCGCCGCCCGACAGGATCAGCACCGGTTTTGCGAATGGCCGGTTGCGCGTCGCCACTTCGCGCGCGATTGCAGCGTGGACACCGCCGACCTCACGCGCCTCGCCCTCGATGGAATCGGAGAGAATGACCGCTTCGATACCTTGGTACCTGGCTTCGGCCGCAGCCGCTTCCAGCGATACGCCGGCCGAGGCGATCAGATGTACCTCGTTGCGCGAAAAACGCGGATCATCGACGCGCGGTGCATCGGCGGCCGGCGAATTGATGTGCGCCATCACTGAAGCCGGTAGTTTCATGTCATAGGCGGCGATCGACGCTAATGCATCTTCGCGGCTGCCGGAATCGGGAACGGTCGGGCCGGAAGCGACCAGCGCCGGGTTATCGCCCGGAATGTCGGAGACCACCAGCGACACCACCTTGGCTGGATAGGCAGCGGCCGCCAGCCTGCCACCCTTGATCGCGGAAACATGTTTGCGGATGGTGTTCATCGCGGCGATCGGCGCGCCGGAGGCGAGCAGCGCCTCGTTGACGGCGATCTCATCGGCCAGCGTCAGACCTTCGGCAGGTGACGGCAGCAGCGCCGAGCCGCCGCCCGAAATGAGCGCCACGACGAGGTCGTCCGCAGTCAGTCCCTGGACCTTTTCGAGCAGCCGTCGCGAGGCCTCCAGCCCCGCGGCATCCGGCACCGGATGCGCCGCCTCGATGATCTCGATGCGCCGGCAGGCCGCGCCATAGCCGTAGCGGGTGACGACCAAACCTTCGATCGGCCGGTCCCACACTTTCTCGAAAGCCGCCGCCATCTGCGCCGAGCCTTTTCCTGCACCGATGACGATCGTCCGTCCCTTCGGCCTTGCGGGCAAATGATCCTTGATCGTCCTCTGGGGATCGGCGGCGGCAACGGCGGCGTTGAAGATCGAAATGAGAAAGGACTTGGGATCGAGCGCGGTCATACTGAGCTACCACGGACGCTGTGCGAGCTTCTGCGGCGTTTGCGCTGCCCCTCACCCTTACCCTCTCCCCGTATAGAGACGGGGAGAGGGGATCGCCAGCGTTGGAGCGTTGCCCTTCTCCCCGTCACTACGCGGGGAGAAGGTGCCGGCAGGCGGATGAGGGGCAGCGCCAACGTCACGATGTTGCTTCCGGCGGCAGGACCAACTCCTGGCTATCGACGCCCAAGTAGCTACACAGCGTATCGACGACCACTCCGTGGTCCTCGCGCTCCGGTAGACCGGAGACGGCGATCACGCCGATAACGCCAGCGCCCTTGACAGTGATGGGAAAGCCGCCACCGGCCAGCACATAGTCGGCAACGTCCAGCCCCTCGCCGGGCTTGAAGCTGCGGTCGGGGCGCTGCTGCTCCAGCACAATGCGGTAGGTGCTTTTCAGGAACCGCCGCACGACGTTGATCTTGCGCCGCGCCCAGTCCGGATTGGAGGCGTTCGAGCCGGGCATTGCCGCATAGAACAGCGGCCGGTCGAAAGTTCTGATATCGACGATGATCGGCAGGTTTTCCTTGAGAGCCCGGTCGCGGATCGCCGAGCCGATCTCGAAAGCGACGGCTTCATCGAAGGCCGAAAAGACAAGCGTGGCTTCCTGTTTCTTGATCAGAGCGATGTCGTCCGCAACGGCCATGTCGTTCCCCTGTCGATCTCGCCTGTTGCTTTGGCGGATGGCTGCCGCCCGGTCAAGCCGGCCGCATACGACGGCTAAACCGCTATATCCGCCTTGGCCGCCCGGCCGGCGACATAGACCTCGCGCACGGCGCGGTCATCGCCGAGCGTCTGCAGCAGAAACAATTCCTCGGCGAGCGTGTCCGCCGTCTCCACCCGCAGCCGCATCGCCGGCGTGGCGCGGGCGTCGAGCACGATGATATCGGCGTCGCTGCCTTCCTCCAGGGTGCCGATCTTTTCCGCAAGCGACAGCGCCTCGGCATTGCCGCGGGTCAGCTGCCAGAAGGACTGGAACGGATTGAGCTTCTCGCCGTTCAGCGCGATCACCTTGTAGCCCTCGTCCATGGTGCGCAGCATCGAATAGTTGGTGCCACCGCCGACATCGGTGGCGGCGGCGATGCGAAGCGGCTTCTCGCGGCGGCTATAGCGCTGATAATCGAACAGGCCCGAGCCGAGAAACAGGTTGGAGGTCGGGCAGAACACCGCCACCGAGCCGCTATCCGAAAGCACATCCGCCTCGCGTTCCGACAGGTGGATGCAATGGCCGAACAGGCTTCTGCGCCCGAGCAGCCCATAGTGTTCGTAGATGTCGGTGTAGTCCCGCGTCTGCGGGTATAATTGCTGCGTGAAGGCGATCTCGGCGTGGTTTTCCGACAGATGCGTCTGCATGTGCAGATCAGGATATTCGCGGCAGAGCGCGCCCGCCATCTCCAATTGCTCGGGCGACGAGGTGATGGCGAAGCGCGGCGTGATGGCATAGTGCTGGCGCCCCTTGCCGTGCCACTCATCGATCAACGCCTTGCTGTCGTCATAGCCCGATTGCGGCGTGTCGAGCACGCCGTCCGGCGCGTTGCGGTCCATCATCACCTTGCCGGCGATGTTGAGCATGTTGCGGTCGTGCGACTCGGCAAAGAACGCTTCGGCAGATTCCTTGTGTACCGAGCAATAGGCCGCGACTGTCGTGGTGCCATGCCGCAATACTTCATCCAGGAACAGCCTGGCGATACGGCGGCCATGCTGGGCGTTCTGGAATTTGGTCTCTTCCGGAAAAGTGTAGGTGTTCAGCCAGTCGAGCAGCTCGGCGCCGAAGGAAGCGATGACCTGCATCTGCGGAAAATGCGCGTGCGCATCGATGAACCCGGGCAGCAGCAGATGCGGCCTGTGGTCGATTTTTTTTGTTCCCTCGCCCGCCTTTTTCTCGACCTCGGCATAGGCGCCCGCGGCAACGATCCTGCCGTCGCGCATCAGCAGGCCGCCATCTTGCTCGTAATGCCAGGCGGAATGGTCGTCGATGGTTTCGGGCCAGCGCAAAAACGACAGCGTGCGGCCGCGCAGGAGCGTGCTGGTCATTTCCTTGCGCCTTCGAACCACGCCACCAGCAGCGCCCGTTCCTTGTCGGTGATCTGGGTGACGTTGGCGGGCGGCATGGCGTGGCTGCGGCCGGCCTGCAGATAGATCTCGCCGGCGTGCTCGGCGATGCCGGCATCGGTGTCGAGCATCACGCCCTTCGGTGCGTGGTAAATGCCCGCGTAGGACGGCTCCGCCGCGTGGCACATCGAACAGCGGCCAAGCACCGTATCGCGCACGGCAGGGAAATGCGCCGAGGCAACGTAGACCTGTGCCGCCGAGGACGTTTTGACCTCGCCGGTCAGCAGCTTCGGTGCCGTCGACAGCCAGATGATGACGACGAACAGGACGGCGGCCGCCAGCCAGGTCCAGGTAGGATTGCCTTTGCGCGCATGCCTGGTGTTGAAATAGTGCCGGATCAGCACGCCGATGATGAACACCAGCGAGGCGATGACCCAGTTGAACTCTGTCCCGAACGCCAGCGGATAATGGTTCGACAGCATCAGGAACAAAACCGGCAGCGTCAGGTAATTGTTGTGCAGCGAGCGCTGCTTGGCGATCTTGCCGTATTTCGGATCAGGCTTACGGCCGGCGATCAGGTCGACGACGACGATCTTCTGGTTGGGGATGATGACCATGAAAACGTTGGCCGACATGATCGTCGCGGTAATGGCGCCGAGATGCAGGAAGGCGGCGCGGCCGGTGAACAGGTGGGTCAGTCCCCAGGCCATGAATACCAGCACCCCATACAGCACCAGCATCAGGCCGGTGTCGCTGTTGCCGAGCGGCGAACGGCACAAGAGATCGTAGATCACCCAGCCGACGCCGATCGTCGCCAGCGACAGCAAGATGCCTGTAGGCACCGACATGGCAAGGACATTCGGATCGATCAGGAACAGGTCCGCCCCGGCATAGTAGACGACGCACAGCATGGCGAAGCCCGACAGCCAGGTGGCGTAGGATTCCCACTTGAACCAGGTCAGATGCTCGGGCATCTCAGCCGGCGCCACCAGATATTTCTGCACATGGTAAAAGCCGCCGCCATGCACCTGCCATTCCTCGCCGAAGGCTCCGGCAGGCATGCCCGGACGCTGGCGCAGCCCGAGATCGAGCGCGACGAAATAAAAGGACGATCCAATCCAGGCGATACCGGTGACGACGTGCAGCCAGCGCACGGCGAAACTCAGCCAATCCCAGAATATCGCGAAATCCATCATGAAAAAATCGTCCCTGCCGATCCACTGACTTTACGGACTGGAGCGCAAACGGAAAGAGCCGAGCTGCACGATGACTTTCAAAAAAATTTGGAAAATACTAGGCTCGTTACACGCTGCCACATGAGAGCCACGAAAGCCGCATGGCCTATCTCGACAACATCGCCGTTTTCGTCCGCGTCGTCGAGCTCGGCAATTTGTCGGCGGCTGGACGCGACATGCGCATTTCGCCGGCAGTCGCTTCCAATCGCATCAAGGAGCTCGAGAAGCATCTCGGTGTCAGGCTGTTCAACCGCACGACGCGGCAGTTGATGCCGACCGAGCACGGCACGGTGTTCTACTCCGGCGCCAAGCAGGTGCTGGAGGCGGTCACCGAGGCGGAAGCGGCGGTCAGCGCGTTATCCGGGCAGCCGCGCGGCACCATAAAGGTGACAGCGCCGCTCGGCCTCGGGCGGCGGCTGGTGGCATCCGGCATCCCGGATTTCCACGACAGATACCCCGATATCGAGGTGCGGCTCCGGTTATCCGACCACAATGTCGATATCATGAAGGAAGGCATCGACGTTGCGTTCCGGCTGGGCATCATCGAGGATTCCAGCCTCAGGATGCGCGGCATCATGGACTGCGAACGCGTGCTGGTAGCGGCTCCGCAATATCTGGACGTGCGCGGCGAGCCGACCGAGCCGCAGGAGTTGATCGGCAAGAAACACGATTGCCTGATGCTGCGCTATTCCGGCGCGCGCGAATATGTCTGGACGCTGCAGACGCCGAATGGGCCGCAAAAGTTCGAGGTGCACGGCCCCTACGATACCGATGATGGCGACGTGCTGACCGGCTGGGCGCTGTCCGGCCGCGGTATCATCAACAAGCCGCGCTTCGAGGTCGAGCCGTTTATCCGCGACCAGCGGCTGAAGGTGATCCTGAGCAACACGCCGCCGACGCCGGTGCAGTTCGCCGCCGTCTACCCGCACAAGAAGCTGCAGGATCCGAAGGTGCGGCTGCTGCTCGATTTCATGGCCGAGCGCTGCCAGCGGCTGATCAGGGATATTCTGGCCGGCAAATGATCGCTGGCTGGCCGGTTGCTTTCCGTCCAGCCGGCGAGATAATTCTCAAGGAATCTCGCTCAACAGGGAAAGCGATGGCCAACGGCGCCACAATGTGTCTCGCCGTTTCACTGTCTCCGGAAGCCGCTCCTTCCCATCCGCCCGACGC
The DNA here is from genome assembly GCF_040322175.1 of Mesorhizobium sp. M0185. NCBI lineage: Bacteria > Pseudomonadati > Pseudomonadota > Alphaproteobacteria > Hyphomicrobiales > Phyllobacteriaceae > Mesorhizobium > Mesorhizobium sp. M0185. The sequence continues at coordinate 33,199 of NZ_JAMYSY010000021.1, read as the reverse complement.
CGGCCCGGACTTCAGTCTGCTGACGCGGTTCGTGCAAGAAGCCGAAGCGGCCGGTCTGGATATGGTGTTGCTCGGCGATTCCGCGACGGTTGCAGGCGGGCTGAACCGGCAAATGCGCTTCGAAGCAACGACCTTGGTGGCGGCCCTGGCGACGGTGACAAGCAGGATCGGCCTCGTCGCTGCCGCGTCGACGGTCGCCCACCAGCCCTATAATCTCGCGCGCCGTTTCGCCTCGCTCGATATCATCAGCCATGGCCGCACCGGCTGGAACGCGAGCATGATGCCCGACCCGCGCGAGGCCGCCAATTTCAGCCGGCCGGAAGGGTTTTCCTGCGACGATTTCCGCCTGCGCGCCGATGAATTCATCGGCATCGTGCAAGGCTTGTGGAAAGGCTGGGACGCAGACGCGCTGCTGTTCGACAAAGTTGGCGGCCGCTTCTTCGATCCCGAGAAGATGCACCTTCTCGACCACAAGGGCGAATACTTTTCCGTGCGCGGGCCGCTCAACGTGGCGCGGTCGCCGCAGGACACGCCGGTGCTGGTCATGTCCGGCCTGTCCGAGCCCGCCATGTATATCGCCGCCCGCACCGCCGATGTCGTCCTGCTCGATGAGCCATCGATCGAGCCGGCGAAGGCTGGCGATCTGAAGCGCCGTGCGCTTGCCTTCGGGCGCAGGCCGGAGGCGCTGAAAGTGCTGATGAACGTTACCGGCAGCGCCGAAATAACCGCCGCGCCGGACCTGTTTGCGGACAGGCTCGAAGAGTGCTTTCGCTCGAAAGCCTGCGACGGCTTCAACATCGCCATGCCGTTCACATCGGCGCTCGACGATTTCGTCGGTCTCGTGCTGCCGGAGCTTCGCCGCCGCGGCCTTGTCCGGTCCGGCTACAGCGCGGCGACACTGCGCGCCCATCTCGGGCTTGCAGGGGAGGATCGGCAATGAGCGCCGGTCGAGGCCAGATGAAGCTCGGCGCCTTCCTGTGGGCGACAGGCCACCACATCGCCGCCTGGCGTCATCCGCAGGCGCATGTCACGGCCGGCATCGACATCGATCATTGCATCCAGCTGGCGCGGACGGCGGAAGGGGCAAAGTTCGACATGATCTTCTGCGAGGACGCCGCCGGCGTGCGTGAGGCCAATGTCAACATCGCCAGCCAAACGTCGCGCTCGATCGGCTTCGAGCCGATCAGCCTGCTTGCGGCGCTCGCGGTGCAGACGGAGCGCATCGGCCTCGTCTCAACGGCGTCGACGAGCTATAACGAGCCTTACGGGCTGGCGCGAACCTTCCTGTCGCTCGACCATCTGAGCGGCGGGCGTGCCGGCTGGAACCTTGTCACTTCGGCCAGCCAGATCGAGGCCGCCAATTTCGGCTCGACCGGTCTGCGCCCGCATGCCGACCGCTACGAACGCGCGCGCGAATTCGCTGCCGTGGTTACCGGCCTTTGGCAAGGCCAGGGCGGACACGAAGGCAGAAGCTTTTCGGTGCGCGACCCGCTCGATCTGCCGCGCTCGCCACAAGGTGCACCGGTCATGGTTCAGGCGGGAGCGTCGGATGAGGGCCGCGATCTTGCCGCCCGGACCGCCGATGTGGTGTTCACTGCGGCGCAAACATTCGAGGAGGCAAAGGCCTTCTACGACGACCTCAAGGGACGGCTGGCGCCCCATGGGCGCGAGCCGGAGGACGTCAAGATCATGCCCGGCGTCGCGCCGGTCGTCGCGGCAAGCGAAGCGGAAGCCCGGGCAAAACATGATGAACTGCAGGAGCTGATACCGGACGATGTCGGTGTCGCGCTGCTTTCCAGCTATCTCAGCATATCCGATCTCGCGCGCTATCCCATCGACGGACCGCTGCCCGAGCTGCCGGCCAGCGAAGGCATGCAGAGCCGGCAGGCGCTCGTCATCGAGCAATCACGCCGCGACAAGCTGTCCATTCGCCAGCTTGCCCGTCATTTCGCCGGCGCGCGCGGCCATTGGCGCGTCGTCGGAACGCCCGCCCAGATCGCCGACGAGCTCGAGGCACGCTTCGAGGGCGGCGCCGCAGACGGTTTCAACGTCATGCCATCCTATTTTCCCGGCCAACTCGATGCCTTTGCCACACTAGTCGTCCCGGAGCTACAGCGGCGCGGGCTGTTCCGTACGGATTATGAAGGCAGCACGCTGCGCGACCATCTGGGCTTGAAAAGGCCGGCGTAAACGACGAGCGGAACGAAAGTCGGAGATCGCCGTTTTGGGATGCTGTGCCGCGCGGCGATGAGGGCGTCTGCGCGCATGTTCGATTGACCTTCCACAAACTTCGCCCTCTTCAAACCAAGCGGACGCAACCGCCACAGGAGCCGATCATGGATGCCATCGCCACCCGCAACGACCTGCAATCCAACGCCAAGAAAGAGTGTATCGATCTTCTCAATGCCCGCCTCGCCGACGCCATCGATCTGGCCTTGATCACCAAGCAGGCGCACTGGAACGTCAAGGGACCGCAATTCATCGCCATCCACGAGATGCTCGACACGTTCCGCGAGGAGCTCGACGGCCATGTCGACACCATTGCCGAGCGCGCCGTACAGCTCGGCGGGACGGCGCTCGGCACATCGCAAGAGGTGTCGAAGGCGACTATGCTCGAGGCCTATCCGACCGACATCCACAAGACCCGGGATCATCTGGCGGCGCTGATCGACCGCTATGCCGCAACCGCCAAGCGGGCACGCGCGGCGATCGAAGAGGCGGCCGGCGCGGGCGATGCCGACACCGCCGACATCTTCACCGCCTATTCACGCTCGCTCGACAAATTGCTGTGGTTCCTTGAGGCGCACACGCAGGAGAAGGAATAGCCAAAACGTCAGCCAGCCATCGCCTTGCGGTGAGGGGCTTTGGACTGAGCGAACGGTGCCGCCGCATGGCCGGCCAACGCTGTCATAATCTCGGCTACGGCGAGTGCGGCGATCACCTGCGGGCGCTTGTCTTTCACCGCATCGCCGCCGATCGGCGAGACGAGGCGGGCAAATTCCGCCTCGCTTCCGTCCGCCGACTTAAGGAACCAGTTCCGGAAGGTCGCCTTCTTGGTCCTGGAGCCGATCATGCCGACATAGGCGACATCCCGGCGTTTCAGCGCCTCGGCGACGATCAGGAAGTCCAGCGCATGGTCATGTGTAAGGACGACGAAGGCGGATCCAGCCGGGGCTTCGCGCACCATCGCCTCAGGCATCGGCGTCAGCTTGGTTTCGACCGCTTCCGGCATGCCTTTGAGCGCCTCGGCTCGCGTCTCGACAACGACGACATGCACCGGCAGCAAAGCCACCGCCGAGGCCAGCGCATGGCCGACATGGCCGCCGCCGAAGATGCAGACATGCGGCAACTGCGCCGCCTCGGCCTCCGCCTCCGCAACAAGCTTGGCCTCAAGCGCGGCGTCGGCCAGCCGGATCAGCAGCTCGACCCTGCCGCCGCAGCACTGCCCGATGTCCGGGCCGAGCGCGATGTCGAGGGTGGCGCGGATATCCCTCCCCCTTGAGGGGAGGGTGGCGGCGAAGCCGCCGGGTGGGGTCGCCGCGGCAGTGCTCGACGCGCTGGCGGTACCTTCTGAGACGACCCCCTCTGGCCGCTCCGCGGCCATCTCCCCCTCAAGGGGGGGGAAAAGCATCTGTCGCGCTTTGTCGATCGCCATGTATTCGAGCTGGCCGCCGCCGATCGTACCGAAAGTGGCCGATCCTGAGACGAGCATGAAGGCACCCGTCTCGCGCGGCGTCGAACCTTTTGTCCGGGCCACCTCAACGAAGGCGACCCGGCCGGCGCCGGCAAGAAAGGCTTTCAGGCTCTGCACTTTCGCGTTCATCATTTGCGTTCCCTATCGGGAAATATAGAGTTTTTCGGCCTGAATTGCACGTTTTCCGGGATTCAAGTGCCGGTTTTGGCTTCCCGCTTCAGCCGTTCGATCGCCATCAGCACACGCTCCGGCGTGGCCGGCGGGTCGAGGCGCGGGCAGATCTTGTGGCTGGCAACGCTCGCAACTGCGTCCGACAGCGCATGCAGCACCGACATTGCGAGCGGAAAGGGCGGCTCGCCGACCGCCTTGGAGCGGTGCACCGTCGGCTCGCCTGCTTGCGCCCAGTCGGCCAAAGTCACATTAAAAATCTTCGGCCGGTCCGACGCGAGCGGGATCTTGTAGGTCGATGGCGCATGGGTGCGCAGCCGCCCCTTGTCGTCCCACCACAGTTCCTCCGTCGTCAGCCAGCCCATGCCCTGGATGAAGCCGCCCTCGATCTGGCCGAGGTCGATGGCGCGGTTCAGCGAGCGGCCGGTTTCGTGCAGGATGTCGGTGCGCTCGACGACATATTCGCCGGTCAGCGTATCGACCGAGACTTCCGAGCACGCGGCGCCATAGGCGAAATAGTAGAAGGGATGGCCCTCGCCCTTGTCGCGGTCCCAATGGATTTTCGGCGTCTTGTAGAAACCCGCCGCCGAAAGCTGGATGCGCGCCATATAGGCCTGCCTGACGAGATCGGCGAAGGCGATCTCCTGGTTTCCGATGCGCACGCGGTTGGGCAAGAACAGCACCTGGTCGCGCGGCACCTGGTATCTCTCGACGGCGAAATTGATCAACCGGTCCTTGATCTGGCGGGCGGCATTCTGCGCCGCCATGCCGTTGAGATCGGAGCCGGAAGACGCGGCGGTGGCCGAGGTGTTCGGCACCTTGCCGGTCGTCGTCGCGGTGATCTTGACCTGATCGAGGTCGATCTGGAACTCTTCCGCCACGACCTGCGCCACCTTGACATAGAGGCCCTGCCCCATCTCGGTGCCGCCGTGGTTCAGATGCACCGAACCGTCGGTATAGACATGCACCAGCGCGCCGGCCTGGTTGTAGTGGGTGGCGGTGAACGAGATGCCGAACTTGACTGGCGTCAGCGCCAGTCCGCGCTTGATGAAGCGGCTGTTGGCATTGAAAGCATCGATGGTGCGGCGGCGCCTCGCATAGTCGGAACTCGCCTCCAGCTCGGCGACGATGCGGTGGATGATGTTGTCCTCGACCGTCTGGTGATAGGGCGTGATGTTGCGGTCGCTGGTGCCGTAGAAATTCTTCTTGCGGATTTCGAGCGGGTCCTTGCCGACGGCAAACGCGACTTCGTCGATGACGCGCTCGGCGCCGACCATGCCTTGCGGGCCGCCGAAGCCGCGAAAGGCAGTGTTCGATACCGTGTTGGTGTAGAGCGGCGCCGATTGCGCGTGCACCGCCGGCCAGAAATAGGTGTTGTCGCAATGGAACAGCGCGCGGTCAGTGACCGGGCCGGAGAGGTCGGCCGAGAAGCCGCAGCGCGCCGCGAACATGAAATCTACGCCCAGAATATTGCCCTGGTCGTCGAAGCCGACCTCGTAGTCGACGAGGAAATCGTGGCGTTTGCCGGTGGCGATCATGTCGTCGTCGCGGTCGGGCCGGATTTTCACGGCCCGATGATGTTTCTTCGCGGCGATAGCGGCCAATGCCGCAAACTGATTGCCTTGCGTTTCCTTACCGCCGAAAGCGCCGCCCATCCGGCGGATTTCCACCGTCACCGCATGGCTCGGCACACCCAGCGCATGGCTGACCATGTGCTGGATTTCGCTCGGGTGCTGGGTCGAGGAATAGATGGTGACGTCGTGGTCCTCGCCGGGGATGGCCAAGGCGATATGACCTTCGAGATAGAAATGCTCCTGGCCGCCTATGCGCATTTTTCCCTTCAGCCGGCGCGGCGCCGCATTGATCGCAGCCGCTGCATCACCGCGCTTCAGCGTCAGCGGCGGCGTGACCAGCTTATCTTTCCGGGGATCGAGCTCACCGACATCGGCGACGAACGGCAATTCCTTGTATTCGACCTTGGCCAGCCTCGTTGCACGGCGCGCCTGCTCGCGGGTTTCGGCAATGACGCAGAAGATCGGCTGGCCAAAGAATTGCACCTTGCCGTCGGCCAGCACCGGCTCGTCGTGACGGCCGGTCGGCGAAATGTCGTTCTCGCCTGGCACGTCGCTCGCCGTCAGCACGTCGATGACGCCGGGTGCCGCGCGCACCGCCGACAGGTCCATGCTGGTGATGGTGGCATGCGTCGCCGTCGAAAGCCCAAGGCAGCCGTGCAGCGTGCCGGCCGGTTCCGGCATGTCGTCGATATAGACGGCCGTGCCACTGACATGCTTGTGCGCGGAATCATGGCGCTGGTCGGTGGCGACGCCGCCGGCGATTTTTTGCGCCTTCAGGTTGGGGGTGGCGTGCTTGTTCATCATGCCGCCTCGTGCCGTGATACCTGGATCGGCGCCCGGGTGCCGGTGGTTTCGGCAAAGAAGCGCAGCAGCAGGTTGCGCGCCGCCAGCGCCCGGTATTCGGCGCTTGCCCGCATGTCGGTCAGCGGCGTGAAATCGTCGGCATACGCGGCCATCGCCGCCTCGACCGTCGCTTCCGTCCAGGGCTTGCCAAGCAATGCCTTTTCGACGCCAAAGGCTCGCTTCGGCGTTGCCGCCATGCCGCCATAGGCGATGCGCACATCCGCCACCGTGCCATGCTCGGCGAGCTTCAGGAAAAACGCGCCTAGCGCTGCTGTGATGTCTTCGTCGCGGCGCTTGGTGATCTTGTAGACGGCAAATTTCGTCTCGCTACCCGGCACCGGAACATGCACGGCCTCGACGAATTCGCCGGGCTGCCGGTCCTGCTTGCCATAGGCGATGAAAAACTCCTCGAGCGGGATCGTTCGACGCTTGTCGCCGCGGCGCAGCGTCAGGCGGGCACCGAGTGCGATCAGCGGCGGCGGCGTGTCGCCGATCGGCGAACCGTTGGCGATATTGCCGCCGATGGTGCCCATGTTGCGCACCTGATCGCCGCCGATGCGGTCGAACAGCGGGCCGAGCGCCGGGATGCGTTTCGCCAGCGTCGAGAAGGCTTCGCTATAGGTGACACCGGCGCCGATCGAGACGACGCCCTTGTCCTCGGAAATCCCGCACAGACCATCGAGATTGCCGATGAAAACCGCCGGCGCAATATCGCGCATGTGCTTGGTCACCCAAAGGCCGACATCGGTCGAACCCGCGACGACAGTGGCGCCCGGCTCCTTGACGAGTACGCTGGCCAGATCGTCGGCATTGGCCGGCACGATCAGCCGCTTGTTGCCGGAGCCGATCTCGATGCGCGAACCGTCCTTCATCGCTTCGAGCTTGGCCGTGACTGCCTTGCGCTCCGCCGCCAACGGATCCTTTGCCGCCGTGCCGTAGCTGGAGATGGCACGTGCGGCGCGCATGATCGCCTCATAGCCGGTGCAGCGGCAGAGATTGCCTTGCAGCGCCTTTTCGATGGCGGCGTCCGACGGCTCCGGCGCCCGCATCCACAGAGCATAAAGCGACATGACGAAACCCGGTGTGCAGAAGCCGCATTGCGAGCCGTGGAAATCGACCATCGCCTGCTGCACGGGATGCAGTTTTCCTGCGTCGCCGCGCAGATGCTCGACGGTCACGACATGTGTGCCGTCTAGCGAGCCAAGGAAGCGGATGCAGGCATTGACGCTTTCATAGACCAGTGTTCCACCGGAGAGCCTGCCGACCAGCACCGTGCAGGCGCCACAGTCGCCCTCGGCGCAACCTTCCTTGGTGCCGCGCAGCGAGCGGTCGAGCCGCAGCCAATCGAGCAGGGTCTGGTCGGGTGCAACCGTGCTGAGCGCGACGTCCTCGCCATTGAGGATGAAGCGGATTTCGTTGCGTGTCTTGATCCCGGCCATCTCAGCTTCCCCGGTAAGTCGAATAGCCGTACGGGGACAGAAGCAGCGGCACATGATAGTGCACCGGCTCGGCCATACCGAAGCGGATCGGCACATGGTCGAGGAAGGCCGGTTCCGGCAGTTTTGTCCCTTGCCGGCGCAGATAGTCGCCAGCCGCAAAGACCAGCTCGTATTCGCCGGTACGGAATTCCGCGCCGGCAAGCAGCGGAGCATCGCAACGGCCGTCATCATTGGTGACGACCGTTTTCAGATGCGTCCGGGCCTGACCGTCAAGATGATAGAACTCGATCGACAGACCGGCCGCCGGTTTGCCGGCCGCAGTGTCGAGGACGTGGGTCGTCAGGCGCCCGCCTTCGGCTTTCGACGTTTCCGCCACTAGCTGCTCCATTCCCTGAACGGTCGAACACTATTCATGAATTGTGCGCCAATTAAAGGCGATGCATAAGTCCCGGTCGAGCGGAGCGCGACAAAAACACTTTCAAAAATTTCGGGGGAATGCGCAGGCACTCCTTTCGACTATCCTGATCACAATTTCCGGCAGGAGCGAGAATGCGTTACGAACGAGACATGCGCGGCTACGGAGCCAATCCGCCGGATCCGAAATGGCCCGGCGGGGCGCATGTCGCGGTGCAGTTCGTCGTCAATTACGAAGAGGGCGGCGAGAATTGCGTCCTGCACGGCGACAAGGCTTCGGAGGCTTTCCTGTCGGAGATCGTCGGCGCCGCGCCCTGGCCCGGCCAGCGCCACTGGAACATGGAATCGATCTACGAATACGGCGCCCGAGCCGGCTTCTGGCGATTGCTGCGCCTGTTCAGCGAGGCACAGGTGCCGATCACCTGCTATGGCGTCGCCACGGCCCTGGCGCGTTCGCCCGATCAGGTTGCGGCGATGCAGGAGGCCGGCTGGGAGATCGCTTCGCACGGGCTGAAATGGATCGACTACCGCGACCATGCGCCAGAAGACGAGCGCCGCGACATGGAAGCGGCGATCCGGCTGCATTATGAGGTCACAGGCGCGCGGCCGACCGGCTGGTACACCGGGCGCACCTCGATCAACACAGTGCGGCTGGCGGCGGAAGAGGGCGGCTTCGACTATGTGTCGGACACCTATGACGACGAACTGCCCTACTGGTTCGAGCATGTGGCACAGGACGGGTCGGCGAAGCCGCAGCTGGTCATCCCCTATACGCTCGACGCCAACGACATGCGCTTTGCCACGCCGCAAGGCTTCAACTCGGGCGACCAGTTCTTTGCCTATCTCAGGGATAGTTTCGATACGCTCTATGCCGAGGGCAAGGCAGGACGGCCGCGCATGATGAACATCGGCCTGCACTGCCGCCTCGTCGGCCGGCCGGGCCGGGTCGCGGCACTGAAGCGCTTCATCGACTACGTCAAATCACACGACAAGGTCTGGCTGGCACGGCGCATCGACATCGCAAAACATTGGCAGGAGACGCATCCGTTCCGGTTGCCGGCGCTGCGCCCGTCGAAAATGGAATTCGAGGCCTTCGTCCATACATTTGGCGGCGTGTTCGAGCATTCGCCGTGGATTGCCGAGCGCGCTTATGAGCTGGAGCTCGGCCCGGCGCATGACAGTGCCGGCGGCCTGCACAATGCGCTCTGCCGCGTCTTTCGCGCGGCAAGCGAGGCCGAGCGGCTTTCCGTGCTCAATGCGCACCCCGACCTTGCCGGAAAACTGGCGCAGGCCAAGCGGCTGACGGCGGAATCGTCGAGGGAACAGGCTTCGGCCGGCCTCGACGCGCTGACCGACAAGGAGCGCGAGCTGTTCGCAAAACTCAATGCCGCCTACGTCACCAGTTTCGGTTTCCCCTTCATTATTGCGGTGAAAGGCAAGACCAAGGGGGAGATCCTGACCGAGTTCGAGGCGCGTATTGGCAACAGCCACGATGTCGAATTCGAAACCGCCTGCAGACAGGTCGAGCGCATCGCGCTGCTTCGTCTCAAGGACATGCTTCCGCAATAGGCTTTGGCTGCCGCAATAGGCCCAGGCTTCCGCAACAGGCTTGAATTTATGGATATGATGAAAATGGCCGAGCGAACCTATTATGCGCCGCAGGGCGGACATCCCGGCCAGAGCGAATTGCTGACCGGCCGCGCTGTGTTCACACAGGCCTATGCCGTCATCCCCAAGGGCGTGATGCAGGACATCGTCACCAGCGCCTTGCCGTTCTGGGATGGGACACGCGTCTGGGTGCTGTCGCGGCCGCTGTCAGGTTTTGCCGAGACGTTTTCGCAATATATCGTCGAGCTCGCGCCTGGCGGCGGCAGCGACCACCCTGAGCTTGACGCCGCCGCCGAAGGTGCGCTGTTCGTGGTCGAAGGCGAGCTAAGCGTTTCGCTTGCCGGCAAGAACCATAGCTTAAGGCCGGGCGGCTTTGCCTTCCTGCCGCCGGCGAGTGGGTGGACGGTGCACAATGAAAGCGGCGCCGCCGTCCGGTTCCACTGGATCCGCAAGACTTATGATGCAGTCGACGGCATTGAGCCGCCGCAAGCGTTCTTCGTCAACGAACAGGACATCGCGCCGACGCCGATGCCGGGTACCGAAGGCCGATGGGCGACCACGCGCTTCGTCGATCCGGCCGACATGCGCCACGACATGCATGTCACCATCGTCACGCTCGAGCCGGGCGCGGTCATTCCCTTCGCCGAGACGCATGTCATGGAGCACGGGCTCTATGTGCTGGAGGGCAAGGCGGTCTACCGTCTCAACCAGGACTGGGTCGAAGTCGAAGCCGGCGACTATATGTGGCTGCGCGCCTTCTGCCCGCAGGCTTGTTATGCCGGCGGGCCAGGCAAATTCCGCTACCTCCTCTACAAGGACGTCAACCGCCACGCCAAGCTTGGCAGCGCCGGCGTCGCGAGACCTTTACCATGACCCGCATCGTCGCGCGGCCGCTGACCCGCGAAAATTTCGCCGAATTCGGCGACGTCATCGATATGGGCGGCGACAACCATTATTCGATCAATGGCGGCAAGGCCGAGCGCTACCACGACCTCGCCACCGCGGAAGCACGAGGACCGAATGCGCGCGTGCTGATCTCCATGGTGCGTGGCACGCCCTATGAGCTGCCGTTGAAGCTGACCATGGTGGAGCGCCATCCGTTTGGCAGCCAGGCCTTCATCCCGCTGTCACCACGGCCGTTCCTGGTCGTCGTCTGCCATGACGGCGAGGAGGGCCCGGGCGAGCCGCATGCCTTCATCACCGCGCCCGGGCAAGGCATCAACTATCCGCGCAATCTGTGGCACGGAGTGCTGACGCCGATCGGCGATGTCCAGGATTTTGTGGTCGTCGACCGCGGTGGCGACGGCTCCAATCTCGAAGAGTGCCATTTCTCGCACGCCTACGAGATCGATCTTCCCGACGGGATTAGATGATGACCGACATTTCGCTGATCGACCGACTGCTCGACGTCATCGAGCACGACATCGTGCCGAAGACCGTCGAAGGCGTCGCGCACGGCAATAAGCTGTTCGGCGCGGCCATTCTGCGCAAGGACGACCGCTCGCTGGTGCTTGCCGAAACCAACAACGAGACCGAAAACCCGCTCTGGCACGGCGAGGTGCATTGCCTGAAGCGCTTCTACGAAATGCCTAAAGCCGAGCGCGTCGACACCAAGGACGCGATCTTTCTTGCCACGCACGAACCCTGCTCACTCTGCCTGTCGGCGATCACCTGGACCGGCTTCGACAATTTCTTCTATCTGTTCAGCCACGAGGACTCGCGCGACAGCTTCGACATCCCGCACGATTTGAAGATCCTGAAAGAGGTCTTCACCCTCGATCCCGGCGGCTACAATGCCGAGAATGCCTATTGGAAGAGCTTTTCGATCCGCAAATTGGTGCGCTCGCTGCCCGACCCCGAGCGCGGTCGGCTGGAAGCGCGCATCCACACAATATCGGCGCGCTATGACGAATTGTCCGGCGCCTATCAGGCCGGCAAGGACGAAAACGACATTCCGCTGAATTGAATGCCGCAAAGTTCAATGGCTTGAATTGCCACCTTTATGGTGGCATATTGCGTTATGGAGAAACGCAGACCCACTTACGATCTTGATGCAATCAAGGCCGAGTTGGGTTCTGTCGACACGCTGGCAATCACGACGTCCGCCCTGCGGGATGCCATTGGGCTGGGCTTTGATCGCGCCGGTATTGTCGAGGTGATCGGCAGCATCACGCGGAAGATGTTTGTAAAGTCGATGACGACGTTCGCCGACCATCGTGTCTGGCAAGATGTCTATTACGTGCCAGCACGCGACCTGGTTCTCTATGTGAAATTTCAGGCGGACGTCGTGACCGAATTCACAGTCATGTCGTTCAAGGAAAAGTGACTATGGCGATGAAAGAAAATAATGGAACGAATAGCATGACCTCCCCCGAAACAGGAGAAACGCTGACGCGTGGGGTGCGTCCGTTCACTGTGACTTACAAGGGCGAGAGCATGATCGTCGACCTGCCGGGTTATTATCCCTCTTCGGGAAGTGAGGGCGTGCATGTCGGAGACGACATGACCGTCGTCGATGCAGCGCTCCGCATCCTCAAAGAAAAGATCGACGGCGTTCCGGCACCGGCCACCATCCGTCGCGTGCGCACAAAGCTCAAACTGTCGCAGCGCGAGGCAGGATCCCTGTTCAAGGTCGGCGAGAACGCTTTCGACAAATACGAACGGGGTCTGATCGAGCCGAGTGGCCCAACCATTCAGCTGATGACGCTGTTGGAAAAACACCCGGAGTTGGTGGACGAGTTGCGGTAGCCGCGCGACCTCTCTGACAGGTCGCATAATTTGCTGCTCCAGTCGCGAATAGCGATTGAAAGTCGCCTCGCTGCGGGGCGTTATGCCCCGCATGAAAATCGTCACTGAATTCCCACGAAAGATCGTCGAATTTCCGGATATGGGGATCATCATGCCGGACGGCTGCCGGCTGTCGGCGCGGGTGTGGATGCCGGCCGATGCTGCCGACGATCCAGTGCCGGCAATCCTCGAACACCTGCCCTATCGCAAGCGCGACGGCACGATCTATCGTGATCAGCTGACGCATCCGTATTTTGCCGGCCACGGCTACGCCTCGATCCGCGTCGACATGCGCGGCAATGGCGATTCCGAAGGGCTGATGGACGATGAATATTCCGAGCAGGAATTGCAGGACGCTTGCGACGTCATCGCCTGGGCGGCGGACCAGCCCTGGTGCAACGGCAATGTCGGCATGATGGGCATTTCGTGGGGCGGCTTCAACTGCCTGCAGGTGGCGTCTAAGCAGCCGCCGGCGCTGAAGGCGGTCATCAGTCTCTGTTCGACGGTCGACCGCTATGCCGACGACATCCACTACAAGGGCGGCTGCCTGCTGATCGAGAATTTCGGCTGGGCCTCGACCATGCTGTCCTATTCGTCAAGGCCGCCGGATCCGTTGCTGGCCGGCGACAAAAGCTGGCGCGACCTGTGGCTGACCAGGCTGGAGAACCAGCCCTTCCTGGCACCGCTGTGGCTGAAGCACCAGCATCGCGATGCCTATTGGAAGCGCGGCTCGATCTGCGAGGACTATTCCGCCATCCATGCCGCGGTGCTGTCGATCGGCGGCTGGCATGATGGCTATCGCAATACGATTTCCCATCTCGCCGTCAATATCGAGGCGCCGGTCAAGGGCATCGTCGGCCCGTGGATCCACAAATACCCGCATTACGCCGCGCCCGAACCGCGCATCGGCTTCCTGCAGGAGGCCTTGCGCTGGTGGGACCGCTGGCTGAAGGACATCGACACCGGCGTCGAGGCCGACCCCGCCTACCGCGCCTATGTCATGGACAGCGTGCGTCCGGCGCGCTGGCATCCCGAGCGGCCGGGCCGCTGGGTCGCTGAATCGGAATGGCCGTCACCCAACATCAAGACGCAAGAGGTTGAGCTTATCGCTGAAGGCAACCACGCTATCGTCGCTTCGCCGCAAAGCTGCGGCCTCGCCGGCGGCGAATATTTCCCCTTCACCTTCGGCCCGGAACTGCCGGGTGACCAGCGCCCCGACGATGCGCTGTCGGTGTGCTTCGACCAGCCGGTGCTGACCGAAACGATCGACATTGTCGGTGCTCCCGAAGTTGTGGTCAGGGTCTCGTCGGACCGGCGCCAGGCGAACATCGCGGTTCGGCTGTGCGACGTCCATCCGGACGGGGCATCGGAGCTGATCTCGTACGGCGTGCTCAACCTGACGCATCGCAACTCGCACGAATTTCCCGAAGCGCTGGTGCCCAGCGAAACCGTCAGCGCCCGGGTGGTGCTCGACCAATGCGCCTATCGCGTGCCGGTCGGCCATCGCTTGCGCGTTGCCGTTTCGAACGCCTACTGGCCGATGATCTGGCCGTCGCCGGAGCCGGTCCGGCTCGAATTGTCGGCCGCGACATTGATGCTGCCGGTACGCCCGCCAGCGACAGGCGACGAGGTCACCTTCCCCGCTCCCGAAGGTGCTGCGCCCTGGGCAACGGAGACGCTTCGGCCCGCCAATTCCGAGCGTCATGTCGATCGCGACGAAAAGACCGGAATGATTACGGTTTCCATCGTCGACGATTTCGGTGAGGTGCGCGACCTGGAGCATGGCCTCGCCCACGGGAGCCTCGCCAGGGAGACATGGGTGATCCATCCTGACAATCCGCTGTCAGCCTCGGGCAAGACGCATTGGAGCCAGACGCTGTCGCGAAATGGATGGTCGGTGCGCACCGAAACCTTCGCCGAAATGCGGTCCGACGCGCAAAGCTTCGTGGTTAGCGCCAGAATTGAAGCCTATGAAGGCGAGAAACTCGTCTTCGAGCACAATTTCGAGGAGAAAATCCCGCGCGTGCTACTTTGAGCGCTTATAGCGATTGGTCCAATTGCGACGCACGATTTACGCCACGGCATGTCGCATTCGGTCTTGCTTACCGCTTTCCCTTACGGTCATTATTCTCCCGATAGAAATGAGAAAAACGACCATAAGGTCGGACCAACAGAGTGAGGAACTCAACATGTCAAACGAACTGGAATATCTGAGCCGGCGCGTTGCGTCCGGCAAGCTGAGCCGTCGCGATTTTCTCGGCCGGGCAGCAGCGCTTGGCGTCACCGCAACCATCGCCAATTCGCTGCTATCCAGCGCTTCCCGCGCGGCGGGTCCGGTCAAGGGCGGCACGCTCAAGGCCGGCCTGGTCGGTGGCGAGTCCACCAACAGCCTCGATCCGGCGCTGTTTATGACGCAGGTGCCGTTCGCCTTCGGCAAGATGTGGGGCGAACTGATCGTCGAACTGTCTCCCGAAGGCAAGCTCGAGAACCGCATCGCCGAAGAGATCGGCTCGTCGGACGACGCCAAGACCTGGACGCTGAAGATCCGCGATGGCGTCGAGTTCCACAACGGCAAGAAGGTGACCGCAGAGGACGTGGCCGCCACCCTCGAACGCCATTCGGACGAGAAGTCAAAGTCCGGTGCGCTCGGTTACATGAAAGGCATCGAGAGCATCAAGGCCAGCGGCAAGGAAGTGGTGCTGACGCTGAAGGAGCCGAATGCCGACCTGCCCTACCTGCTTAGCGACTATCACCTGATCATTCAGCCGAATGGCGGCAAGGACAAGGCCGATGCCGGCATCTCGGCGGGTCCTTACAAGGTCACCACCAACGAGCCCGGCGTGCGCCATGGCGGCGAGCGCTTCGCCAATTATTGGCAGGGCGACAAGATGGGCCATGCCGACCAGATAGAGATCATCGTCATCAACGACGCCACGGCGCGTACGGCCGCCCTGCAGGGCGGCCAGGTCCACATGATCAACCGCGTCGAGCCGAAGATCGTCGATCTGATCAAGCGCGTGCCCGGCGTCACCATCCGCAACCATTCGGGACCCGGCCACTACGTCTTCATCATGCACTGCAACACCGCGCCGTTCGACAACAACGATTTGCGGATGGCGTTGAAGCTGGCGATCGACCGCGAGGAGATGCTGAACAAGGTGCTGCGTGGCTATGGCTCGCTCGGCAACGACTTCCCGATCAATGCATCGTACCCGCTATTCACCGAGATCGAGCAGCGCAAATACGATCCCGACAAGGCCAAGTTCCACTACAAGAAGTCGGGCCATGACGGTGCCGTCCTGCTCCGGACGTCGGACGTCGCCTTCCCCGGTGCCGTCGATGCTGCACAGCTGTTCCAGCAGAGTGCTGCCAAGGCCGGCATCACGCTGGAGATCAAGCGCGAGCCGGGCGACGGCTATTGGTCGGAAGTCTGGAACAAGCAGCCCTTCTGCGCCTCCTACTGGGGCGGCCGGTCGACGCAGGATCAGATGTACTCGACTGCCTATCTGTCGACGGCCGACTGGAACGACACACGGTTCAAGCGTCCGGATTTCGACAAGATGGTGCTGGCGGCTCGCGCCGAGCTCGACGAGGCCAAGCGCAAGGCCATGTACCACGACATGGCTGTGATGGTGCGCGACGAGGGCGGCCTGATCCTGCCGATGTTCAATCAGTTTATCGACGCGACGGGCGCCAAGGTTGCCGGGTGGGTGGATGATCCGCATCAGGAGTTGATGAACGGATATGCTCTGGCGAAGTGCTGGCTCGAAGCCTGAGCCCGGCCTTGCGGATATGTCCTCACCCATCGTGAAACTGGTGGCCCAGCGCATTGCGCTGGGCATTCTGCTGCTGTTGGCCGTTTCGGTCCTGATCTTCGCCGGCACCCAGATCCTGCCCGGCGACGTCGCTCAAGCCATCCTCGGACAGTCGGCGACACCGGAGTCGCTCGCCAATCTGCGCGAGCAGCTCGGCCTCAATGATCCCGCCTACATCCGTTATTTTCGCTGGCTCGGCGGCATTCTGACCGGTGATCTCGGCACGGCGATGTCGAGCGGTCAGGATATCGCAACCTCTATCAAGGGAAGGCTGTGGAACACGCTGTTCCTCGCCTTCTGGGCGGCGGTCGTCGCGGTGCCGCTGGCGATCATCCTCGGGCTGATCGCGGTGCGCTACCGCAATGGCTGGGTCGACAAGCTGATCTCGGGACTGGCGCTGGCCTCGACGTCCTTCCCGGAATTCTTCGTCGGCTATGTGCTCGTCTTTTTCTTCGCGGTGCAACATCAATGGTTTCCCGCCATTTCCACTGTCTATGACGGGATGCCTTTCGGCGAACGCATTCAGGCCATCGCACTGCCGGCGGCGGCGCTGACCCTGGTGGTGCTAGCCCATATGATGCGCATGACGCGCGCCGCGATCCTCAACGTCATGCAGTCGGCCTATGTCGAAACCGCCGAACTCAAGGGGCTTTCGGCCTTCGCGGTCATCCGCAGGCATGCCTTCCCCAATGCCATTGCGCCGATCATCAACGTCGTCATGCTCAATCTCGCTTACCTGATCGTCGGCGTCGTCGTGGTCGAAGTTATCTTTGTCTATCCAGGCATGGGCCAATACCTCGTCGACCACGTCACCAAGCGTGACGTGCCGGTGGTGCAGGCGGTCGGGCTGATCTTCGCCGCCGTCTACATCAGCCTGAACATCATCGCGGACATAGCGGCGATCGTCGCCAATCCGCGCCTCAGACATCCGAAATGAGGGGGCGGGTATGCTCGTCATCAAACGCATCCCCATCCCGGCATTGGTCGGCATCGTGCTGACGGCGCTGTTCGTGCTGGCAGCAATTTTTGCGCCGTGGATCGCGCCGCATGGCAATGCCGAGATCGTCAGCGACGTCCCTTGGGAACCGATGTCGGCGGCGCATTGGCTGGGCACCGACAATCTCGGCCGCGATCTGTTGTCGCGCATGATCTACGGCGCCCGCATCACCCTGTTCATCGCGGTGCTGGCGACCGCGCTGTCCTTCTCGCTCGGCGCCATCCTCGGCTTTTCGGCAGCGGTTTTCGGCGGCTGGTTCGACACGCTTCTGTCGCGTCTCGTCGATCTCCTGATGTCAATCCCGACACTGATCATGGCCCTTGTCGTGCTGTCGGTGCTGCCATCCAATCTGGTGACACTGATCCTGGTCATGGGCATTCTCGACTCGACCCGCGTCTACCGCCTGTCGAGGGCGGTCGCCGTCGACATCAACGTCATGGACTATGTCGAGGCGGCCAAATTGCGCGGCGAAGGCAGCGGCTGGATCATCTTCCGGGAAATCCTGCCCAATGCGCTGTCGCCGCTGGTTTCGGAACTCGGCCTGCGCTTCATCTATGCCGTACTGTTCCTGTCGACGCTGTCCTTCCTCGGGCTTGGCGTGCAGCCGCCGGACGCCGATTGGGGCGGCATGGTCAAGGAAAACAAGGATGGCATCGTCTTCGGCATAGGCGCCGCCCTCATTCCGGCGGCGGCGATCGCAGCGCTGGCGATTTCCGTCAATCTCGTCGCCGACTGGGTGCTCAACCGCACGACAAGCCTGAAGGGAGGACGCGGCTAATGGCTGACAAGCAACCGAAGCCCGGGCAACCGAAGCCCGGGCAACCAAAGTCCGGCGTGCTGCTCGACATCCGCAATCTGCGCATCGAGGCCACGGTATATCCGCCGGGTGAGGCGCCGAAGAACATCGTGCTGGTGCACGATGTCTCGCTGACGCTCGAAAAGGGCAAGGTGCTCGGATTGATCGGCGAGTCCGGCGCCGGCAAATCGACCATCGGCCTGTCGTCGATGGGCTACGGCCGCGGCGGCGTGCGCATCACCGGCGGCGAGGTCATCCTCAATGGCCGCGACATCTTGAAGGGCGGCAACGAAGGGTTTCGCAAATTGCGCGGCCGCGAGGTCTGCTATGTCGCGCAATCGGCGGCAGCCGCCTTCAATCCGGCGCACAGGCTGATGGACCAGGTGGTCGAGGCAGCACTCCTGCACGGCACGGCGACGCGGGCCGAAGCCGAAAAGCGCGCCGTGGCGCTGTTCAAGAAGCTCAGCCTGCCGAACCCCGAAAGCATCGGCGAGCGCTTCCCCCACCAGGTCTCGGGCGGTCAGCTGCAGCGCGTGATGACGGCAATGGCGCTGTGCTCGGAACCCGACCTGATCGTCTTCGACGAGCCGACCACGGCGCTCGACGTGACGACGCAGATCGACGTCTTGGCGGCGATCAAGGATGCCATCCGCGACACGCATGTCGCGGCGCTCTACATCACTCACGACCTTGCCGTCGTCGCCCAGGTCTCGGACGAGATCATGGTGCTGCGCCACGGCCGGCTGGTCGAATGGGGCGGCACCCGCCAGATCATCAAGGAGCCGCGCCAGGAATACACCAACGCGCTGGTTTCGGTGCATGAGATCGAACACCAGGAGCAGAAGCCTGGCACGAGCCCGTTCCTGTCGGTCAAGAACATCACCGCCGCCTATGGCCGCAGTCACATCAAGGTGCTGAAGAACGTCTCGGTCGATATTTTCCCCGGCCAGACGCTGGCGGTGGTCGGCGAGTCCGGCTCCGGCAAATCGACACTGGCGCGCGCCATCACCGGCCTCTTGCCGCCCGAACAAGGCACCGTCACCTTCGACGGACGGCCGCTCGCCAACCGGCTTGCCGACCGGCCGAAAGAGGATCTTCGCCAACTGCAGATGATCTACCAGATGGCCGACGTGGCGATGAACCCGCGCCAGACGGTCGGCACCATCATCGGCCGGCCGCTGGAATTCTATTTCGGTCTGCGCGGAAGGCAACGTGACGCCCGTGTCGCGGAACTGCTCGACAAGATCGAAATGGGCAAAGGCTATGTCGACCGCTATCCGGCCGAGCTTTCGGGCGGCCAGAAGCAGCGCGTCTGCATCGCCCGCTCGCTCGCCGCAAAGCCGAAGCTGATCATCTGCGACGAGGTGACCTCGGCGCTCGATCCGCTGGTCGCCCACGGCATACTGGAGCTGCTCCTCGGGCTGCAGAAAGAGGAAAACGTCGCCTATCTGTTCATCACCCACGACCTGGCCACGGTCAAGTCGATCGCCGATTCAATCGCCGTGATGTATCGCGGCGAAGTGGTGCGCTACGGCGCCAAGAGCACCGTGCTGACGCCACCCTTCGATGCCTACACCGATCTTTTGCTATCGTCGGTGCCAGAAATGGAGATCGGCTGGCTAGAGAAAGCGATCAAGGGACGGCGCATGGCCAGCGCGGGGAACTAGCGGGCCGCCCTTTGCGCCCGACGATCCTGTCCGGGCGTGGATTGAACGGCAGGCCCGCCCTGACTTTTCCGATTAAGCCGCATGGAGGCGCCCTTGGCGCTCAACACAAAACTATTGCTCATCATCCTCGACGGCGTGCCTTACCGGAACTGGCGACGGCTGATGGGCAATCTCGAAGGCTGGGTGCAATCAGGCGAAGCCCGCGTATGGAAAATGCGCTCCGTGCTGCCGTCGACCTCGGCATCCTGCTATGCCTCGATCCACACCGGCGTGCCGCCCCAGGTGCACGGTATCCTGTCGAACGAGAACCGGTTTCGCGTCGAACAGCCGGACATCTTTTCCGAAGTCAGCAGGGCCGGCGGCAAGACCGGTGCGGTCACCCACTCCTACTGGTCCGAATTCTTCCGGGCCTATCCGTTCGACCTGGTCGAGGACATGGAGTTCGACCAGCCGGGCAGGCCGATCAGCCATGGCCGGTTCCACACCATGACCGGCTACAATGCCAGGAACCAGATGACGCCGAGCGACGTCGACCTGTTCGCGACGTTGACCATGCTGACCAGGCGCTACGGCATCGACTACGGCATCCTGCACAGCTGTACTCTGGACTCGATGGGCCACCGCTTCGGCCATGACTGCCACGAGATGGATCATGCCGTCTATGCAATGGACGCCATGCTCGCCGGCTTTCTGCCGCGCTGGCGGGAAGCCGGCTACGAGGTGATCGTCACCGCCGATCATGGCCAGACCGATCGCGGCCATCATGGCGGCCACGACGATGAGATGCAGGATTTCGCACTTTACTACTTCGGATCCGGCGAGGGTCCGGAAGCCAATACGCTGCTCGATCAGCTGCAGCTCGCGCCGACGGTGCTTGCGCGCCTCGGCGTGCCGGTGCCGGCGACGATGAAGGCGGAGCCGTTCCTGAGTTGAGCGCGCGCCCTCTTCTCCCTCTGGCAACGCTCCCGCTCTTCAGTTAGCCTCCGCAAATATACGAGCGGATGCGGTGAACCTTTTTGGGCCGATCAGCGACAGAGCAGGCAGGAGCCAGGCGGCTCGACCGGCGATGACGGCCGCGGAGACCGATCGCGCGCTTGTCGAGCGGGTCGCGAAAGGCGACCGTGCCGCCGTGCGGCTCCTGTTCATGCGCCACCACGCGCGGGTCTACCGCTTCGTGGCACGCCAGACGGGATCGGAACTGATGGCCGACGATATCGCGAACGAGGTGTTCCTCGAACTCTGGCGGCAGGCACCGGCCTTCGAGGGGCGCTCGGAGGTCTCGACATGGCTGCTCGGTATTGCCCGCTTCAAGGCGCTGTCCCTGCTGCGCAAGAAGAAGGAAGACTGGATCGACGACGATGACGCGGCCCAGGTCGCCGACGGCGCCGACACGCCGGAAGTCGTGACGATGAAGGAAGACAAGGCCGCCGCCTTGCGACGCTTTATCGATGCCATGCCGGAAGAGCACCGCACGGTGATCGACCTTGCCTATTATCACGGGCAATCGGTGAGCGAGATCGGCGAGGTACTCGGCATCCCGGTCGCAACGGTCAAGACCAGGATGTTCTACGCCCGCAAGAAACTCGGCGAAGCCCTCAAGGCCGCCGGTTACGACAGGGGGTGGCCATGAGCGCCGCTGAAAAAATGTCACGCCGCGACGAAATGGAAATGCTGCTGCCGTTTTATCTGAACGGCTCGCTGGAGGGCACCGAGCTCGAAGCCATCGAGGAATGGCTGGCGAGCGATCCGGCGGCGATGGCCGCATTAGGCGAGGCCGAGGCCGAATTCTCCGGCACCGCTGCCGCAAACGAGGCAATCCGCACGCCGGCCGATGCGCTCAGCCGCTTTGCCAAGGCGCTCGACGCCGAGGCCGGCCCGTCCCGCGCGCCGGCGGCATCGTCGTGGCTGGCGCAAGCCTGGAGCCGCTTCATGGCGGTGCCCGCCGGCGTCGCCTGGGCCGCGGCCGCGGTGCTGCTGGCCCTGGTCGTCGCGCAATCCTTTGTGCAGACCGGCAACAGAGGTGGCGATTTCGAGATTGCCGGATCGGAGGACGATCTGGCCAAAATGCCGTTTGCCCTTGTGAAGTTCAAACCGGATGCGAAGCTGTCCGACATCATCGCTTTTCTCGACCAGAACCAGTTGAAGATCGCCGGAGGGCCGACCGCCGACGGCGTCTTCCGCGTCGGCGTCCCGGCCAAGACCGCCGCCGACTATCACAAGCTGCTTGGCCTTATCGCCGCCCAGCCTTTCACCGAAGCTGCCCTGGAGGGAAGGAAACCGGCTGATGGCGGCTGAGGCGGTCATTCGATTGACGGCGGCGATGACAATCTTCGCCGCGTCCGCAATGGCGCAGACCAATGACCCGAACCTCACCCAGGCTGAGATCGACTGCCTGAACCGGGCAACGGCTGCCGGCACCGACTGCACCAAGGACGGCGATGACGGGAAGGATAGCGGCGGCAAAACGCCGGCTAAAGCTTCCACGGCGATTGCCGTGTTTCTTCCCGCGCTGATTGTCGACTTGTTCCCCAATCCTGCCGTAGTCGCCGAGGTGCCGATACCCGTTCCCGGCAATACTGCAGCCCCGTCGTCCGCTCCGCCCTCCGATGCGCCAGCAACACAGGTAGCCGCGCCGGGCGGTCCGGTCGTAGCGCCGACCGATCTTGTCGCAACCGAGCCGCCGCGCGCCGTGACCGGCGATTTCGTGTCCGACGAGGTGCTGGTCACGGTCAATGGCGATGCCGGCGCGGTCCAGCAGATCGCGGCTTCGTTCGGCCTCGAGATACGCTCGCAGCGGCAGTCGCGGCTGCTCGGCAACACGCTGGTGCGCTTCGGCATTCCCGATGGCCGCCCGGTCGGCGTCGTGCTGGCACAGCTTGCCGCCGACGGCCGCACGTTGCGGCGTGAGGCCAACCATGTCTATTCGCTGCAGCAGGCGGCCAGCATCGTCAATTATGCGTTCGAGCGCATCGCGCTCGATGCCGACAAAGCCAGCGGCGAGAATGTGCGCGTCGGCGTCATCGACACCGGCATCGATGACGGCAATCCGGCGCTCTCCGGCGTCATCGCCGGGCAGTTCGATGCCATGCCCGACGTGCCGATCAAGGCGCGCGACCACGGCACTTCGATCGATGGACTGATTGCCGGCACCGGCGCGTTCAAAGGCATGGCGCCGGGCGCCAGGATCTATCACGCCCGCGCCTTCGAGGGCGGCAAGTCGACCATGGACGTCATCCTTTCGGCGCTCGACTGGGCGGCGGAGCAGGATGTCCGCATCATCAATATGAGCTTCGTCGGTCCGAAGAACGACCTGCTCGGCATCGCCTGCCGCAATGCGCGCGCGCTCGACATCGTGCTGGTCGCGGCCGCCGGCAATAACGGACCGAAGGCGCCCTATGGTTATCCGGCCGCCTTCGTCGGCGTGATCGCGGTGACGGCCACCGATGCCAAGGACGGGCTGATGCCGCAGGCCAATCGCGGCGCCTACGTCTTCATCTCCGCTCCCGGCGTCGAGATGGTAGCGCCAAGCGGCGCCGGCTCGGACGTGGTGACCGGGACGTCCTTCGCCGCAGCGATCGTGACCGGCGCCGTCGCCAACCTGTTGCATGCCGCACCCGACCGTTTGGCCGACTGGGTCGAGAAAGCACTTGCCGCCACCGCCAGGGATCTCGGCCCCAAGGGGCGGGACAATGATTTCGGCTTTGGGCTGCTGAATACCAAGGCGGCCGAAGCGGCGAAGGAATAGCCCGCTCAAGTCGCGTTTTGCCGAGGACGTGCCAGAAAATAGAACGCGGCGACGTGCGTTATCATCAGCAGCGGTACGTAGATGATCGGGATCGCGTAGGTGGCGCCCAGTTCGCCTGCGCGTGCAGGAAGGCCGATCTGAATGGCGTGGTAATAGTCGACGATGAGGTCGACCGTCCCTGCGACATTGAAGGCGACGACCAACGGCCAGAAGAGCGGGCGTATCCTCACCGTGAGCAGCGCCAGCATGGCCAGCACGCCAGTCGCGAAATCGCCGTAGGCGGCGAACACGGCGAAATCAGCGGGCAGATTGGGGCTTACGACGCCCGGAACCAGGAAGACGAGCCCGAAGAAGCGGAAGCTGTGCAGCATAGCGATAGCGCGTTGCGCTGCGACCCGGTCCATCGACCTGAGCCACGGCAAACCGTACGCGCCGAAGCAAAGCAACCACGCGACATAGCCGAGAACAAGATGGGTTTGGAACACCATTTCCGTGGACATTTGGCCTTCTCTCAACAGTTGATTCACGCGGCTTTAAGCCCGCTACCGCAATTCGACTATCCGGTGTAATCACAACAACCTATGAAGCAGAACTACACAGTCCGACATGGTGCGCTGGAGGGCGTCGAGGCGTTCCTGGCCGTCGCCAGGCGCCTCAGCTTCCGCCGTGCCGCCGCCGATCTCGGCGTGACGCCATCCGCCGTGAGCCAAGCGGTGCGCGCGCTGGAAGCCCGTCTGGGCACGGCGTTGTTCGTCCGCACGACGCGGAGCGTTGGTTTAACCGAGCCTGGCCAGCGATTCCTCGACCGTGCCGGCCCGGCATTCGAAGAGCTTGTCGCGGCCGGCGAGGCCGCCCGCGATATCGGCCAGCGGCCGACTGGTCTGCTGCGCCTGTCTGTGCCCCGCGCCATCGTGCCGCTGATGTTGGAGCCGCTGATCGCGTCGTTCTGCCAAGCCTATCCTGAGATCGAACTGGAGATCGCCGTGAGCGACCAGATGGTCGATCTCGCGACCGGCGGGTTCGATGCCGGCATCCGCCTCGGCCAGCTCATCGCCGCCGACATGGTCGCGGTGCGGCTGACAGCGCCGTTCTCGTTCGTGGTCGTCGGCAGCCCTGACTATCTTGAGCGCCACGGCCGTCCCGAGCGTGTCGACGACTTGCGCCACCACGCCTGCTTACGCTTGCGCCGCTCGAATGGCAGCATCGCGCCCTGGTCGTTCATCGACGGCAACGGCGCGATCGAAGCGGTCGTCTCAGGCCCGCTGATCGCGCACGACTATTCGACGTTGGTCGGGGCTGCGATGCGGGGCGTCGGGCTGGCGCAGACACCGCGACCACTCGCCGAAGGTCTGATAGCCGAAGGAAAACTCCAGTCGGTGCTGGACAGCGTCGCCACGACGACGCCGGGTGTCTTCCTTTATCATCCCGGCAAGCGCCAAGTCCTGCCGAAGCTGCGCGCCTTCATCGATCACCTCAAATCCGCGGCCTGAGACCAGGACGCACCCGCTGGTGCTGGCCAACAGCCGCCAAGAGTCGACCTCGGCCGTTCAGAGTGATTGCCTCTAGGCCGGCGCGCCGGCGACCGATCCCCTGACCACCAGGTCGACCGGCCAGACTTCGCCGCGAGCGCCCTCCTCCAGGCCGGAAATCCGCGCCGCCAAGCGTTCGGCGATGCGCGCGCCGGCGAGGCGGATCGACGAACGCGTCGTCGACAAGGGCACCGAAAAATTTTCCGGCTTCAGCCAGGGAAAGACGTCGTCATGGGCGATCAGCGACAGGTCGCCCGGAATGGTCAGGCCGAGATCGCGCACCGCGCGCACCACGCCGAGCGCCATGATCAGGCTGGAGCAGGCGATCGCCGTCGGCGCGTCGCTTTGTTCCAGCAAGCGCCGGGCGGCGCGGTAGCCATTCTCCTCGGTCATGGTGAGCGAACAGACATGCTGATCACGAAGCACCAGGCCGCTCGCCGCAAGCGCGCGGCGCACGCCGCGCTCGCGATGGATGGCGAAGGTCTCGCGATCGTCGCCATTGATCAGCGCCAGACGCCTATGACCGAGCTGAACGAGTAGCCGCGCCGCCTCGTGGAAGGCGCCCTCATTGTCGATGTCGGTGAACGGATACTCGAAATCGAAGCCTTCGCTGCGGCCATGGACGATGAAAGGAATGCCGAGCGTATTGACCAGCGCCACCCGTCGGTCGGCCGGCCTCGGCGAGGAGATATAGACCGCGTCGACCTGCCGGTTGGCGACAATGCGGCGGTACGTCGTCTCCTGGTCGTCGGCATCGGCCGGTGACAGCACCAGGTCGAGCTCGTGCGAACGCGCATAGTCGCCGAGGCCGGACAGGAACTCGACGAAATGCGGGTCGATGTCGACGGTCGTCCCCGTCGGCAGCACATAGCCGATCATGCCGGTCTTGCCGGTCGCCAGCCGGCGCGCGCTCGGATTGGGGCGATAGCCGTGACGCTTGGCGGCATCGACCACCCGCCGGCGCGTTTCCTCGTTGACTTCCGGGTAGCCGTTCAATGCGCGGCTGACCGTAGTCTGCGAAAGCGCCAGCATGTGGGAGAGCTGCTTGAGGTTCACCGGAGGCCTCCAAACCTCAAAGCGCTTTTAATCTGAATCGATCTGGCCGCTACGAACTGCGCCGCCGAGCGCAATGACCTTACGCACGGTTCGGACCGGTTTGAAGCCGAATTTGCTGCTGCACCGCCAGAAAACTGTGCTGCAGCGCACTTTCGCCGGCACTCGACCGCAAAAATTAAATCGATTAATTTGGCTTTCTCTTGACTCCGGATCAATTCAGTGGCGAGATCGAAATCACCAAAGCGCTTTGGAAGACTCTACGAAAAGGTTGCAGTTCCTTTCCGACTGAGTCACAGTCCTGCAGCGCCGGCGGACGGAATGGAGGTTTCGTTCGGTGTTTGTCACCACTGGGAGGGAATACCGATGAAGAAAATGCTTCTGCTGGGCGCTGCGTTTGCCACGCTTGCGCTCGCCATGCCGGCGCAAGCCGAACTGAAGTTCAAGCCGGGCGAAGATCCCCGTTTCAACTGGGCCAACTACGAGGAGCTCAAGAAGGTCGACCTCAAGGGCGAGACGCTGACGATCTTCGGGCCGTGGCGCGGCGAGGACGAAGGGCTTATCCGCACCGTCCTCGATTACTTCTCCGAAGCCACCGGCGCCGAGATCAAGTACTCCTCGTCGGAGAATTACGAGCAGCAGATCGTCATCGACACGCAGGCCGGCAGCCCGCCCAACATTGCCGTGCTGCCGCAGCCGGGCCTGATCCAGGATCTGGCATCGAAGGGGCTTTTGACGCCGCTCGGCGACGACACGGCCAACTGGGTCAAGGACAATTACGGCGCCGGCCAATCCTGGGTCGACCTCGGCACGTTCAAGGACAAGGACGGCAAGCCCGGCTTCTTCGCCTTTCCGTATAAGGCCGACGTGAAGTCGCTGGTCTGGTACTCGCCGGACAATTTCGAGGAAGCGGGCTACAAGGTGCCGAAGACCCAGGAAGAGCTTGCCGAGCTCGAAAAGAAGATCATCGCCGACGGCGGCACGCCATGGTGCATCGGGCTTGGTTCGGGCGGCGCCACCGGCTGGCCGGCGACCGACTGGGTCGAAGACATCATGCTGCGCACCCAGACGCCCGAGACCTACGACAAATGGGTTAAGAACGAAATTCCGTTCAACGATCCGGCAGTGGTCAATGCGATCGACATTTTCGGCAAGATCGCGACGGACGACAAGATGGTCGAGGGCGGCGCCAAGGCGGTTGCGGCGACCGATTTCCGTGACAGCCCGAAGGGCCTCTTCTCGGTGCCGCCGAAATGCTATCTGCACCACCAGGCATCGTTCATCCCGACCTTCTTCCCGCAAGGCACCAAGATCGGCGAGGATGCCGACTTCTTCTATTACCCGCCCTACGCCTCCAAGCCCGAGCTCGGCACTCCGGTGCTCGGCGCCGGCACGCTGGCCATGATCACCAAAGATAGCAAGAGTGCCCGCGCGTTCATCGAATTCCTGAAGCTGCCGCTCGCTCATGAGATCTGGATGGCACAGGGCGGCTTCGTGACGCCGTTCAAGTCGGTCAACAAGGACGCCTATGCTAGCGACGCGCTGAAGAAGCAGGGCGAGATCCTGGCCAACGCCTCGACCTTCCGCTTCGACGGGTCCGACCTGATGCCGGGCAAGATCGGCGCCGGTGCGTTCTGGACCGGCATGATCGACCTGGTCGGCGGCAAGTCCGCCCAGGACGTCGCCACTGACATCCAGAAAAGCTGGGACGCGATCAAGTAAGCGGCCGGCTTGAGTTCCCAATGTGATGTGGTCCGGGCCTCAAACGGCCCGGACCTTATCCGGTGCTTGGCGTCGCGTCGATTGTCGTGAGCACAACGCATTCCGGCATGACGCGCGCCCAGTGACCTGCTTTCCGGCTGGTCGCGCTCCAGACAACTGAATCGGCGCATGATCCCGTCGCCAAAGCCATTCTCGACTGGCGGATCCGTGCGCAGGGGGAGGGACCCATGGCGGCTCAGATTTTTTCGGCGATATTCGTCATCATCATCGGCGTGGGCGGCTGCGTCGCCTATTTCTGGGGCGCCAACAAGGCACTCGACACGATCTTTCCGGCGCGCGGCGTTTCCGGCAAGGCGGCGATTAACAATCTGCGCCGGCAGGGGGTGATCCGGCCTTGGCTGTTCGTCGGCCCGGCGATGATCATCCTCACCATCTACCTGATCTACCCGGTGGTGGAGACACTGAGGCTGTCGTTCCTTGATCGCGGCGGCGCCCATTTCGTCGGCTTGGCCAACTATCAATGGGCGTTCGGCGACCGCGAGTTCCGCAACTCGATCCTCAACAACATCATCTGGCTGGCGGTGGTGCCGGCCGCCTGCACCTTCCTCGGGCTGATCATCGCCGTGCTCACCGACAAGATCTGGTGGGGCACCATCGCCAAGAGCCTGATCTTCCTGCCGCTGGCGATCTCGTTCGTCGGCGCCAGCGTCATCTGGAAATTCATCTACGAATATC
This sequence comes from Mesorhizobium sp. M0185, assembly GCF_040322175.1. NCBI lineage: Bacteria > Pseudomonadati > Pseudomonadota > Alphaproteobacteria > Hyphomicrobiales > Phyllobacteriaceae > Mesorhizobium > Mesorhizobium sp. M0185. The sequence continues at coordinate 4,613 of NZ_JAMYSY010000021.1, read as the reverse complement.
GCGGCGACGGGCAGACGCAGATCGGCCTGCTCAACGCCATCATCCAGTATTTCGGCGGCCAGCCGCAGGTCTGGATCTCGCTGCCGTTCTGGAACAACTTCTTCCTGATGGTCATCCTGATCTGGATCCAGACCGGCTTTGCCATGGTCATCCTGTCGTCGGCCTTGCGCGGCATTCCGGAAGAGACGCTGGAAGCCGCCGTCATCGACGGCGCCAACCCTTTCCAGATCTTCTGGAAGATCATGGTGCCGCAGATCTGGGGCACCATCGCCGTGGTCTGGACCACCATCACCATCCTGGTGCTGAAGGTTTTCGACATCGTGCTGACCATGACCAACGGCCAGTGGAACAGCCAGGTGCTGGCCAATCTGATGTTCGACTGGATGTTCCGCGGCGGCGGCGATTTCGGCCGCGGCGCCACCATCGCCATCATCATCATGATCGCGGTCATTCCGATCATGGTCTGGAACATCCGCCAGGCGAACAAAGAGACGGAAGGGCATTGAGATGGCCGCGTCGACCGGAAAGTCCTTTGTCAGCCGTTTCGGCGTCCACATCGCCGTCTTCATCTTCGTTGCGATCTGGACGATCCCGACGCTCGGCATTCTGGTCTCGTCACTGCGCGACAAGGATCAGATCATCGCTTCGGGCTGGTGGAACTCGTTCACCAGTTCCAGCCAGACGGAAGCCGGCCGGCTGCCGCCAGCCTCGGCGCAGGTCGAGAAGGAGGGCAAGTTCGTCCTGCAAGGCAATATCTTCGGCGACGGCCCGGCCCGCAACATCAGCGCCTTTGGCGTCAAGTCGGCCGCGCCGACGCAATATCCCGCCGGCTCGACAGCCGATCTCGGCGACGGCGTCACCCTGCAACTCAATGCCGACGGCAGTTTCGTCATGACCTCGCCGAAGGCTTTCGAGAGCGAACGCGGCCAGCGCGTCTATTACGCCTCGTCGGCGCCGCCGAAATTCACCACCGACAATTACGACACGGTGCTGTTTTCGGAAGGCATCGGCCGCTCCTTCATGAACTCGCTGACCGTCACCATTCCGGCGACCGTCATTCCAATCCTGATCGCCGCGTTCGCCGCCTACGCGCTGGCCTGGATGCGCTTTCCTGGCCGGGCCCTGCTCATCGCCGTCATCATCGGCCTCCTGGTCGTGCCGCTGCAGATGTCGCTGATTCCGCTGTTGAAGCTCTATAACGGCGTCGGCAGCTTCTTCGGCGTGCCGTCGAAGACCTATCTCGGCATCTGGCTGGCCCATACCGGCTTCGGCCTGCCTTTCGCCATCTATCTTCTGAGGAGCTATATCGCCGGCCTGCCACGCGAGATCATGGAGTCGGCGCGCATCGACGGCGCCAGCGATTTCGAGATCTTCGTCAAGATCGTGCTGCCACTGTCGTTCCCGGTGCTGGCCTCGTTCGCCATCTTCCAGTTTCTCTGGGTGTGGAACGATCTGCTGGTGGCGATGGTTTTCCTTGGTACCGAGGGCGACCAGATCGTGCTTACCGCCAAGCTCAATGCGTTGCTCGGCTCGCGCGGCGGCGACTGGGAGATCCTGACGACATCGGCCTTCGTCACCATCATCGTGCCGCTGATCGTGTTCTTCTCGCTGCAGCGCTATTTCGTCCGTGGGCTGCTTGCCGGCTCGGTGAAAGGAGGTTGAGATCATGCAATCCGCTTTGAAGGCCACCCCGAAGCCAGATCTCGCTATCGATCGCGACTGGTGGCGAGGTGCCGTGATCTACCAGATCTACCCGCGCAGCTATCAGGATTCGAACGGCGACGGCATCGGCGACCTCAGGGGCATGATCGGCCGGCTGGCCTACATCGCCTCGCTCGGTGTCGACGCCATCTGGATCTCGCCATTCTTCAAATCGCCGATGAAGGATTTTGGCTACGACGTGTCGGATTATTGCGATGTCGATCCGATGTTCGGCACGCTGGCCGACTTCGACGCGCTGACCGCAGAGGCGCACCGGCTTGGCCTCAAGGTGATGATCGACGAGGTGCTCTCGCACACCGCCGACATCCATCCCTGGTTCAAGGAGAGCCGCTCGAGCCGCAGCAATCCAAAAGCCGACTGGTATGTCTGGGCGGATGCCAAGCCGGACGGCACGCCACCCAATAACTGGCTGTCGATCTTCGGCGGCTCGGCCTGGCAGTGGGACACCAGCCGCCAGCAATATTACCTGCATAATTTCCTGGCCGAGCAGCCCGACCTCAATTTCCACAGCCGCGCGGTCCAGGACGCGCTGCTCGACGTCACCCGCTTCTGGCTGGAGCGCGGCGTCGACGGCTTCCGACTCGATACCATCAATTTCTATTTCCACAGCCAAGGCCTGGAAGACAATCCGCCGCTGCCGCCCGAGCAGCGCAACGACCAGACGGCGCCGGCCGTCAACCCCTACAACTACCAGGACCATCTCTACGACAAGAGCCGGCCTGAAAACCTCGGCTTCCTCGAACGCTTCCGCGCCTTGCTCGACGAATACCCGGCGACGGCCGCAGTTGGCGAGGTCGGCGATTCGCAGCGTGGGCTGGAAGTGGTGGCGGCCTATACGGCCGGCGGCAAGCGCGTGCATATGTGTTACTCCTTCGACTTCCTGGCGCCGGAGAAGATCAGCGCGGCAAAGGTGCGCTCGGTGCTGGAAACCTTCGGCAAGGTGGCCAGCGACGGCTGGTCGTGCTGGGCCTTCTCCAACCATGACGTGATGCGTCCCGCCTCGCGCTGGGCAGCCGGCGAGCCCGACCCGACCGCCTACCTCAAGGTCATCTCGGCGCTGCTGATGTCGTTGCGCGGCTCGGTCTGTATCTATCAGGGCGAGGAGCTCGGGCTCAGCGAGGCCGAACTCGGCTTCGAGGATCTGCAGGACCCATACGGCATCCGCTTCTGGCCTGAATTCAAGGGACGCGACGGCTGCCGTACGCCGATGGTTTGGGACGGCGCTGCCCGCAATGGCGGCTTCTCGACGGCAAAGCCCTGGCTGCCGGTGCCCAGCAAGCACCTTGCGCAAGCCGTCAATGTGCAGCAAGGCGACGACGGCTCGCTGCTCGAGCACTACCGGCGCTTCCTGGCTTTCCGCCGCGCCCATCCGGCACTGGCCAAGGGTGATATCGAGTTCATCGAAAGCGAGGGCGACACCGTCGCCTTCACGCGCCGCGAAGGCAACGAGCAGATCGTCTGCGCCTTCAATCTCGGAGCAAAGCCGGCCGAGGTCGATCTTGGCGGCCGCTCATTGCAGCCCTTGCCGGGACACGGGTTTTCGGGACAGACTGGCGCCGGCACTATCCGCCTCGGCGGCTACGGCGCCTGGTTCGGGCGTATCGACTGAATTCAAGGAAGAACTGGAGGGTACCATGGCCGATGTCACGCTAAGGCAAGTGAGGAAATCATATGGCAATCTCAACATTCTGCACGGCGTCGACCTCGACATAAAGTCGGGCGAATTCATCGTCTTCGTCGGTCCCTCTGGTTGCGGCAAGTCGACCTTGCTGCGCTGCATCGCCGGGCTGGAGGAGATCACCTCGGGCGAGCTCAAGATCGACGGCGAGATCGTCAACGACGTGCCGCCGTCAAAGCGCGGCATCGCCATGGTGTTCCAGTCCTATGCGCTCTATCCGCACATGACCGTCTACGACAACATGGCCTTCTCGATGAAGATCGGCAAGGAAAGCAAGGCCGAGATCGACAAGCGGGTGCGCCAGGCGGCCGAGATCCTGCAGCTGACCAAATATCTCGACCGTCTGCCCAAGGCGATGTCGGGCGGCCAGCGCCAGCGCGTCGCCATCGGTCGCGCCATCGTGCGCAATCCCAAGGTTTTTCTGTTCGACGAACCGCTGTCCAACCTCGACGCGGCGCTGCGTGTCGCCACCCGCATCGAGATCGCCAAGCTCAAGGAATCGATGCCGGCCACAACCATGATCTATGTCACCCACGACCAGGTCGAGGCGATGACGCTGGCCGACCGCATCGTGGTGCTGAAGGAAGGCCATATCGAACAGGTCGGCACGCCGATGGAGCTCTACAAGCGGCCCGGCAATCTGTTCGTCGCCCAGTTCATCGGCTCGCCGGCGATGAACATCCTGCCGGCGACGATCGACAAGACCGGCAACCCGACGGTCGTCAGCCATGTCGGCGGCCGCAAGGCAACGGTGCCGATCGCAACGCCTGCGTCGGCGAAAGGCGCAGCGGTGAGCTTCGGGGTGCGGCCGGAGGATCTGATGATTGCCACCGGCGCCGACTATTTGTTCGAAGGGACGGTCGATTACGTCGAGCAGCTCGGCGAGGTCCAGCTCGTCTATGTCGACATCGGCCGCGCCGACCTGCCGCTGGTGACCAAGCTGCCGGGCAATGTCGAGGTCAAGCGCGGAGCGACGCTGCGGCTGACGGCGGACGCCGGAGACCTACATATTTTCGACGCGGACGGGCGCTCTTTCGCGCTCCATGAAGCAGAAGCAAAGGCGGCTTGAAGCAGGCGTTCTTCCGCCATGCAAGAGACAAGAGCGGGGCGGCGAGGCCCGCCCCGGATTGGGTTTATAAAAGTGGGCGCTTTAAGAAGGTTTTATTTTAAAGTACCCCCCACCCCCGCTTAAAATTTTTTTTTAAAAAAAAAC
>NZ_JAMYSY010000020.1:0-106595 GCF_040322175.1 Mesorhizobium sp. M0185 | reverse complement strand
CGGACATCTGCATACGCGACACCCCAATCGCCGACGCGCACGAGGGAGTTGGCCGAAGCGCGACGGCATACTAGATTAGTCCATCATCGATCCGGAATCGCGGAGGAAGGACCCCATGGCCGAAATCGTTGCCATCAAACCTGCCGTTGCCGAAGGGCCCGTCGTCTCCAGGCTGGACAAGGGCGTGCTCCGTCTGACGCTCGCCAATCCGCCGGCCAACGCTCTTTCGCTTGCAGTGATGGCGGCGCTGATGACGGAACTCGACCGCGCCAAGGCCGACAAATCCGTCCGCGTCATCGTCCTTGGGGCGGCCGGCAAAGTGTTCTGCGCCGGACACGACCTCAAGGAGTTGAGCGCGCACCGCGCCGATGCCGATCGCGGCAGGGCCTTTTTCGAAAAGACGTTTTCCGCCTGCGCTTCACTGATGCAGGCGATCGTTCGCCATCCTAAGCCGGTGATCGCCGAAGTCGACGGCCTGGCGACGGCGGCCGGATTGCAGCTGGTCGCCAGCTGCGATCTCGCCATCGCCTCGCACGAGGCGACCTTCTGCACGCCTGGCGTCAATATCGGACTGTTCTGCTCGACGCCGATGGTGGCGCTGTCGCGCAACGTCTCGCGCAAGCACGCCATGGAGATGCTTTTGACCGGCGAGACGATCGATGCGGCAACCGCCAAGGAATTCGGCTTGGTCAACCGCGTCGTGCCGCGCGAATATCTGAATCAGATTGTCACCAAATACGCGCAAACCATTGCGTCCAAATCCTCCCTGGTCGTCAAGATCGGCAAGGAAGCCTTCTACGAACAGGCAGAAATGGGGCTGGCCGAGGCCTATGATTACACCGGGCGCGTCATGGTCGAGAACATGCTGGCGCGCGATGCGGAAGAGGGCATCGGTGCCTTCATCGGCAAGCGCAAGCCGGAATGGCCGGAGGAATAGGAGGCGGATATGGAACCGCGCATCTCCATCATCACCATAGCTACCGACGATCTCGACCGCGCGGTGCGCTTCTATGAGGCGATGGGCCTGAAGCGCCATGCCGGGATCACCGAGGGCGTTGCCTTCTTCCAGATGGGCGGCGCCATTCTCGGCCTGTTCCCGCGGCAAAGCGCCGAAGAGGATTCGGGCGTGACCTTCAGCAAGGCACCTTCGGCCGTCTACCTTGCCTACAACACCCGCTCTGACGCCGAGGTCGACGAAGTGCTTGCGGCGGCTGAGAAGGCCGGCGGCAAGATCGTCAAGCCGGCCGGGCGCGCCTTCTGGGGCGGCTGGTACGGCTATTTCGCCGATGCGGACGGGCATGTCTGGGAAGTCGCGCACAATCCCGCTTTTCCGATCGCGGAAGACGGATCGATTTCGCTGCCGGGCTGACGACGTTCTCCCTGGCCCATTGCAAGCCACTTGCTCGGCTGTTGGCACCTCACTCCGAAGCGCTGTATGACGAGGCATGAACCACGACGCCTACGACAACGCCTATATCGCCGGCATTCTCAATTCCGTGAAGACCATCGCCATGGTCGGCGCGTCGGCCAACGATGTGCGGCCGAGCTATTTCGTGCTGAAATATCTGCTCGGCAAGGGGTTTTCGGTGTTCCCGATCAATCCCGGCCAGGCCGGCAAGGCGATTCTGGGCCAGATGACCTATGCCAGGCTCGCCGACGTTCCGGAACCTGTCGATATGGTCGACGTGTTTCGCGCTTCCGCTGCCGTGCCGGGCATTGTCGACGAGGTGTTGCGGCTCGATCCGCTGCCGAAGGTCATCTGGATGCAGCTTGGCATACGCCATGACGAGGCGGCCGCACGCGCCGAAGCCGCCGGCATCAAGGTGGTGATGAACCGTTGCCCCAAGATCGAATATGGCAAGCTGTCCGGCGAGATCGGCTGGACCGGCGTCAATTCAGGCGTGCTGTCGTCGAAGAAGCCGCTGATGCGGCCGGGGTTCCAGAGTTTCGGCGTTCGCCAGAAGTAGGTAATGAATGGTGAATGGTGAATAGAAGGATTTTTCTGGAAGGCGGGCAAGGCGGCATATGAGCCGCTTGCAATCAGGGTGGGGCTGGCCGACTTTGCCATTCACCATTCACCATTCACCATTCACCATTCACCATTCACCATTCACCATTCACCATTCACCATTCACCATTGAGGGAGGTTTTTCGATGGCCCGCATGCCCGGTTTCAATACGCTCGCCGTCCATGCCGGCGCCAAGCCGGATCCGGCGACCGGCGCACGCGCGACGCCGATCTACCAGACCACCTCCTTCGTCTTCGACGATGCCGACCATGCCGCCTCACTGTTCGGGCTGAAGGCGTTCGGCAACATCTACACCCGCATCATGAACCCGACGCAGGCGGTGCTGGAAGAGCGCATCGCGGCACTCGAAGGCGGCACGGCAGGCCTTGCCGTCGCCTCCGGCCATGCCGCGCAGGTGCTGGTCTTCCACAACCTGATGCAGCCCGGCGACAATTTCGTTTCCGCGACAAAGCTTTACGGCGGCTCGATCAACCAGTTCGGCCACGCCTTCAAGAATTTCGGCTGGCAGGTGCGCTGGGCCGACACCAACGATATCTCGACCTTCGAGAGTCAGATCGACGACAGGACCAAGGCGATCTTCATCGAGAGCCTGGCTAACCCTGGCGGCGTCTTCGTCGATATCGAGAAGATCGGCGACATCGCCCGCAAGCACGGCCTGCCGCTGATCGTCGATAACACGCTGGCCTCCCCCTACCTGCTGCGGCCGATCGAGCATGGCGCCGACATCGTCGTGCATTCACTGACCAAGTTCATCGGCGGCCACGGCAATTCCATCGGCGGCGCCATTGTCGACGGCGGCACCTTCGACTGGTCGAAGTCGGGCAAATATCCGATGCTGTCGGAACCGCGCCCCGAATATGGCGGCCTCGTCCTGCACGAAACCTTCGGCAATTTCGCTTTCGCCATTGCCGCCCGAGTGCTCGGCCTGCGCGATATCGGCGCGGCGATTTCGCCGTTCAACGCTTTCCTGATCCTGACCGGTCTGGAAACCTTGCCGCTCAGGATGCAGCGCCACTGCGACAATGCGGCGGCGGTCGCCGGATGGCTCTCCAACCATCCCAAGGTCGCCTGGGTTTCCTATCCCGGCCTGCCCGGCGACAAGAACAACGCGTTGCAGAAGAAATACTCGCCGCTTGGCGCCGGCGCGGTGTTCACATTCGGGCTGAAGGGCGGCTATGCGGCGGGCATCAAGTTCGTCGAGGCGCTCGAACTGTTCTCGCATCTGGCCAATGTCGGCGACACCAAGTCGCTGGTCATCCACCCGGCATCGACCACGCATCGCCAGCTTTCCGACGAGCAGAAGATCAACGCGGGGGCAGGGCCGGACACGGTCAGGCTTTCGGTCGGCATCGAGGACGTCAACGACATCGTCGCCGATCTGGAACAGGCTCTCGCCAAGGTTTGATCGCCATGACCACGCCGAAATTTCTGTCCGTCGGCGTCGACACCGTCGAACCGGAACTTGGCGCACCAGCGCCGGATCGCCTGATTTCGGGCGATCCGAAATTCCGCACCTGGAATGTCGAGGAACAGGACGGCGGCCTCTATGCCGGCGTCTGGGAAGCAACGCCCGGCAAATGGCGCATCGAATATGATGAGTGGGAGTTCTGCCACATCCTGTCAGGGGTTTCGGTGATCGCCGAAGACGGCGGCGATGCGCGCACCGTCAGGGCAGGCGACAGTTTCGTGCTGAGGCCGGGCTTTAGAGGAAGCTGGGAAGTGCTTGAAACGACGCGCAAGGAGTATGTAATCAAGCTTTGATCTCGCATGGCGCCGGACTTTACAAAAGCCATCGATGTCCGTGTCGGAAAATCCGTATCGGCTCATCATGTCGCGGTGCCATGAAACTTTCCCAGCGAATCATGACTGCCTCCGCTTCCGCGCTCCGACTAAGGCTTCATTCAGGGTGAATGTGACCGTCACGTTCGATCCGTTTCCGGCCGCGGGCCGGTGTAGCGGAGAATCCAGAGCCCCAGGTTCTTGTCAGTTATGTAAATGAAGCCGCGCCGGTCCACGACCACGTCCTCGGTCTGAACAACCAGCTTGTCTTCCGGCATAGGGCCGTAGCGTCGGACTGGCTCCGGCGGGATGAAGTAGCCGACCTCGCGCGGAAGCCGAGTATTTGAGACGTCATAGACCCTGAGCCCAGCGTTGAAGTGCGCGATATAGAACAGATCGCCTTGTTTCTGGACATCGGGATGATGCTGGTGGTGGTTGATGTTGTGCGGTCCGCGCCAGCCGCCACGAGTTGTGAAATCCGAATAGGGAGCGCCTTCGGGTGGCACTGGTTCGGGCAACAGCGACAGCAGAAAGGGTTCACTGGAATCGGAAATATCGACGATCGAAGCGTGATGCATCGGACCAAGTCCATAGGTGACGTTCTCCGAATTGGCGAAGGCAATGCCGCGCTCTGGAATCGGCAGCACGCTATGCACACCGAAGCGCGAATGAAACGGAGGGCTGAAGCTCAGGCCGCCGACCTGCCTCGGCTGGGAGACGTCGCTAATATCGAGCACAACGATTCCCGCCGCACCATAAGGCAAATAGACAAGATCGCCAGTGACATAAGGCGGGCCGTGCAGCGAGACATCCTCGCCCGTGCTGGCGCAGAAGGCGCCGCACATGCATTGCGGCTTCAGTCGCAACCGGTAGCGATCGGCGGTCTCCTGGTCGGCGGCGGGCTTCGCAGCCGCAAAGCTCTCGCCGCCGGCCTCGTGCTGGCCCGGCACCCACCAGCGTCCGGCTTCGCGCGGATTCGAGCGATCCGAAATATCGAGGATGACGTAGATGTTGCCCCTGTAACCCGGCATGCCGGCGGCAAGGTGGACATAACGTCCACCGGGATAGAGGTTGCGATGCGTGCCGTTTCCGCCGGTGCGGTAGTGACTGAGTTGTTTCAGATTGATGGGATCCGCGATATCCCAGATCAGAACGCCTTCGCCGAACGGTGCGTCGGGGTCACCGCCGAAATTAGCAAAGGGCTTTTCGAGGGCGGTCACCATCGTGTCGCCGGACAAATCTATTTGTAGAGTCCAAGTATTCGTGCCGAGATAGGGCACGAACTTGACCGTCTCGGGCTTGGCCGGGTCGGTCACGTCCACGATGCTCCAGCCGGAGTGCCAGAAGTGCCCAGTGTAGAGATACCAACGTTCGCCAACCTGCCTGATCGCCATTTTGAAGGCTGGGCGATGATCGAGATCGGTATAACCCACTGCTTCGACATTGTGGGCGAAAGCGCCAGGGGGCGCTGGCGACGAAGCTGGAACGGGTTGGGCAAGGGCCTCGCAGACAAGACCGGATTGAGATGTCGCGGCGATCGTCGCGCCGATGAGCGGCACTTTCAGCATCTGGCGGCGTGAAATCTCGGAATTTTTCAAAGCGCGTCTCCCGGATTTTGCAGCTTTCCGGATTTTGCAGATTCCGATACTTTCCGTCCAATATCGTTTGAGCCATGGGTAATTCTATTTGGGAAATTAAAGGCTGAAGATGAACCACAAGCTGATGCAGTCCTTCATGGCCGTCGCCGAAGAGCTGCATTTCGGGCGCGCGGCAGCGCGCTTGCATATCTCACAGCCGCCCCTGACAAAGCAGATCCAGCAACTGGAACAGGCGATGGGTGTGCGCTTGCTGGAGCGCACCAAGCGCAAGGTCGAACTGACTGCGGCGGGGCGTGTGTTCCTTGATGAGGTTAGGGCCGTGCTTCACCAGACAGAGCAGGCGGTGGAGCTTGCTCGCAAAGCCGATCGTGGCGAAACCGGCCATCTTGCTGTCGGATTCATCGACGCGGCTATCTACAGTGTGGTGCCTTCTGTCGTCCAACGCTTCACCAAGCGCTATCCCGAGGTCGAGTTGAGCCTGACCGACCTGCGCATTCCCAATCAAGTCAGGGCAGTGGCCGAACGCCAGCTCGATATCGGTTTTGTCCATCCTCCCGTCGTTCACGAGGCATTGAGGGTCGAAAGCATACTGGTCGAACCCCTGATCGTGGCCTTGCCGGAAACGCATCGGCTGGCCTCGGAAGCAGAGGTCGCGCTGGCCGACCTGGCCTCCGAAGCGTTGATTCAGTTCCCGCGCAGCATCAATCCATCCCTCTATGACGAGATCGTCGGGCTGTGCCGTTCATCCGGGTTCAGCCCGAGGATCGTTCGAGAAGCAACGCCCAAGCAGACAATCATCGGACTTGTATCCGTCGGGCTGGGCGTCTCGTTGCTGCCCGCTTGTCTGCAAAATTTGCGCCGGCACGGCGTCGTTTATCGCCCCATCCAGGGACGAACCTTGTCCATCGACACTTCAATCATCTACCGGCATGAACAACCCTCGCCGGTGCTGAAGGCCTTCCTCGACATCGTCCGCGAGACGACGCAAAAAGATTCAAATCCCGTCTCTCTTCAAGCTTCATGACCGAATTTCTGTAGGCATCCGGGATTGTTAGTGTGAGGTCTTGCTTCCGGTAGCTTCATCGTTCGATCGGCGATTATTTGGCACTCGCGACCTTGAGATGTTACCTATTTGACCGGAATTCGCCGGAGCCGGCTTTCGAAGCCTGTCGTCGGAAGCCGTCCTCAGATTCTGATGGCAAGCGTTTCCAGCCCGTGGAAATGATACGTGTCACGGAAGCGCGGCTGTTCGGCCATTTGGAGCCGCGGCAGGCGTTCGAACAAGGTTTTCAGCGACACCTGCAGTTCGAGCCGGGCGAGCGGCGCGCCGATGCAGAAATGGATGCCGGCGCCGAACGATACGTTCTTCTGGTCGGCACGGTCCGGCCTGAAGGCGAGGGGCTCGGCAAACGCAGTAGGGTCGCGATTGGCCATGCCGAGCAACAGCCCGATCGTCTCGCCCGGCTGGACGATGATCCCCGGCCCGGCCTCGACCTCCTGATAGGCGTAGCGCGTGAACATGTGCAGCGGCGCGTCGAAGCGCAGGCACTCTTCGACCGTCGCGGCTGTTGCTTCCGGTGAGGCGAAGAAGCGGCGCGCGTCGCCGCCTTGCGCAAGGATCGAGCGCACCGCATTGCCGGTCTGGTGGACAGTTGCTTCATGGCCGGCATTGAGCAAAAGGATGGCCGAGGATACCAGCTCGTCCTCCGACAGTTTCTGGCCGTCCTCCTGTGCCGCAATCAGCAGCGACAGAAGATCCTCGCCCGGCCTCTTTCGCCGCTCGGCGACGTAGCCGCGCAGAAAATCGGAAAAGTCGCGCGCGGCGCGATTGGCCGTGTCCTCCGTCTCGCGGGTGCGGCCATGCATGTACATGGCGACCATCCGATGCGACCAGTCGAGCAGCTGCGGCCCCATGTCGACCGGCACGCCGAGCATCTCCGCAATGATGGTGATCGGCAAGGGAGCTGCGAATGCCGGCAGCAGGTCGACTCCTCCTGGTTCGAAACGGTCGATCAGTTCGTTGGCCAGCGCCTCGACACGTGGCCTGAGCCGCTCGACCTGGCGCGAGACGAAGGCGCGGTTGACCAGCGTTCTGAGCCGTGTGTGGACAGGCGGCTCCAGCTCCAGCATCGAATTGGCCTCGATGCCGTCGAACGCGCTGAGGTGCGTGCGGTCCTGACCGATGCCTCGGCTGTCCGGAATGCCGGCCGGGTTCTGCCGGCCGAAGCGGCGATCGCGCAGCAGCCGGTTGACGTCGTCGAAGCCGCCAAAGCACCAGAAACCAAACTCCTCCCAGAAGAAGGCGTTCAATGCGCCATGCAGGAAGGCATAGGCTTCGTAAGGGTTCTGGAAAAAAGCCGGTTCGTGCGGATCGAGCCGCAGGCGGCGGGAGGCTGGATCAAAGGCAAGATAGGGCGGCTTCAATTCGGTCATGCCAGATCATTAGCGCGGCTTGCCAGTCTGGTGCCAGACCGTATGTTGGCCCTCCCGTGAGGTGAGCCGCCGAAGCGGTTGCGGAAGGACGGTTTCATGAATGTGATCGTGGTCGGTGCGGGCATTGCCGGGCTTTCGACGGCGTGGTCGCTGGCCAAGGCCGGTCACCTCGTCTCGATCGTCGAGCAGGGACCAATCCCCAATCCGCTCGCCGCCTCCGGCGACCATCATCGCATCATCCGCCGCGCCTACCGGGCCGGAACGGGCTATGGCCGGCTGATCACCGAAGCGTATGAAGCCTGGGATGAGATGTGGGCCGATCTCGGTGAAAGCCATCTCGATCCGCGCGGCTTCATCTGCATTTCGCGCCAGCCGGGCGATGAGGCCGAGGAATACCGCGAAGGCATGGAAGCCGGGAACTACCCGTTCGAATTGTTCGAGCCGGATGCCGCGGTCGAACGCTGGCCGTTCCTAGAACCTGGTTCATTCCGCTATGCGTATTTTTCGCCGGACGGCGGCGCGCTGCACTGCCGCAAGATCGCTGCCGGCCTCGCCAGGTGGCTGCGCGCGAACGGCGCCAATGTCTACGAAAACAGCAAGGTGGTCGAGATCGACGCCGAGGCCGGGCATGTCGTGCTGGCGGGCGGCGAAACGATGCAGGCCGACCGGATCGTCGTCGCTGCCGGCGCCTGGGTGCTAAAACTGTTCCCGGAGCTGGATGGCGAGCTGAAAACCTGGCGCACCGCGCTCGCCTATGTCGAACCGCCGGCGGACCTGAAAGCGGTCTGGCAGGCAGCACCGGTCGTCCTCAACATTGGCGGCAGCGTCGACGGCTACGTGATCCCGCCCTCCGGCGGCGCCGGCATGAAATTCGGCTCGGGCCTGCACAGGGTGCCGACCAGCGATGCCGACTGGAACCGCCAGCCGGTGCCGGGCGAGGTTGAGGCGATCCGCAACCTGTTTTCGCCGCCGATCGCTCGTATCGAGGAATACAAGGTCACCTGCGCCTACACCTTCACCGCCGACGAGAAATTTCTGGCCCACCGGAAAGGCAGATGCCTGGTCGTCTCGGCCTGCTCCGGCCACGGCTACAAGTTCGGCGCGGCGGTCGGCCGGCGTGTTGCGGCCTGCGTCGGCAATGGCGATGTCGACGGCCTGAAGATATGGCTCAGGGCGGAGGGCGCCTGAGCGCCTAGTATCGGCAATGCCTCGGAATATGCACGCGCCGCCAGCTGGATGAGCCCTCCCTGACCACCACGCGGCGAGCTACTGTCTGATAAGACGCAGGAATGTCGATGATGCGCCGTTGCTCCGGCCGCACGAGAACCTCTTCGGCGACGCCCTCGTACTCGGCGGGGAGGACAACGCGCCGCCGGCGTTCCGGCTCAACCACGACGATTTCGGCCACGCGTTCATAGCGCGCCCTGTGCCTGACCTTGCACAGCACCTTGCGGCCATGAATGATGCGCCATTCCCAGGAATAGCCGCCGTCATCGACCCTCACGGTGCGGTAGATGGTGCGGGTGATGGCGGGCACGATCTCGTAGCTGACGCGCGCCGGCGCGATCTGCACCACGCGCTCGCGCGTCCCGTAGATCGGCGCTTCATACTGCACCTGCTGGCCGGCTGGGCTGACGAGCACATCCTCGTAGACGGTGTCGTAGACGGCCGGCCGATTGACCTGCTCGTAGCATTCGACCGCGTGTCCGCCGGCGGCCGTTTCGGATGCCATGCCGAGGACGGTGATGCCGGCAAGGGCCAAGGAAGCAGTTTTCCTGATCATCGCACTCCCCCTGTTTGAACTGCGTGAAGCGAGTTCAACGTTGGATTGTAGGGTAAGCCGTGGCCGGAAAAAGCGGTTTCACCACTTTTCGTTAAGCGATGCGGTTAAGAAACTGCTAAACAACGGCCAAGCATGAGCGCCCCTTCCCACGGCAGGAGAGGGGCTGCCGGCACGGCGACAGGCGAAACTGGTTTGGAAACCTTGATTCGACTTAACCGGATGGCTAGGAGAGGCGGCCTTGCGCTAGGGTGAGCCGGCATCCTATTTACACAATAACGATCCAGAACCGATTCTGCCCGATTGCAAATCTCCGGCGCCGGAATCCCATCCTCAAAAAGGGATAGTCCATGAAGAACCCCGTCGAAACCTACATGAACCTCGTTCCGATGGTGGTCGAACAGACCAATCGCGGCGAGCGGGCCTACGACATTTTCTCGCGGCTCCTCAAGGAGCGCATCATTTTCATCACCGGCCCGGTCGAGGATGGCATGGCGACGCTGGTCTGCGCGCAGCTGCTGTTTCTCGAGGCCGAGAATCCGAAGAAGGAAATCAACCTCTATATCAACTCGCCCGGCGGCGTCGTCACCTCCGGCATGGCGATCTACGACACGATGCAGTTCATCAAGCCTGCCGTGTCGACGCTCTGCATCGGTCAGGCCGCCTCGATGGGCTCGCTGCTCTTGACGGCGGGCCACAAGGACATGCGCTTTGCCACGCCGAACGCCCGCATCATGGTCCACCAGCCTTCCGGCGGCTTCCAGGGCCAGGCTTCCGACATCGAGCGCCATGCCCAGGACATCATCAAGCTGAAGCGCCGCCTCAACGAGGTTTACGTCAAGCACACCGGCAAGAGCTACGATGAGATTGAAAAAACGCTCGACCGTGACCATTTCATGACTGCCGACGAGGCCAGGGATTTCGGCCTCATCGACAAGGTCATTTCGTCACGTGAGCCGGTCGAAGGTATTGCCTTATAGGCCCGCGGTGGCCCCGCGGTGGCAATGAGTGGCGGGATCACGCGCTTTTGGCGCAGCTTGCGGCATTTCGGCCACAATTGGCTGTTCCCTCGACGGGTGCAATTGCCTACGTTAAGGCTATGTTGATTTTCGACGGCTTAGCTTTGCGTGGGGTTGTTCGAATCATTGCCCCGTTTTCCGATTTGTGTTTCGTACGGAATGCGTTGCGGGAGCCGGGGCACTGGCGGCAGCGGATTCCCGCGATAGATTGAATATGCGCCCTTTCAACCAGACCATCGGCGGGCGGCCATGAAAGGACAGGAAAATGAGCAAGGTCGGCAACAACAGCGGTGATTCCAAGAACACGCTTTATTGCTCGTTTTGCGGCAAAAGCCAGCACGAAGTGCGCAAGCTGATCGCCGGGCCGACGGTGTTCATCTGCGACGAATGCGTCGAACTGTGCATGGACATCATCCGCGAGGAGAACAAGACCTCGATGGTGAAGTCGCGCGAGGGCGTGCCGACCCCACAGGAAATCCTCAAGGTTCTCGACGACTACGTCATCGGCCAGCCTTACGCCAAGCGCGTGCTGTCGGTGGCCGTCCATAACCACTACAAGCGCCTCGCCCATGCCGGCAAGAACAACGACGTCGAACTGGCGAAGTCTAACATCCTGCTGATCGGCCCGACCGGTTGCGGCAAGACGCTGCTGGCGCAGACGCTGGCCCGCATCATCGACGTCCCCTTCACCATGGCCGACGCGACGACGCTGACCGAGGCCGGCTATGTCGGCGAGGATGTCGAGAACATCATCCTGAAGCTGTTGCAGTCGGCCGACTACAATGTCGAGCGCGCCCAGCGCGGCATCGTCTATATCGACGAGATCGACAAGATCTCGCGCAAGTCGGACAATCCCTCGATCACCCGCGACGTCTCGGGCGAGGGCGTGCAGCAGGCACTTTTGAAGATCATGGAAGGCACTGTCGCCTCCGTGCCGCCGCAGGGCGGCAGGAAGCATCCGCAGCAGGAATTCCTGCAGGTCGACACCGCCAACATCCTGTTCATCTGCGGCGGCGCTTTCGCCGGCCTGGACAAGATCATCTCGGATCGCGGCAGGAAGACCTCGATCGGTTTCGGCGCCATCGTTGCTTCGCCCGAGGATCGCCGCACCGGCGATGTTTTCCGCCTGGTCGAGCCTGAGGATCTCTTGAAGTTCGGCCTCATTCCCGAGTTCGTCGGCCGTCTGCCTGTCCTGGCGACGCTGGAGGACCTCGACGAGCCGGCGCTGATCCAGATCCTGACCGAGCCGAAGAACGCGCTGGTCAAGCAGTACCAGCGGCTGTTCGAGATGGAGAATGTCGACCTGACCTTCCACGAGAACGCGCTGTCGGCGATCGCCAAGCGCGCCATCGACCGCAAGACCGGCGCGCGCGGCCTGCGTTCGATCATGGAAGCGATCCTTCTCGACACCATGTTCGAACTGCCGGCGCTGGAAGGCGTGCGCGAAGTGGTTATTTCGGAAGAGGTGGTGTCAGGCAACGCCAGGCCGCTCTACATCTATTCCGAGCAGAAGGAAAAGAAAGGCAACGTCAGCGCCTGACGTGAGCCGGCAATGGATTTTTCTGAAACGGCGCCGCAGGGCGCCGTTTTGCTGTCACACCGCGTCATCGCTGCGGATTGGAGGGACGGACCGTGTTGACCCTTGATCTTTACCCCCTGTGCCTCCAACTAATGGCAGAAGGCCGTGGTGCCGAATTCTGTGCTGTAAAACTCCCGTCACAAACGGTGGTAGGCGGAACGATCCCCGGTCGTTAATATGAGATTCGCGGTTGGCCGATTGGCGGCCGCGATATGAAAGGTTGGACAATGGCCAAATTATCCAAGGCTCCCAGCGACGGCGTCTTCGCAGTCCTCCCACTGCGCGACATCGTGGTGTTCCCGCACATGATCGTTCCGCTCTTCGTCGGGCGTGAAAAGTCGATCAAGGCGCTGGAAGAAGTGATGGGTCAGGAAAAGCAGATCCTGCTTGCGACCCAGATGAATGCCGCCGACGACGATCCGGAGCCCGATGCCATCTTTGACATCGGCACGCTCGCCAATGTGCTGCAATTGCTGAAACTGCCGGACGGCACCGTGAAGGTGCTGGTCGAAGGTGCCTCGCGCGCGAAAATCGTCGCGTTCACCGACCGTCCCGATTTCCATGAAGCCCGTGCTGCGGCGCTGGTCGAACCGGATGAGGAAGAGGTCGAGGTCGAGGCGCTGGCGCGTTCCGTGGTCACCGACTTCGAGAACTACGTCAAGCTGAACAAGAAGATCTCGCCCGAAGTGGTGGGTGCCGCCAGCCAGATCGACGACTATTCCAAGCTCGCCGACACGGTCGCTTCGCACCTTGCCATCAAGATCCCCGAGAAGCAGGAGATGCTCGCCACGCTGTCCGTCAAGGAACGGCTGGAAAAGGCGATGGGCTTCATGGAAGCCGAAATCTCGGTGCTGCAGGTGGAGAAGCGCATCCGCTCGCGCGTCAAGCGCCAGATGGAGAAGACGCAGCGCGAATACTACCTCAACGAGCAGATGAAGGCGATCCAGAAGGAGCTCGGCGAAGGCGAGGACGGCCGCGACGAGGCCGCCGAGATCGAGGCGCGCATCAAGAAGACCAAGCTCTCCAAGGAGGCCCGCGAAAAGGCGGAAGCCGAGCTGAAGAAGCTGCGGACGATGTCGCCGATGTCGGCTGAATCGACCGTCGTGCGCAACTATCTCGACTGGCTGCTGTCGATCCCGTGGGGCAGGAACTCCAAGGTCAAGCAGGATCTGGCCTTTGCCCAGAACGTGCTCGATACGGATCATTTCGGCCTCGACAAGGTCAAGGACCGCATCGTCGAATACCTCGCCGTGCAGAGCCGCCAGAAGAAGCTGAAGGGGCCGATCCTGTGCCTCGTCGGACCTCCCGGCGTCGGCAAGACCTCGCTCGGCAAGTCGATCGCCAAGGCGACCGGCCGCGAGTTCATCCGCATGGCGCTGGGCGGCGTGCGCGACGAGGCCGAGATCCGCGGTCACCGCCGCACCTATATCGGCTCGATGCCCGGCAAGGTCATTCAGTCGATGAAGAAGGCGAAGAAATCCAACCCGCTCTTCCTGCTCGACGAGATCGACAAGATGGGCCAGGATTTCCGCGGCGATCCGTCATCGGCTTTGCTCGAGGTGCTCGATCCCGAGCAGAATTCGACGTTCATGGACCATTACCTCGAGGTCGAATACGACCTGTCGAGCGTGATGTTCGTGACGACGGCGAACACGCTGAACATCCCTGCGCCCTTGATGGACCGCATGGAGATCATCCGTATCGCCGGCTACACCGAGGACGAGAAGATCGAGATCGCCAAACGTCACCTGATGCCCAAGGTGATCCGCGACCACGCGTTGCAGCCGAAGGAATTCTCCGTCGGTGAGGACGCGATCCGCGGCATCATCCAGACCTACACCCGTGAAGCGGGCGTCAGGAGCCTGGAGCGCGAGCTGATGAAGCTCGGGCGCAAGGCCGTGACCGAGATCCTGAAGACGAAGAAGAAGACGATCAACATCACGGCGGACAATCTTGCCGATTACCTTGGTGTTCCGCGCTTCCGCTTCGGCCAGGTCGAGAGCGACGATCAGGTCGGCGTGGTCACCGGGCTCGCCTGGACCGAAGTCGGCGGCGAGCTGTTGACGGTGGAAGGCGTCATGATGCCCGGCAAGGGCCGCATGACCGTGACCGGCAATCTGCGCGACGTGATGAAGGAATCGATTTCGGCGGCGGCGTCCTACGTCCGCTCGCGGGCCATCGATTTCGGCGTCGAGCCGCCGCTGTTCGACAAGCGCGATATCCACGTCCACGTGCCGGAAGGCGCAACGCCCAAGGACGGACCGTCGGCTGGCGTGGCGATGGCGACGGCGATCGTCTCGGTGCTGACCGGAATCCCGGTCAAGGCCGATGTGGCGATGACCGGCGAGATCACGCTGCGCGGCAGGGTGCTGCCGATCGGCGGCCTCAAGGAGAAGCTGCTTGCCGCACTTCGCGGCGGCATCAAGAAGGTGCTGATCCCGGAAGAGAACGCCAAGGATCTGGCGGAGATTCCGGAGAACGTGAAGAGCGGCATGGAGATCATTCCGGTCTCACGGGTTGGCGAAGTGTTGCGCCATGCGCTGGTGCGCATGCCGGAACCGATCCAGTGGGTCGAACCCGTCAATGCGCCGGCCGTGGTCGATGTCGGAGACGAAGCTGGTAAATCGCTGGCGCATTAGCTCTTGCTAAAGTTGCAATGCACAAAGAGAGAGCCGGGCCTTGAGCCCGGCTTTTTCGTGTGAAGAACCCCGGATTTCCGGGCTTTTTTCGACTTTCCCGGCGCTTTTCGACTTGGTTGCCGGAGCGCTTCTTTCTAAAGTCCGTTTCCTGCCGGATGAGTCGAGTGTTCCGGTTTTCTCATGGAAGGGAATTTTTATGAACAAGAACGAACTGGTGTCCGCTGTCGCCGATGCCGCGAGTATTTCGAAGGGTGACGCGCAGTCGGCGGTTGATGCGGTGTTTTCCGTCATCACCGGCGAACTGAAAAAGGGCGGCGATGTCCGGCTTGTCGGCTTCGGAAATTTCACCGTGTCACAACGCGCCGCGTCGACCGGCCGCAATCCGCAGACCGGTGCGGAAGTGAAGATCCCGGCGCGCACCGTGCCGAAGTTCTCGGCCGGCAAGGGCCTCAAGGACGCGGTCAACTAAGCGCCTCCTTAAGTCTTTCAGAGAAAAGAAAAGCCGGTATATCCGGTTTTTCTTTTCTGTGCCCGCAGCGTCGTTGGAAAAGGCGGCGCTATGCCGTCGGCGCATCCGCGCGCATCAAGCCTTCTGTCTTGAGATCGGCCCACAGCGCCGATGGCAGTTTTGTGTCGAGCAGCGAGCGATTGCTTTCGACTTCGCCCGGCCGCTGGCCGCCCGGGATTACCGAGACGACCGAAGGATGCAGCAGCGGGAACTGCAGCGCCGCCTCGATCAGGCGCACGCCGTGGCGCTTGCAGACGGCCTCGATGCGGGTGACGCGGTCGATGATGTCCTGCGGCGCCTCCGAATAGTTGTAGTAGGCGCCGGGCTTCGGCCCGGTTGCCAGGATGCCGGAATTGTACGGCCCGCCGAGAACGATGCCGATGCCGCGTTGCTGGCATAGCGGCAGGAAAGACTGCAGCGCTTCCTGCTCCAGCAGCGTGTAACGCCCGGCAAGCAGGAACAGATCGAAATCGCCGCGCTCGGCCAGCGTCTGGGCAACCGGCCACTCGTTGATGCCGCCGCCGAACGCCTTGATCACGCCCTGGTCGCGCAATGCCAGCAATCCGTAGTAGCCGGAGCTCATGAATTCCTGGATGCGCTGGTCCGAGGCTTCCTTGCTGCCATGGGTGAAGATGTCGACATCGTGCACGAACAGGATGTCGATGCGGTCGACGCCGAGCCGTTCCAGCGAGGCTTCGAAGGAGCGCATGACGCCGTCATAGCAGTAATCGTAGACCTCGCGGCGCGATGGGGTGTCGAAGAATTTGCCGATGCCGGTGCGCTGTTCCGGCGGGCAGGCGCGCATGATGCGCCCGACTTTGCTGGACAGCACGTAGTCGTCACGCTTCTTCGAACGCAGGAACGGATTGAGCCGCGTTTCGGCAAGGCCCAGCCCATAGAGCGGCGCGGTGTCGTAGTAGCGGCAGCCGACCCGCCATGCCGCCTCCAGCGTAGCATTGGCATCCTCATCGGATACGGCGCGATAAAGATTGCCGAGCGGCGCAGTGCCGAAGCCGAGCTCGGTGAAGGTGATGCCGCCATTGCCGATGCGGTCGAAATGCCGTGTCTTCATATGCTGCCGTTTCCTCATTTGCGATTTTGCCGTGACACTATCACGGCTGTGGCGCATCAAAAGCACTGCGTGTCGTTGGACACCGATTTTCGCGGTGATAGCATGAGTGAAAACAAGCTGTTCGGGGCAGATGTGACTGAGATATTCAAATGGTTCTCCGGCACCGGCAAGCTGGTGCAAATGTCATGACGGACGCCGGCGAAAACCTGTTTGGGATTGCGCTGAACGAGCTTGGCACCGTGCTGGAGCGCATCGACGAAAGCCGTATCGACGCAGCTTGCGCCATCTTGGCTGGCGCGAGAAGGATCGTCACCTATGGCTGCGGCCGCGAGGCGCTGCAGGTCCAGGGTTTTGCCATGCGGCTCTACCATCTCGGTCTGCCGGTGTCGGTCGTCGGCGACATGACCACGCCGCCGCTGGGCGAGGCCGATGTCTTCCTCGCCAGTTCCGGCCCGGGTGAGACGTCGACGGTGCTGACCTTGATGCAGGTCGCGCGCGAGGCCGGTGCCACAGTCCTGCTGCTCACCGCACAAGCCGACAGCTCTGCCGCGAAGCTGGCCGATTTCACACTGCTTATCCCGGCTCAGACCATGGCCGACGACCAGGGGCCGGAAAAGACATCCGTCCTGCCGATGGGCTCGGTGTTCGAAGGCGCGCTGTTCGTCCTCTTCGAAGTGATGGTGCTGAAGCTCAGGGATCTGACCGGCGTCTCGGCGGAAGCGATGCGCGCCCGCCACACCAATATGGAGTAGGTGTCATGCGCTACGAACTGATGCTGCCGCATCAGATCCGCAAGGCGATCGCCGAGAACTGGCCGGTCGTGTTGCCGCTGGGTGTGCTCGAATATCACGGCGAGCACATGGCCGTCGGCATGGACACGCTGGCGGTGGTCAAGAGCCTGGAACTGTTCGAAAAAGAAGCCGAGATCGTCATTCTGCCGCCCTTCTATTACGGCGCGGCGAGCTATGCTGTTGCAGCACCGGAAGGCAGCGGCTCGGTGCAGGTCGGCGGCAATGTGCTGGCGCCATTTGCGGAAGAACTGTTCTACAGCCTGCTGCGCATCGGCTTCCGCAACATCCACGCCATCATTCACCACCAGACCGAAAATTTTGCCGCCGGCATGCCAACCGATCTCGCCTTCAAGGCCGCCGGCCGGCAGGCGATCTTCCGCTTCCTGGAGAAAGAACGTGGCGAAGGCTGGTGGGGCTCTCCGGCGATGGCCGACTATTATGCCGAGCACGCCGAGGGCAGCAATTTCTTCAACTGGGTGCAGGTGCATCCGCTGATGCCGGCTTCAATGCACAGCCGGTACCCGTTCGACCATGCCGGCACCGGCGAGACGTCACTGATGCTGGCGCTGTGCCCGGAAGCGGTGGATGTCGGCCGCTTCGCCGACAACACCGGCTGGTACACGGCAAGTGCGCCCGAAGCCTCGGCGGAATTGGGGCAAAAAGGGGTTGCCATGATCCTCGAGCATTTGCGGGCAACACTTTCGGGTTAGCGCGCTTTTCCCTTCTCCCACAACAAGGGGAGAAGGGAGAGCCGGCGCAGTTATTTCACCGCGCCCGCTGTCATGCCCATGATCAGGTAACGCTCGAGCGCGATGCCGATGACGGCGAGCGGTGTGATGGCGGCGGTGGCAAGCGCTGCCATCGACCACCAGTTGATGCCTTGTGAGCCGGTCTGGCTCGCCACCATGACAGGGATGGTCTTTGCGTCGGTCGAGGTCAAAAGCGCAGCGAAGAAATACTCGTTCCAGCACAGCACCATCGCCAGGATGAAGGCGGCGACCATGCCCGGCAGCGCGATTGGCATGACGATGCGCAAGAAGGCGCCCCAGATCGACAGGCCGTCGACGAGTGCTGCCTCCTCCAACTCCACCGGGATGGAGTTGAACTGGTCGCGCATGATCCAGATGACGATCGGTAGCACCATCAGCGTGTAGAGCAGGATCAGCCCGACGCGCGTGTCGAGCAGGCCGACCTCCCGGTAAAGCACGAGGAAGGGCAGGGCCAAAACCACCGGCGGCAGGATCAGCTGCGACAGGAAGAAGAAGGAAATATCCTCGTTCCTGAACCAGGCGAACTTGTAACGATAGCGGGTCAGCCCGTAGGCGGCGAGGCTGCCGATGACGATGGCGAGGCTCGACGCGCCGACCGAGGTGATGACCGAATTCATGAAACGCTTGATGAATTCGTCGCGGACCGTCGACGTCCGAAAGATCGAGTCCGGCGACAGGCCGAGCGAACGCCAGCCCTTCCAGTCGGGCCGGAAGTCGACGAACGGGATCAGATGGCCCTGGGTGACGTCGACCGCGGTCTTGAACGAGGTGGTTATCGTCCAATAGATCGGGAACAGGCAGATGAAAGCCCAGAAGATGAGGGCGCCGTAGATGAAGACGCGGTTGGCGACGAAGCTCGCCGGCGAGCGGATTTCGGAGGCGGCATAGTCGGTGGTTTGAACGCTCATCTCGCCGGCCCGATCAGTTGACGTTGCGCACGAAGCGGCTGGCGAATTTCAGCAGCCAGGTCACGAACACGATGATGATGATCAAATAGGCCATCGCCAGCATCGTGCCGTAGCCGACGTTCGAGCGGTCGCGATATTCGCGGTAGATGAAACTGGACACCGAATCGGTCGCGCCGCCCGGCCCGCCGGAGGTGACGGTGATGATGATATCGGCGAGCTTCAGCTTGAAGATGATGCGCAGGATGACCGCTGTCACCGACACCGGCAGCATCAGCGGGAAGGTGACCTGCCAGAAGGTCTGCCAGGCAGTGGCGCCATCGACACGCGCTGCCTCGAGCACCTCGCGCGACATCGCCTGCAGGCCGGCGAGCAGCATGATCATCATGAACGGGATGAACGTCCACGCGTCGAGCACCATGATCGAGATGCGGGCGGTGATCGGGTTGGAGAAGAAGGCCGGGTTTTCCCAACCGAGATGGCGCGCCAGCGTCGCGGCGGGCCCGAAGCGGTATTCCATCAGCGACTTGCCGATCATCCACGACACCGCCACCGGCGACAGCATCAGCGGCATGAGAAACACGACGCGGAAGAATTTTCGTGCCCGGATCTGCGCGTTGAGCAGCAGCGCCAGGCCGAAGGCGATGACATATTCGACGAACACCGCCAGCACGTAGAGCACCATGTTGAACAGCGCATTGCGATAATAGGCGTCGTTCAGCATCTGCCAGAAATTGTCGAGCCCGTTGAACTGCCGTCCGCTGAAGGAACTGAGGTTCCAGTCGGTCAGCGCGATGTAGAAGCCGAACAGCGTCGGGAAGATCACCATGGCAATGGTAAACAGCAGCGCCGGCAGCAGGAACAGAGCGCGCTGGCCGTCCTCGCCGCGCGTCAGTACCTGGCCGATGCCGAGCGCGACACCCCACAGCACATAGGCGTAGACCACCGGCCGCCAGGTTTCGAAGCCGATAGCATCGACATCGCTCCTGTAAAGGATTTGCAGCGCGATCACCGCCAGAAGGCCGAGCGTTGCAGCAGCCATCAGCGCCCAGCCAAGCCGTTTGCGGCTCCGCGGTATCAGGTCCGATGGCACGGCGCCTGCCGGCCATTCACTTGTCGACAAAGTCTGGTCAGCCAGGGTCCGGTCAGCCACGCGTCTTGCCCGTTCACAGGAGGCTCGATGACCGGCCGAGCCGGTCGAGGCCAAGTTGGTCAAGGTGAGGTCCGGCGGCTGTGCGCCGCCGAACCAGTTTCACGATCTCAGCCTACATGCCGAGCGAGGCTTTGTAGAGCTTGACCTGGTTGTCGCGGCCGATCTGGTCGGTCAGCTTCTCCCAGGCGGCTGCGATGGCGTCGGCGCCTTCCTGCGCCTTCATCTTGCCGGCAAAGGTGTTGGCCAAAATGTCCTCGGCAGCGCTGTAGTACTGGAAGATGCCGGGGATGCGCGGCTCGATCGCCGCGTTCGGATGGTTGTAGCTGTCGGCTTCCGACTTCAGATACGATGTGATGAACGCCTCGTCGTAGCCCGCTGCCACCCATTCCGGAATGTTGAAATGCGAGTTGCGATAGGGCTGGAAACCCGACGGATAGGCCGCGCACCAGAGCGACAGGTCCTTGCCGCCGAGATGGGCAGCGGCAGACCATGCCGCCTTCTTCTTCTTTTCGTCGCTGTCGACGCGGGCCATGACATAAACGCCCCAGCCGAGATAGGCGCAGTTCGGTGCATGGTTCGGGCCGCTGGCGAGCTTGTCCCACTGCCCGGTCTTGGAGTTGTAGACATCGTCCGAGCCCGGCAGGATCGAGAAGCCGGTGATGTCGCCGACGACCGAGGAATCGTTGGTCTTGACGTTCGAACCGACGTCGCCCCACCAGGTAACCATCGAACCGGTGCCTGCCAGGAATTGCTGGAAGGCGGTGGTGTTCGGGTCGGCATTGATCTGGTCGGCGGGTTCGGAGGGCAGGGCATCGATGACGTCCTGGATCGCCCGCACCCATGCCGGATTGTTGACGCGCGGCTTCATCGTGTCGGCATCAAACAGCCAGGCCTTGTCATCGGGATGCTTGGCGTAGGCGCTGGCGCGGCTGCCGAGGAAATAAAAGCCGAAACCGCCCCAGGGCTTGGGCGCATCGAGGTAGCCAAAGACATCCTGGCCCTTCACCTGCTTGCCCTTGAGGAATTTCGTCACCGCCTGCACCTGCTGCCAGGTCTTCGGCACGCCCCATTCGCCTTCTCCGCCGCCGTCCTTCCAGGCCTTGGCGAGGTCGGCATCGGCAAACACGTCGGTGCGGTAGTTGAAATTATGTGCGTCGCCGTCAACGGTCACGCGATATTGCTTGCCGTCCCATGTGCCCACCGGCGGCTGCAGATAGGCCACGACATCCTTCATGTCGATCTGGTCCTTGACCCAGTCCGGCATCTCGGAGGTGAGACCCTTGCCGCAGACGTCGCCTTCGAACGGTGCCCCCATTTCGATGATGTCGAAATCGACGGTGCCGGTCGCGATCGACTGCTGCAGGCGGGCGTTGTAGTCAGCCTGCGCCAGGTCGATCCAGTTGATCTTGGCGCCGGTATAGGTCTCCCACGGCTTCAGGAAGCCGCGAAACAGCACATTGTGCAGGTTCTGGTTGTTGAGCCCCATGAAGGTGAGTTCGACACCGGCGAATTCGCCTTCCTTGACATTGGCCTTGGTGGCGCCAAGGCAAAGCTCGCCGACCTGCTGGAAGTCGGCATCGGTCGGCTGACCCTTGCCGACACCCGGGATCTGCAGGATCTGCGCACGCAGGTCGTCGGCGGCCGCAGCCGTGCGCGTCAGCGCACCAAGTCCGGCGCTTGAGGCCGCCGCGAGGGCGGCCATGCTGGCCGCTCCCTTCAGCACGTCGCGGCGGGTGGCCCCGGCGCGGACAAGTTGGTTATAAAGGCTGACTTTCATTTCGTTCCTCCCAGAAGGTCAATTGTGAATTGGTTCAGATGGTGGAGCGCCGATTATGTTCCCCAACGACAGCGACTCCGGTAAATAGCGGCCCGAATTCTCCCTCCCGCGACGCTTGGCATTCAGTGCCGGACAAGCGTACCGGTGCGCCCGGAACAGGGTCATAAGCCGGACACTGTCACTATTCGCACAACGAAGTGCGGTGTCAACGTGAATGGGTTTTTTATCTATAAGAGACTGACTTGCCCTCGCCGTTTGCGTTGTTTAGCTTCACGGCAACTGAAGGGGGAATGATGGCTCAAGTCGCGATCCGCAATGTGGCCAAGGCGTTCGGAACCGTCAAGGTTCTGCACGATGTCAGCGTCGACATCGCCGACGGGCAGTTCGTGGTGCTGGTCGGGCCTTCCGGCTGCGGCAAGTCCACACTGCTGAGGATGGTGGCCGGGCTGGAAACGGTCTCCGGCGGCACCATCGCCATCGGCGAGCGCATCGTCAACCATCTGCCGCCGGCCAAGCGCGACATCGCCATGGTGTTCCAGAACTACGCGCTCTATCCGCACAAGACGGTCGAGCAGAATATGGCCTTTGCTCTCAAGCTGCGCAAAACCGACCCGGCGGTGGTCACTGAGCGCGTCAAGCGCGCCGCCGACATCCTCGACCTCAATCCCTACCTCAAGCGCTATCCGCGCCAGCTCTCTGGCGGCCAGCGCCAGCGCGTCGCCATGGGCCGCGCCATCGTGCGCAACCCGCAGGTGTTCCTCTTCGACGAGCCGCTCTCCAATCTCGACGCCAAGCTGCGTGTCCAGATGCGCACCGAGATCAAGGAACTGCACCAGCGGCTGAAGACCACCACCATCTACGTCACCCACGACCAGATCGAGGCCATGACCATGGCCGACAAGATCGTGGTAATGCGCGACGGTCGCATCGAACAGGTCGGCGCGCCGCTGGAATTATTCGACCGGCCGGCCAACCTGTTTGTCGCCGGCTTCATCGGCTCGCCCTCGATGAACCTGCTCAAGGGCGTCGTGCGCAAGGGCGACAAGCCCGTCGTCGAGATCGCCGGGACGCCGTTCCCGATTGCGGCGACCAGTGCCGTCGAGGATGGCCGTAATGTCGTCTACGGCGTGCGGCCCGAGCATCTCGAAATCCATCCCGATGGTGTTCCGGCGAAGATTTCGGTGGTCGAGCCGACCGGTTCCGAGACTTTGGTGTTCCTGCGCTTCGGCGAGGGCGAGATGGTGGCGCTGTTCCGTGAGCGCCACGACTTCAAGCCGGGCGACACACTGCACCTGAAACCGCGGCTCGACCAGGTGCATCTCTTCGACGCAGAGACCGGCAAGCGTCTCTGATTTCGCCCCAGCAAACTTCGCGAGGAATACCATGCTCAAAGGAATCAATCCGCTGCTCAATGCCGATGTGCTGCAGGCGCTGCGGGCGATGGGCCACGGTGACGATCTGATTATCGCCGACACCAATTTCCCGTCCGATTCGGTGGCGCGCCAGACCGTGCTTGGCCGGCTGCTGCGCGTCGATGCGTCGGCGGCCGACGTGGTCAAGGCGGTACTGTCGCTCTATCCGCTGGACACCTTCGTCGACGACGCGGCCGCGCGCATGGAGATCGTCGGCAAGCCGGACGACATTCCCGCCGTGCAGCAGGAAGTGCAAAAAGAGATCGATGCCGCCGAGGGCAAGGCCTGGCCGATGATCTCGGTCGAGCGCTACGCCTTCTACGAACGGGCCAAGAAGGCCTATTGCGTCATCCAGACCGGCGAGCGCCGCTTCTATGGCTGTTTTGCGTTCCGCAAGGGCGTCGTGCCACCGGATGCGGAGTAGCGGCATGCCGGCGAAACCGATCGTCATGAAGCCGGTTGTCATATTGGGCGTCTTCGTCGCCGATACGGCCTACCGCGCCGCCCGCCAGCCGCGCATGGGCGAGACGATCCTGGGCACGTCCTTCACGCTCGGCCCCGGCGGCAAGGGCTCGAACCAGGCGGTGGCAGCCGGCCGGCTCGGCGCCGATGTCACCTTCCTTACCCGCCTCGGGGTCGACCCCTTTGCCGATATGGCGAGACAGACCTGGTCGCAGGCCGGCGTGAAGAGCGCCGTCATCGACACGCCGGAAAGCTACACCGGTGCCGCCTATATCTTCATCGAGGAGACGAGCGGCAACAACGCGATCATCGTCAGTCCTGGTGCGGCGATGCTGATCTCGCCCGCCGATATCGAGGCAAATGCCGGCCTGATCCGCGCGGCCGGCGTTTTCGTCACCCAGCTAGAACAGCCGATCGAGGCGGCGCTGCGGGCGCTGGAGATCGCGCGCGGGGCAGGGGTGACCACCATCCTCAACCCGGCGCCGGCGGACAAGCTTCCGGACCGTATCTACACGCTTTGCGACTATGTCACGCCGAACGAGACTGAGGCGGAGGAACTGACCGGCATCAAGGTATCCTCCATCGACGATGCCCGCCGTGCCGCCGACAGCCTGCTTGAGAAGGGCGTTGGGGCGGTCATCGTGACGCTTGGCGAAAACGGTGCGCTGCTGCACACGGCCGATCGTTCCGAGCATGTCGCAGCGGTCGCCGCCGGCCCGGTGGTCGAGACCACAGGCGCTGGCGACGCCTTCAACGGCGGCCTGGCTGCGGCGCTGTCGAGGGGGATCGAACCTCTGGAAGCGGTGCGCTTCGCCTGCGCCGTCGCAGGCATCTCGGTGACGCGCCCAGGCACCGCGCCGTCCATGCCGACGCTGCAGGAGGTCGAGGCGCTGCTCGCCGAGGGGTGAGACCGTATGGATTACATCATGAACGAAGACGGTTTTTGACAAATCAACGTCGACATTTCTCCGACACCAGGGGCCGTGGCCCGAAGGAGAAATGGCGCGAGTGACGGGGCTCGAACCCGCGACCTCCGGCGTGACAGGCCGGCACTCTAACCAACTGAGCTACACCCGCGCATGGACGAGCACGTGTCAGCCGTGTTCGTCGTTGGGGCGGTGGATAAGGGGTAAGCCACCGGGTGTCAAGCGGACCCGGACAGCATAACAGCAAACAGCAGAAGGTTTTTTGATAAGCCGAACTTTGTTGCCGAAACCGGCTCCCGGCCAAGCCACTCGCCGCTCATTTGGCCTTGCGAAGCCGATCCTAACTGCTTAAAGGTCCGGCCCGGGGCGGGCGATTAGCTCAGTTGGTAGAGCGCTTCGTTTACACCGAAGATGTCGGCGGTTCGAGCCCGTCATCGCCCACCATTTTCCTCGATGTGTTCAGTTTGGGCTACACCGCTCAAGCTGATCGCCCAGGTGAGACGCATCCGACCGCTGTGCTACTCGGACTTTGGTCTGATTCAAACTGTCTTTCCGCAGGGACTTAAGTCTGATCTGCTTGCCTCTCATGAGGGAAACGATTGCCGAAAGCTACAACTTGCAGTATCTCAATTGCGTATGGGCATGGGCGGGAGCGAAAATATTCCTGGATGGCTTGCGAGTCATCTTCCGGACGATCCCGTGATCGCAGGAGATCTCGCGGATAAGATATCGAAGGAAGCTGAAAAAAACCGGCTTCCAGGCGAACGGGTTGTGAAGACAACCCGTAACGAAGAAGACACCTTCAAGAAAGAACAAGTCGAAGCTTATCCCGACGCCGCGGTTGCAGGAGTCTTTGCCAGCGGTTCATTCCTCGCCCTGTTGGTATTAGCCATTTATCTGCTTTATGTGCTCTCGATTGTGGCCGGGGGAACGGTCGCGGATGTTCCCCTGCCGCCCATACTGAACTAGTAGACGCTCCGCCAACACTCGGATTAGCCCCGCACCGTGTTGATGCTGGTGACTTTCGTGTCTGCGGTGGAGCACGCGACGAAGGTTTCGTTCCCGCGGCAAAGGTGTTCACGCGGGCAACTGGCTGCTGCAGAACGGCAGCATTGTACTTCCATAGGCCTCCCGGTTCTTTGCAACTTAGGCGATTGGCTTGTCGCAGATCAGCCTGCAATCGCCGGAGCGTGAGCAATCCGTTTCGCCACATAAACACAACGCTTTGATGAATCAGCGTCCTGCACCACCTCAAATCCAATCGCCTTGTAGAACCTTAGCGCACCATCGTTCTCCGGCATGACTTCGAGGTGGATGCCGGTCGAGCCGCTCGCGGCAAGCCCCTGCTCGAGGAAGGCCATCGCGCGCCGGCCGATGCCTTTCCCGCGCGCTTGCGGCAACAGGTCGATATGGCCATGCGACGGATAGGCGGTCAGCGCAGGCGGAACAGCGAAATCGGGATGATGGACCCGATGCCGCGCCCAGTCGCTGCCGCGCCAGCGCGAGCTGTCGGGTCCGGGGTCTGCCACGCGCCGCTGAAGATCGGGATACCAGTCTGATGCCAGGCTGGCATTGAAAGCGCCCGTACCGGCCGCGCCAAGCAGGTAGCCGGCCGCACCTGCGGGACTATCGATAATGAAGGCCAGCTCGGGTTCGAGCACCTGGTAGGGAATGGTGTAGAGGAGGCCGAGCAGGTCCGGGTCGTCCTCGCGGCCGCTGGCGTCCTTGCCGGCATCGCCGGTCTTGAGACAGATCATCGCAAGCGCTGCATGATCGGCGGTGGTCGCCCGGCGCAGGAAGAAACCGCCGCCGAAATCGAGGATCATGGCGGCAGCAGCCGGAAATCCTTGCCCTCGGGCAAAAGCTGTCCGCCGTCGACGATGATGGTCGTGCCCGTGATGTAGCTGGCATCGTCAGAGGCCAGGAACAGGAAGGCATTGGCCACGTCGCGCGGGCTGCCGAGGCGGCCGAGCGGGATGGCGTCTTCCATGTTCTTGATGAAGGCGGCCCCGCGATGCAGCTCTATGCCTTCGGTGAGGATGTTGCCGGGCTCGACGCCGTTGACTGTAATGCCATAGCCGGAGAATTCGAGCGCAGCCGAACGGATCAGGCCGTTGATGCCGGCCTTGGTCGCCGAATAATGGCCGTGGCCGGGGCTGGTGACATGCGGGCCGGTGATCGAGGAGGTGAACAGCATGCGGCCAAAGTGCTGTGCCTTCATCGGAACGAGCGCTGCGCGCGCTGCGATGAAGCTGCCACGCAAATTCACCGCCATGACCCGGTCCCAGTCGTCGGGACTGGTGTTTTCCAGCAATTGCCAGGGATAGATGCCGGCATTCTGCACCATGATGTCGAGCCGGTCATGACGGTCGAGCGCCAGTGCAACAGCGGCCTGCGCATCGGCCATCTGCGAGATGTCGGTGCGTATGAAGGCGGCACCGAGCTCGTCCGCAGTCGCTTGCCCGGCCTCGGCCTCGGTGTCGGCGAGCACAAGCTTCGCGCCCTCTTCGGCAAAACGCTGTGCGATGCCCTTGCCGATGCCACGTGCGCTGCCGACGATCAGCGCGACTTTGTCTTCCAGACGGCCGGTCATGCCAGCCTCTGGCGGATGGTTTGCTTGAAGGCGTCGAGCAGCACCGCGGCGAGGACGAGCAGTCCATGGATCACCTGGGTGAAGTTGGCCGGCAGACCCATCAAATTGATCGCCGTATTGATGGCCGAAAGCAGCAGCACGCCGGCATAGACGCCGGGCAAGGTGCCGACGCCGCCCTTCAGGCTGACGCCGCCGATGACGACCGCGGCGAAGGCATTGAACAACAGGCCGACCCCGAGATTAGCTGTCGCGCCGGAGGTGCGGATCGCCAGCAGCCAGCCGGCAAGGCCGGCGATGGCGCCGGCGAGAACGAAGGCTATGACCAGGTTGCGGTTGACGCGGATGCCGGCGCGAAAGGTCGCCGTCTCGTTGCCGCCGATCATGACCAGGTGCCTGCCGAAGGGCGTCTTGGCCATGATCAGCGAGAACACCACGAAGCACGCAATGGCGATCCAGGCAGTCAGCGGCAGGCCGCCCAGACGCTGGATGCCGAACCAGCGGATTGCCGGCGCAAGGTCCTGCGCCGAGCGGCCGCCGGAGATGACCAGCACGAGGCCGCGCACCCAGATGTAGGAGGCCAGCGTGATGATGAAGGCGCTCATCTTCACCTTGACCACCAGGTAGCCGTTGATGGCGCCGATGAGGCCGCCGACGGCAAGCGCGATGAGCAGCGAAACAGGAACCATCAGCCATTGCGGCTGCAACTGGATGCCAAGGCCGATGCCCGACGAGCAGAACAGGATGCCGACCGCCATGGCGCTGAGCGCCGCCACCGATTCGACCGACAGGTCCATATGGCCGGCGATGATGACCAGCGCCAGGCCGATCGACATGACGCCGAGCACGCTCGAGGCCTCGATAATGTTGGCGAAGATGCCGAGCTGAAAATAGTTGGGGATGAGGATGGAAAAGACCACCAGCACGAAGACCAGCATGAACCAGACAAGATTGTCGAGGATGAACTCGAGGGTTTGGCGCGTGCGGGGGTTCATCTCAGGATCCGGTTGGCGCCGACCCCGAAAACCATTCGTTCTTCGGAAAGATCAGGCGCGGTTGAAAATTGCTGCGGCATACCCGCGCGCGTCCGTTTGAACGCACTGGGGCTGCAGGGCTGGGCTCCGGGCCGGCATGGCCCGGAGCTTATGGCGAGTTCGCTATTCGACCGGCTTTATGGTTTCGGTCGGCGGCTTCATGTTGCCCCAGAAGGCCGGGTTATCGACATTTTCCTTGGTGATCGCAGCGCCGGGGATCTTGATGTTTGGCCCCCAGGCTTCCTTGGTCACGGTCGACTTCAGGCCGAGCACGTCGTATTCGCCTGGCTTGATCTCCTGCTTGTTGACCACCTTGTCTATGAACATCGCGACCGCCGCAGCCTGGGCGTAGAGCGGCTGCTCGACTTCGACATTGAGCCAGCCCTTGCGGATCAGGTCGAGGCCGACCGGAGCGCCGTTCGAGCTCATCAGCATGACGTCGCCCGGCTTCTTGCCGGCGGCCTCGAGCGAGGCGACGGCAGCGACCGAAAGATGCGCGGCATGGCTGAAGATCAGGTCGATGTCGGGGTTGGCGAGCATCTGGTCGGCGACGATGGTGCCGGCGTTGCTGGCCTCCCATTGCATGGCTGGCAGCGAGATGATCTTGACGTCCGGGAACGCCTTCATTTTCTCCTCGAAACCCTTCTGGATGTCGAGCGTGTAGGGGTCGCCCGGATCGCCGAGCACCTGCAGGATCTTGCCCTTCACCGAGCCGTTCTTCGCGGTCAGGAGCTTTTGTGCCTGGTCGGCGGCGACGTAGCCGATCTCGACGGTTCCGGCCACCGAGGTGAAGTCGGACGGGGTCGAGGTGATCTGGCGGTCGAACTCGACGACCGGGATGCCAGCGGCGCGGGCGGCCTCGATCGACGGTTTCAGCGCATTGAAATCGACGGCGGCAAGAATGATCGCCGACGGCTTCAGCGCGATGACGTCGTTCATCTGCGATTGCTGAGCGTCGGTCTTGTTGTCGGCGTTCAGCGTCTTCATCTCGTAGCCGACCTGCTTCAGGAACAACTCCAGCGCGCTCACCGAGCCGGTCTGGAACTCATCGAGCAATGTCGGCACCATGTAGTAGACGGTGCCCTTGGACTGGGCGAATGCCGGCGTGAGCGTGGCAAAGGCCAGTGCCAGGATACCGAAGACGGAAAGAAGTATTTTCTTCATGTCGTTCGCTCCTCTTGCGCCGGACCCCTCGTTTGTCCCTCAGCTCGCCGGTCCGGCACCGGCGAGCGTCTCTCCGGTGATCATGCTGATCACCGCGTCGGGACTTGTTTTGTTGCGTGCGACATCGCCAGCCACGACACCTTGCCGGATCACCACGATCCGGTCGGCGACCTGGAAGGCCTGTTGCATGATATGGGTGATGATGACGACGCCGATGCCCTGGCTCGCCACCTGGCGGATCATGTCGAGGCCGCGCCGCGTCTGTTCGACGCCGAGTGCCGCGAACGGCTCGTCGAGAAGCACCAGCTTGCCGCCAAAATGCACGAATCGGTTGAGCTCGATGGCCTGCCGCTGACCGCCCGAGAGGTGCTCAACATTGGTGCGAAGCGAGGGAATGCGGGTGCCGGCGCTGGCCAGCGCCTTTTGCACCACCTGCTCCATGGCGCGCTCGTCGAGCACCGGAATGCCGAGAACCTTCCTGGTGATCTCGCGGCCCATGAAGAAATTGGCGACCACGTCGACATTGGTGCAAAGCGACAGGTCCTGGTAGACCGTCTCGATCCCCGCGGCCTTGGCCTCGGCGGGAGATTTGGCCAGGAATTCCTTGCCTTCGAACAGCATGCGGCCGGAGGTCGGCTCCAGGCCGCCGGCAATGATCTTGACCAGCGTCGATTTGCCGGCGCCGTTGTCGCCCAGAAGCGCCACCACTTCGCCCTTGTCGATCGAAAAGCTGATGCCTTTCAGCGCTTCGATGGCGCCGTAATTCTTGGCGACGTTGTCGAGCACGAGCAGCGGTTCACTCATGCCGCGATCCCCTTGTTATGCAAGAGATCCCGACCGCGTTCGCGCTCGGCGGTGAAGATCTGGCCGAAGCGCGGCGAAAGCACTCCTGAGACGGCAAGCGCGGCGGCGCCGCGCAACACCGCATGCTGGCCGCCGCGTGCGACGCTGACGCGGGGCGTCGTGCGATCGCTTCGCGCCGACACCGAATTGGGCAGGTGCGCGGCCGCGCCGGCAAGCCTTTCGAGCAGGTCGGTGGACGCCAGCCCGCCGAGGATGATGGTTTCGGGATCGAACAAGTTTTCGATGATGGTGACGGCGTTGCGGAAGATCGGTGCAATCTCGCTCACCCACTCGGCGTCGGCGATGTTGCGGCGCCGCAGCGCCTCGAGCGAGAGATACCGTTCGAGGCAGCCGCGATTGCCGCAGGGGCAGGGCTCGCCGCCCGGCACCGCGGGAATGTGGCCGATTTCACCGGCGTTTCCCCAGGCGCCGCGCAATGCCGCCCCGTCATGCACCATGACGCCGCCGAGACCGACGCCGAAATAAAGATAGTAATACTCGGAATATGCCGTTCCGAGGCCGTAGAGGCGCTCGCCGATAGCAGCCGCCGCCATATCGGTTTCGAAAAAGGCCGGCAGTCCGGTCGAGGCGGCCAGCCGCTCGCGCAGCGCCACATCCTTCCAGCCGGTCATGGTGGTCGGCCCGACAAAGCTCATGGACTCCACGCCGAACGGTCCGGGCAGCGCCATGCCAATGCCGAGAACGCGGCCGCCGGGCCGCAATGCCGTCAATTCGAGCACCATGGCGCCGATCAGCTCGAAAGCGTGGTCGGGCGTTGCATTTGGGGCTTCGCGGTAGGTGCTCTCGATAACATCGCCGCTTAGGTTGATCAGGGCGGCATTGATACCCAGCGGGGTGACGTGGATGCCGACGGCATAGCCGCCTTCCGGATTGATGCGCAGCGTTGCCGGTGGCAGGCCGCGCCCCTTGGGCTCTTCGCGCAGCGACAACACGTAACCGTGCTCTTCCAGCTCGCGAACGATGGTAGACACCGTCTGCACGGTGAGCCCGACCCGCCTGGCAATGTCGCCGCGGGCGATCGGTCCGTGAAGGCGGATGGATTCGAGCACGATGCGCCGGTTATACGGCCGCCCGAACTCCTGATTGGTTCCCCGCAGTGCCATGCCTTGTGCCCTCGAGAGAGGCCAGACTGGCACTGAAGATTTATTCAGTCAAATGGAATTCAAAAATAATTCGCCTGTGGCCAAGGTCCTTCTAACGCCGGCGAATTCGCGCCCGCCGGCGGATGGGCCAACTCTGGCAATTTTCCAGTATGAAGCGCCACCGGCTGGACGGGAGCCAGGCATCACCTTGGCCGGCAATCCGATCAGCGCCCTGAAGCCCATTTCGGAACCGGTTGTGAGCCGGCCAGGGATCGGAGTTCGTTGCGCCTTTCCGTTGCAGGGAGCATACTTCCTCTCGCCGGTCTGCGGGAGGAGATGCGATGCCGAAGTTGACCCTCGACGGGATTGATCTCGGCTATGAGGTGCGGGGCGACGGGCCGCCGGTTCTGTTCGTCCACGGCAGCGTCACGAACGGCATGATGACATGGTCCGCGCAGCTACCGCTTGCGGAGCGCTGGAAGCTGGTTGTGGTCGACCGGCCTGGATACGGATCAAGTTCCCCTGCCGAACGCGAGGATTTCGTCGTCGACGCCAGACTGGTCGCCGGATTCCTCGATCGGACGCATGACCTCTGGGACGAAAGCCGCGTCCATCTGGTCGGGCATTCCTATGGCGGCGTCATCTCTCTTCTTGCAGCAGCGATGCGCCCGCGAGCAATCCGTTCGCTCACGGTGATCGAGCCGCCGGCCTTTGACCTTGCGCGCGGGGACGTTGCCGTGAATGAACTCGTGACGCGCCTGAAGACCCACTGGCAAAGCGGACCCCGCGACGACCCCGCGCTTTTCTTGCGCCAGTTCCTCCATCTGGTCGGCTCGGCGATACAATTGCCAGACCCGCTGCCGCCCCCACTCGCGCAAGGCGCGGCCATGCTCGTCGTCGAACGCGGGCCATGGGAGGCCGAAATTCCGCTTCGGCAACTTGCCGATGCGCCGTTCCCGAAACTGGTGGTATCCGGCGGGCACAGCGCAGCATTCGACGCCGTCTGCGACGTGCTCGAAAACGTGCTTGGTGCCGATCGTGCCGTGATCGCCGGCGCGGGGCACAGCGTTCAGCAGACCGGTGAGCCGTTCAACCGGCGGCTCGGCGCGTTCATGGCTGCTGCTGAGGGCTGAAAGCGATCTATCTTTGATATTGCCTGGCGGGCGGTTGGCCGCGCGCCAGGCTTCACGCCGAATGAATCGCCGGCTCTACAGATACCGCTCGACCTTCTTGCCGACCGTCAGAAACCGTAGCGGGTCGATTGCCTCGCCATTGTGGCGAACCTCGTAATGCAGGTGCGGGCCGGTCGAGCGGCCGCTGTTGCCGGTCTTGCCGATGATGTCTCCGGCATCGAGCTTCTGGCCGACGGCGACGTCGATTTCGCTGAGATGCCCGTAACGCGTCACAAAACCGTTGCCGTGGTCGACCTCGATCATGCGGCCGTAGCCGCCGTTCCAGCCGGCCTTGACGACAACGCCGGCTGCCGTGACCTTGGCTGGCATACCGATCGGCGCCCTGAAATCCATGCCGGAATGCAAGGCGGCCGTGCCGAGGATGGGGTCGGTGCGCACGCCGAATGGGCTGGTAACGCTGCGGCCGGGGGCGGGGTTGGCGAGCGGCAGCCGGCGCGCTTCCTTTTTAAGATGATCCAGCGCGTCAAGAGCCTCGTCCAACTCCTTGACCTTGCTGTCGAAGACCAACGAGCTGTCGAGTGGTATCAGCGGGCCACCGACGTCGCTCTTTTCGAATTCGCTATCGACGGGCAGGCCGGCGGCCTCGAGCGCCTGCGAGATCGCGTCGGCGCTCTTGTAGGCATTGTCGGCAAGTGTGGCGATGCGGGTGAGCTGCTGGCTCTCTATGGCCTTCAGCGAGTTGTTGATCGAAACGAAGAGCTTGTCTGCCCGGTCGGCCGCGCTTTCGCTCGGCAGCGGATCGGCGCGGGTCGACCACAGCGAGAACGGCCTGGTGTCGTCAACGCCCACAGGAGCGGCAAGGGGGGCGGCAAGGCTGGCGACGGAATAGGCCGTCGGCTGGATGCTGCCGGTCGCGTCGGCATGTTCGTCCGGCTTTGCCGCCGGCACCGGCGGCGTTGCGACCTCGTTTTCGGCTCGTTCGAGGATCGGGCCGAGACGGCCGTGACGCAGGCTGAGCTGGCTCTGCCGTTCCAGCAGCTCGCTGACCTTGGTTTCCATCAGTTGCTGATCGAGTAGCTGGCGGCTGGTGATGCGGTCGACCTGGCTGCGCAGTGCCGAGATGCGGTCTTCGTAGGCCTGCTGCATGCGCGCCTGCCGCGCCGTCGTGGCGCCGATCAGATCGTCGCGCAGCACCAGATAAGAGGTCGCCAGCAGGTAGCCGATGACGACCGCCGCCAGCGCCGAGCCGCAAAATGCAGCCAGCCACGGGCGTATGGTGAAATGCCTTATCTGGTCGCCCCGGGCGATGATGACCGTGTGGGGCTCTCTGCGTCTGCCGAAGACCGCTGACTGACTGGCTACGTTCACGGGACCAAGCTTTCGTTACGACACCAACGACGAGCCTGATTACACATTATTAGGGTTAACAAAGTTTTGCCGGATCGAATGACAGGCAAAGGTCTTCGCGCAAAACGGGTATCGAATTGCAGCGGCCTGGCGCAGCTCTCAAAGGGCGTGAACCGCCTCCAGCACCTCTTCGGCGTGCCCCTTGACGCGGACGTTGCGCCAGATCCTGGCGATGCGTCCGTCCCGGCCTATCAGGAACGTCGCCCGCTCGACGCCCATATAGGTGCGGCCGTAGAGCTTCTTTTCCACCCACAAATGGTAAGCCTCGATCACTTTGCGCTCTTCGTCGGCGACAAGGTTGACGCTCAGATCGTATTTCGCCTTGAATTTGTCGTGTTTCTTGACGCTGTCCGGCGAGAGCCCGATGACGACAGCGCCGGCCTTTTCGAACTCCGGCTTCAACTGCGAAAAGCCGATCGCCTCGTTGGTGCAGCTTGTGGTGTCGTCCTGTGGGTAGAAATAGAGTACGATGGGTTTTCCCAGCAATGCGGCGAGGCTGAGTGAACCGCCGCCGTCGCGCGGAAGATCGAACTGCGGCGCAACATCGCCCATGTCGAGGTCAGCCATACCGATGCCCTTGTTTGAAGTTACGCGCCAGGCTGCACCGATATAATGTCGAGCGGGGATTCGTCCACGATCGAATTCGTTTCAACGGAAGATTGCGTGGATCAGGAGCTACCGCAGCACGAGAAGATCAGGTTCAGGCGTGACGAGATCACCGACCTGGGAACCTTTCCGTCCGCGTGCCGCGTCCCGCCGCTCGGCCAGGCGTCGATCGGTCGCGGCGTCCGTTTGATGGCGCGGCTGTTTGCCGGCCTTGTCGCCCTTGTGCTGCTGGCTGCCGCCGGCGTCTACGCGATCGGCGTGTCCGGCTTCGGCTCGGAGCGGCTTCGCGCGGAAGCTGAAACGGCAATCGAGAAATTGGCCGGCTTCGATGTCGACGTTGCCGTCGGGCCGGCACGGCTGACGCTTGACGGGTCGAGCTTCATTGCGCTGCAGGTCAGCGACGTCAGCCTCAAGACCGCCGACGGAAAGCCAATGGCCGATGCCGGCCGGGTCCGCTTCGGCATCCGGCTGATCCCGTTGCTTTCGGGCGAGGTACGGCTGACCAGCGCCCGGATTTCCGACGCGCACATCGTCATGGCGGCAATGCCGTCCGGCGGCGACTGGACGGCCGAGCTGCGCAACCAGGACGGCCTCATCGATCCGGAAAAACTTTCCGCCGCCGTCTTCGCCAACCTCAACCGCGCGCTCGACGCGGTGCGCGAGGATTCGATGCGCCAGATCGATCTGCGCAACGTCGAACTGGCACTGCCCGAGACCGGATCGGTCAAGTCGGTCACCATCGCCGACGCCTCCGTCTCGCAGTCGGGACCGGGAAGCATGGAGTTTTCATCCGACGCGGATGTCGACGGCAGGGCGCTTACCATCGCCGCTTCCGCCACCCGCGATCCGGCGACGCGACGCATCACCACGCTGGACGCCAGCATCCAGGCAGCGGACGCCGACACTGCGGCAGGTGGCAAATTGGGTGCGATCGCCTTGAAGCTGGCGGGGTCGGAAGGGACCGGCGACAACGGTTCGCGGCTGACCGCTGCCCTGTCACTGACCGGATCGGTGCTCGATCTCGGTTCGCGCGGCCTGCTTCCGGCCGACATCGATCTCGATGCAACACTCGTCGCCGGGTCGAACAAAATCCAGGTCGACAGTTTGCTGGTGAAAACCGGCCGCTCGACCTTCGATTTCGCCGGTTCGATCGGGCCGAAGCCGGCTACCGGCGCAGCGGGCGAGGAGCCATCCTATCGTTACGACCTGACCAGCGACGGTTCGACCCTGGCGCCTTCCGATTCGCCGGAGCCGGCACTCAGCTTCATTGCCCGTATCGCCGGCGTCTACCAGCCGACCAGCCAAAAGCTGGTCGCCGAGCAGATCGGCGTCCGGTCCGGACCGGGCAGCGAAGTGCTGGGCACGGCTTCGGTTTCATTCGTCGCCAACCAGGCGCCGGGCATATCGGTCGCGCTCAATGTCCACGACATGCCGGTCTCGCACGTCAAGCAATTATGGCCATGGTTTTCGGCGCGCAATGCCAGGCTGTGGGTGCTTAAGAACCTGTTCGGCGGCCGCGTCGTCGATGGCAGCCTGCAGTTCCAGGTCGTGCCCGGACGGCTCGGCAACGGCGTGCCGCTTTCCGCCGATGAAGTGTTCGGCCGATTCCAGGTCGAAGGATCGCGCTTCGACACGGCCGGCCGCATTCCGCCGATCCGCGATGCCGTTGGCGTCGTCGGCTTCCACGGCAACGACGTCGACGTCGCGCTGTCGTCGGGCAGCGTCTATATGCCGAGCGGCCGCACGGTGGCGGCGAGCAACAGCACGCTCACCGTCAAGGCGGCGAACCATCCGCCGGTGATCGGCGCGCTCGACATCGATGTCGCCGGCGAGGCGCCGGCAATCGCCGAGCTGGCATCCTTTGACCCGATCAATGCCATGCGCCATGTCGGCCTGCTGCCGGACGACCTGTCCGGCACGGTGACCGGCCACGTCAAGGCTGATATTCCGCTGCAGTCCGGTGTCGACTCGTCCAAACTCGATTGGCTGGTGGCGCTCGACTACAAGGACCTGTCGCTGGGCAAGCCGTTCGAGGGCCAGACAGTCAGCCATGCCGACGGCTCGATCACGGTCGCGCCCGACCGGGCGGTGATCTCGGCGAAGGCGCTGCTCAACGGCATTCCGGCCGAGCTCGACCTGATCGAGCCGCTCAGGGATGGCGGCCCGCCGCGCAGTCGTAAAGTGGCGCTGGTGCTCGACGACAAGACGCGCGCCACCGCCATGCCTGGCCTGTCGACGCTGCTTTCCGGAACCATCAAGGTGGCGATCGACAAGAGTGGCACCGGCAACCAGAACGTGTCGGCCGACCTGACCAATGCCAGGCTGGACATCCCCTGGGCCGGCTGGAGCAAGGGGCCTGGCATTCCCGCCAAGGTCGTCTTCGCCATGGCGAAGACCGGCGACACCACGACGCTCTCCAATTTCGAACTCGATGGCAAGACCTTTTCCATCGACGGCAGCGCGGTGCTGGTCAAGGGCGCCTTGTCCTCGGCCCGGTTCAGCAAGGTCACCTTGAACAGGGGCGACGACGTCGCCGTCTCGGTGAAGCGGTCGGGCAAGGCCTATGCGGTCGAGGTCAGCGGCAGCGCGCTGGACGCACGCTCGCTGATCAAGCAATTCACGTCCGATGTCGATACCGCCACCAAGACCACCGGCGTCGATGCGATCTCGGTCAGCGCCGACGTCAGCTCCCTGACCGGCTTCCACGACGAGGTGCTGTCGAATCTGAAACTCGACTACAGCGCCGCAGGGTCCCGGGTGAACGGGCTCAAGGTGAGCGCCACGGCAAGTTCGGGAGCCGCCATCACCATCAGCAACACGACCGGCGGCGGCCTGCGCACGCTCAACATGAAGTCGGCCGACGCCGGCGCCATACTGCGCTTCCTCAACATCTACGAGCATATGGAAGGCGGCTCGATCACGCTGGCGCTCACCGGCGCCGGCGACGGTCCGATGAAAGGCCAGGTCGACGCCAAGAACTTCTTTATCGTCAACGAGCCGAAGCTCGCCTCGATCGTGTCGACGACGCCGGCTGGCGACAACCGCAGCCTCAACGAGGCGGTCAAAGGCAATCTCGACACGTCGAGGGTGAAGTTCGAGCGCGGTTTCAGCGAGATCGATAAGGGCAGCGGCTATCTCAAGCTGCGCAACGGCGTGCTGCGCGGCTCGCGCATCGGCACCACCTTCCAGGGCACGCTCTACGACCAGAACAACAATATGGACATGACCGGCACGTTCATGCCGGCCTACGGCGTAAACCGCATCTTCGGCGAACTGCCGCTGATCGGCGCACTGCTCGGCAACGGCCGCGACCGCGGCCTGATCGGCGTCACCTACAGGCTCAAGGGCAACGCCAACAAGCCGAACCTGGAGGTAAATCCGCTATCGGTGATAGCGCCCGGGATTTTCCGGTCGATCTTCGAGTATCGCTGAGGCGGGTAGGGTAGGCGGGTGGCGCCAAAAAGGCCGGGTGAAGTGCTGTTCAGCGTAGCACCGCCTAGAGGTAACGGCATGGATCCTAGGGTCTCCGCGACGTCGCTTCGCTCCTGCTTCGCCCTAGGATGACGAAGCGAGGGGAGACTTCAGCCAATCTCGAAGGTCGCGTTTGCCATCGGCCGCCACGCGACCGCCTCGCTCTCCGACATCCGCGACTAGCCTTGAGCCACCATGCCTTCGTCATCCTAGGGCGCAGCAGGAGCGAAGCGACGTCGCGGAGACCCTAGGATCCATGCCGTTACAGTTGCCGAGGAATGCAGCGATCCATTGCTTGTGCCCGTCGCCGGCTCGGTCTCACCTGAGCCTCAGCAGAGGTCAGACCGGCCGTACCAGAATGACCTTCTTCTTTCCCAACTGAACTTTGAATGCTCCGGTGTTTTCGTACAGGTCGGTCCACAAGACAATTTCGTTCGGGTCGGTGACGACCCTGTCATTGATTCGTAGAGCACCTTCCGCCATCTTGCGCCGAGCTTCCGAATTGGACGGCACAAGTCCCGACGCGACGGCAATTGCTGCATTCGACCTGCCAAATTGCCATTTGTCATCCTGTCCTTTGTCGATGGTTACTGTCGGCAATGACTCGGTTGACTGACCTCTTTCGAAAAGCGCTTCTGCCGTCCTAGCTGCCTCCTCCGCCGCCTCGCGGCCATGCAGCATGGCGGTGATTTCGGTGGCGAGGATCTTCTTGGCTTCGTTGATCTCCGAGCCGCCGAGCCGTTCGAGGCGTGCGACTTCGGCGAGTGGCAGGGTCGTGTAGAGCTTCAGGAAACGGCCGACGTCGGCATCCTCGGTGTTGCGCCAGTATTGCCAGAACTCGTACGGGCTCAGCATCTCCGCATCGAGCCAGACCGCGCCCGAGGCCGACTTGCCCATCTTGGCGCCTGAGGAGGTGGTGAGCAGCGGCGTCGTCAGCGCATAAAGCTGCGCGCCTTCCATGCGATGGCCGAGATCGATGCCGTTGACGATGTTGCCCCACTGGTCGGAGCCGCCCATCTGCAACCGGCAGCCGAGGCGCTTGTAGAGCTCGACGAAGTCGTAGGCCTGCAGGATCATGTAGTTGAATTCGAGGAACGACAGCGACTGCTCGCGATCCAGCCGGAGCTTGACCGAATCGAAGGCCAGCATGCGGTTAACCGAAAAATGCCGGCCGACATCGCGCAGGAAATTGACGTAGTTGATGTCCATCAGCCAGTCGGCATTGTTGATCATGACGGCGTCGTTCGGGCCGCTGCCAAATTTGAGGTAGGGTGTGAAGTTGCGGCGGATGCCGGCGAGATTGTCCTCGATGTCCTGCGGCGTCAAAAGCTTGCGCGCCTCGTCCTTGAACGACGGATCGCCGATCATCGAGGTGCCGCCGCCCATCAGCGCGATCGGCCGGTGGCCGGTCTGCTGCAGCCAGTAAAGCATCATGATCTGG
Organism: Mesorhizobium sp. M0185; assembly: GCF_040322175.1. Lineage (NCBI taxonomy): Bacteria > Pseudomonadati > Pseudomonadota > Alphaproteobacteria > Hyphomicrobiales > Phyllobacteriaceae > Mesorhizobium > Mesorhizobium sp. M0185. Next base: position 67,170 of record NZ_JAMYSY010000020.1, on the reverse strand, counting down.
ATCAGCGACCCGGCATGCAGGCTCCTGGCGGTGGCGTCGAAGCCGATATAGGCGCTCACCGTTTCCGTGGCGAAAAGCTGGTCGAGGCCGGCATCGTCGGAGGTCTGGTGGATGAAACCGCGCTCGCCCATCGTGCGCAGGAAATCGGATTTGAAGGCGGACATTTTCTTTCCCGAAAAGCTTCCGGCCGAATGCGGCTCGGCTATGCATGAAGGCGGGCGTTTAGCACTCAAGCGCGATCAGCAAAAGTGGAATCCGGTTTTGCGACACCCTCTTGCCTTCTCCCCTTGTGGGTGGATTGGCGCGCAGCGCCAAGACGGTTGAGGGGTGTTGGACGGAGTGCCGTCGTTGCCAAGCTGGAACACCCCTCATCCGACCGCGCTTCGCGCGGCCACCTTCTCCCACAAGGGGAGAAGGGACAACCCCAAGCGTGCGGCCTGCTTGCGTCATCGTTTCGGCTGGCGTAATGAGGCGCCGCCAACGGGTCTCATCCGCTGGACCGCACGGCATCGATCGAATGCCATATCCTATGACAGAGTCGAGATGCCGGAGATATCCATCGTCATTCCTTGCCGGAACGAGGCGGCGAACCTGCCGCTTCTGCTCGACGAGATCGGCACCGCCATGGCCGGGCGCGACTTCGAGGTCATCGTCGTCGACGACGGCTCGACCGACGAAACGCCTTCGGTGCTTGCCGCAGAGGCAGCGCTTCGCCGGTTTCCGCTGCGCCATCTCAGGCATGAAAAATCCGCCGGCCAGTCGCTCTCGGTGCGCTCGGGCGCCTGGGCGGCGCGCGGCGATATCGTCGCCACCATCGACGGCGACGGCCAGAACGACCCCGGTTATATCCCAGTGTTGATCGACGCGTTGCGGCAGGCTGGTCCCGAAGTCGGGGCCGCGCAGGGACAGCGTCTGAAGCGCCGCGACAGCAAGATCAAGCAACTGGCGTCGCGTTTCGCCAACGGGCTGAGAAAAGCCATCCTGCACGACGAGACGCGGGATACCGGCTGCGGCCTCAAGGCGATCTACACCGACATTTTGCGGAAATTGCCGTTCTTCGACGGCACCCACCGCTTTGTTCCGGCGCTGGTCATCCAGGAGGGCTACCGCGTCGTCCATTGCGATGTCGTCGACCGCTCCCGCCGTCACGGCAAATCGAATTACGGCATCTTCGATCGCGGCCTGCAGGGCGTGCTCGATCTTGCCGGCGTCTGGTGGCTGCGCCGCAGGCGCCGCAGAATGCCCAAAGTAGAGGAAATCAGGCATGGGTAACGTGCTTCAGGAATTGGCGACCTGGCTTCACGATGTTTTCGTCAAGCAATTCGATGCCTGGGTTCTGCTTGGCTTCGTCGCCCAGTTCTTCTTCACCATGCGCTTTCTGGTGCAGTGGGTGGCGTCGGAAAAGGCCAAGCGCAGCGTCGTGCCGATCGCCTTCTGGTTCTTTTCGCTGTTCGGCGGCGGCCTGCTGCTGGTCTACGCCATCCAGCGTCAGGATCCGGTGTTCATCGCCGGCCAGGCCATGGGCCTGCTGATCTATATCCGCAATCTCTGGCTGATCGCCAACGAGCGCAAGGCGGCGATGACCAAGGTCGATTGAGCCCGCCACCGGCCTGAACCGGTCGAGCAAGCAATCCAGATTACTTGCCGTCCAGCCCGCCGTAGGATCTTACCAGCCGGACCATGTCGGCCGAATCGGCAGTCTCGCTCTCGAGCCCCTCGGCGACACCGACGCGGTCGGCGGCCGGGCGGTTCTGGCTGACTTTCCATTTGCCGCTGATTGCGGTGATTTCGATCTCCAGGCCGACGATGCCCTTGATCTGTGACTGGATGAAGGGTGCCGGCGCGTCGGTTACCGCCCATGGCGCCGCGCGGCTGCCCTCCTGCGACATCGTCAGATCCGAAATCTGCTCGGCCAGCCAATCCTGGTCTTCGATCACCGTGACGCTGCCGCGCACCTGGACGATGGCGTAGTTCCAGGTCGGTACCACCTTGCCGGTTTCACGCTTGGTCTCGTACCAGGACGGCGTCACATAGGCATCGGCGCCCTGGAAGACGACCAGTACCGGCGCCAGGGGATTGTCGGCCAAAAGCCGCCATTGCGGATTGGCCTTGGCCAAATGGGCGCGCAGCCTGCCGTTCGGCGGCACATCCGCGTCTAGAAGAAAAGGAATCGCGTTGGCGACCGGCCCCTCGGCGCCGTTCGAGACCAGCAGGCCAAGCGGATGCGCCCGGATCAGCCCGTGCAGGACGTCCGGCCGTGTTTCCTGGAAGTGAGGCGGTTGGTACATCGCCGATTATCTCAGCCGCTTCGGCCGTGGGTCGGACAGTTCCCCGGCCAGCCGGCGATCGAGATAGTCCGCGCATTCCTCGATCAGAAGCTCAGCATGGTTGGCAAAGAAATGGTTGGCGCCGGGCAAGGTCTTCTGGGTGATGGTAATGCCCTTTTGCGTGTGCAGCTTGTCGACCAGGCCCTGCACGTCCTTGGGCGGCGCGACCTTGTCGGCGTCGCCGTGGATGATCAGGCCGGACGACGGGCATGGCGCCAGGAACGAGAAATCATAGGTATTGGGCTGCGGCGCGACCGAGATGAAGCCCTCGATCTCCGGCCGGCGCATCAGAAGCTGCATGCCGATCCACGAGCCGAACGAATAGCCGGCAACCCAGCAACTCTTGGAATCCGGATGCAGCGACTGCACCCAGTCGAGCGCCGCGGCGGCGTCGGACAATTCGCCGGTGCCGTGGTCGAACTCGCCCTGGCTGCGGCCGATGCCGCGGAAATTGAAGCGCAGCGTGGTGAAATTGCGCTTTTGGAACATGTAGAAGAGGTCGTAGACGATCTTGTTGTTCATCGTCCCGCCGAACTGGGGGTGCGGGTGCAGGACGATGGCAATCGGCGCGCTCTTTTCCTTCGAGGGCTGATAGCGACCCTCCAGACGGCCGGCAGGACCGGTGAAAATGACCTCAGGCATGAAATACTCCACTTGGCATAAATTGCGCGGCGCCCGGAACAACTTTTCCTCTGGCCTTGACGCAGGGCGAGCGTCTTTCTAGAAGCTAGTTTAGAATTGTTCAAAACTGGGCGGCCAAAAATTGTGGCTCGGCCACCCGCGCCGCAAGCCGCGTAAATAGGACGTCTTGCCTTGCAATTTCAAGGAAATAACGCGCTATCTTCGCGGAACGGCTTTTGAAGGGACCAGTTGGACGGAAATGGCCGGAGCACGCGCCTACCTCGACTACAACGCCAGCGCGCCGCTGCTTGCCTCGGCGCGCGCGGCGGTGGTGGCTGCGCTCGACGTTGCCGCCAACCCGTCCTCGGTTCATGCCGAGGGCCGCGCTGCACGGCGGCTGATCGAGGACGCCAGGCGCGACGTGGCGCGACTGGTCAACGCCAGGGCCGAGCATGTCGTATTCACCTCCGGCGCGACGGAAGCGGCCTCGACGCTGCTGACGCCGGACTGGCAAATGGGGCGCGGCGCTGTCCGTATGAGCCGGCTCTATGTGTCCGAGGCCGATCATCCTTGCCTGCTGAACGGCGGGCGTTTCCCAGCGGCGCAGGTGACACGGATCGGCGTCGACACCGACGGCGTCGTCAGGCTCGACGTTTTGGCCGAGGCTCTCGCCCAGCATGACAAGGCCGAAGGCTTGCCGCTGGTGGCGATACACGCCGCCAACAACGAGACCGGCGTGATCCAGCCGGTTGGCCGCATTGCCGAAATCGTCAAGGCGGCGGGTGGCATCCTGATTATCGATGCGGTGCAGGCGGCCGGCCGCATTCCGCTCGATATGTCAGCGGGTTACGGTGATTATCTGTTTCTTTCCTCGCACAAGATCGGCGGCCCCAAGGGCGTCGGCGCCATGGTCGCGGCTTCGGACCTGATGATGCCAAGACCGCTGGTCAGCGGCGGTGGCCAGGAAAAAGGCCATCGCGGCGGCACCGAAAACCTGGCGGCGATCGCCGGGTTTGGCGCGGCGGCGCGCGAGGCGTCTGCCGGCTTGCAAACGATCGAAACGGTGCGGCAGCGTCGCGACGAAATCGAGGCGATCGTGAAAACGCTTGTTCCGGACGCCGAAATCTTCGGGACCGGCGCGCCAAGGCTTGCCAATACGACATTCTTCGCTATTGCCGGCATCAAGGCCGAGACGGCGCAGATTGCCTTCGACCTGGCCGGTGTGGCGCTGTCGGCTGGATCGGCCTGTTCGTCGGGCAAAGTAGGGCCGAGTCACGTGCTGAAAGCCATGGGTTATGGCGACAGCCTCGGCGCGTTGCGCGTGTCCATCGGCCACGCGACCAGCGCTGAAGACATTGAGCTGTTCCGTTCGGCGCTGGCGACGATCGTCGCGCGCCAAGCCGGTAAGGAAAAGGCAAGCAGGGAACGAGCCGCCTGAGCGCGGCAGACGAAATGTAGGGCCTTGCGGCCTGGTAGAGCCGTGCGTTCGAATTTGGCCGGGTGAATTTCTGGCATGAACGCACTATATGAAACTTACGCCGCCTCGGGTGCCTGATGGGTGCTCGTTTGCGGTGCCATAGTTTGAAAACTGCCGGGCCTTGACCCCGGCGTGGATGGAGAACGCTGATGCCTGCTGTGCAGGAGACGATCGATCGAGTTCGAAAGATCGATGTCGACCAGTATAAATACGGATTCCAGACCGAAATCGCGATGGACAAGGCCCCCAAGGGCCTGAGCGAAGACATTATCCGCTTCATTTCGGCGAAGAAGGACGAGCCGTCCTGGATGCTGGAATGGCGCCTGGAAGCCTATCGCCGCTGGCTGACGCTGGACGAGCCGAAATGGGCGCGCGTCCACTATCCCAAAATCGATTTCCAGGACCTCCACTATTACGCCGCGCCCAAGAGCACGCCGGGGCCGACTTCGCTCAGCGAGGTCGATCCCGAACTGCTGAAGGTCTATGAGAAGCTCGGCATTCCGCTCAGGGAACAGGAAATCCTCGCCGGCGTGCAGAAGACCGATGCCTCGGAGCTCGAGGAAGCCAGCGACAACGTCTACAAGTCGGGCCGCGTCGCCGTCGATGCGGTGTTCGATTCCGTCTCCGTCGTCACGACTTTCAAGAAGGAGCTGGCGCAGGCCGGCGTCATCTTCTGCTCGATCTCGGAAGCGATCCGCGAGCATCCGGAACTGGTGAAGAAATATCTCGGTTCTGTCGTGCCGACCTCCGACAATTTCTACGCAACGCTGAATTCGGCCGTGTTCACCGACGGTTCGTTCGTCTTCGTGCCCAAGGGCGTGCGCTGCCCGATGGAATTGTCGACCTATTTCCGCATGAACGAGAAGAATACCGGCCAGTTCGAGCGCACGCTGATCATCGCCGAGGAGGGGGCTTACGTCTCCTATCTCGAAGGCTGCACGGCGCCGCAGCGCGACGAGAACCAGCTTCACGCCGCGGTGGTCGAACTGATCGCGCTCGACGATGCCGAGATCAAATATTCGACGGTGCAGAACTGGTATCCCGGCGACGCCGAGGGCAAGGGCGGCATCTATAATTTCGTCACCAAGCGCGGCGACTGCCGTGGCCATCGCTCGAAGATTTCGTGGACGCAGGTCGAGACCGGCTCGGCCATCACCTGGAAATATCCGAGCTGCATCCTGCGCGGCGACGATTCCAGCGGCGAGTTCTATTCGATCGCCGTCTCGAACGGCTACCAGCAGGTCGACAGCGGCACCAAGATGATCCATCTCGGCAAGAACACGTCGAGCCGCATCATCTCCAAGGGCATCGCCGCCGGCTACTCGCAGAACACCTATCGCGGCCAGGTCTCGGCGCACCGCAAGGCAACCAACGCCCGCAACTTCACCAATTGCGACTCGCTGCTGATCGGCGATCAGTGCGGCGCACACACCGTGCCCTACATGGAAGCCAAGAATTCGACCGCGCAGTTCGAGCACGAGGCCACCACCTCGAAGATTTCAGAGGACCAGAAGTTCTACGTCATGCAGCGCGGCATCCCCGAAGAAGAGGCGATCGCGCTGATCGTCAACGGCTTCGTCAAGGACGTCATCCAGCAGCTGCCGATGGAATTCGCCGTCGAGGCGCAGAAGCTGATCGGGATCAGCCTTGAGGGGAGCGTAGGGTAGTAACGTCGCCATGAACCTTGTTGACAGAGACGTATCCCCACATACCGACGCGCAGGAGTTTGTGCGCGAACAGAATGCTCGTGGGGAAGACCCGATTAAGACGATCAAGGAGATTCGCGGACGGTATGGGCTCGAACTCCAGCCGGCTCGTGATTTGGTCGTGACATCTGACGAAGTTGAAAAATTTCTTAGCAGTCAGCGGGCGTCGGGCGTTTCGCGTTTGGACGCGCGGCGTTCGGTAAAACGTCGGTTCGGCTGCGGCGGGAAGGAAGCGCTCGGCTTTATTGACGGGTCCGGCCTCTGGTCTGAGGAGGGCACGAGTCCATGAAGGCGAGATTGACGTAACACATTCATTCAGCGGCTAACGCCACGATCCAATACGACTGAAAGACTGCAAAAAATGCTTGAGATAAAAAACCTCCATGCCCGTATCGTCGACGACGGCACCGAGATCATTCGCGGCCTGAACCTGACGGTCAGGGCCGGCGAGGTCGCCGCCATCATGGGCCCGAACGGCTCGGGAAAATCGACGCTGTCCTATATCCTCGCCGGCCGCGAGGACTATGAGGTCACCGAGGGCGACATCCTCTATAACGGCCAGTCGATCCTCGACATGGATCCGGCCGAGCGCGCTACCGCCGGCATCTTTCTCGCTTTCCAGTATCCGATGGAAATACCGGGGGTGGCGACGATGGAATTCCTGAAAGTGGCGATGAACGAGCAGCGCAAGGCGCGTGGCGAGGAACCGCTGAAGATCCCGGAATTTCTCAAGCGCGTAAAGGAAGCTGCCGCCTCGCTCAACATGGACATGGCGATGCTGAAGCGGCCGCTCAATGTCGGCTTTTCCGGCGGCGAGAAGAAGCGCGCCGAGATCCTGCAGATGAAGCTGCTCGAGCCGAAGCTGTGTGTCCTCGACGAGACCGATTCCGGACTCGATATCGATGCGCTGAAGATCGTCGCGGACGGCGTCAACACGCTGCGCTCGCCGGATAGGGCCATTGTCGTCATAACCCACTACCAGCGCCTGCTCCAATACATCGTCCCGGATACGGTGCACGTGCTCTACAGGGGCCAGGTGATCAAGTCGGGCGACAAGTCGCTGGCGCTCGACCTCGAGGCCAATGGCTATGCCGGCGTGATCGGGCAAGCCGCGTGAGATGCAAGCGGGCCCGGAAGGCAAGCCAAACAAGGCGATACTGATGAATATGCACACGACACCCCAGCGGACATTAGCCGAAACGGCGCTGATCGACGCCTTCGGCGAGCGGCTGTCGCTGCTGCCCGGCGACGGCGCGGTGATGCTGAAGCGCGACGACGCCATCGAGGCGATCAAGGGCGGCCTGCCGACGCGGCGCATCGAATCCTGGCACTATACGGACCTGCGCCGGCTGCTGACCTCGGTGCCGGACTTCGATCCGGCAGCGGTCGCGAAAGCCATTGCGCCGATCGTCGAAGGCTCCTCGGTTTTGCCGGTACTGAACGGCGTTTCGAGCGCGAAATGGGCTGCTGTCGAGGGCGTCACGGTACAGCGTCTATCGGAGAAGCTGACCGACGGCAGCATCGCCCCGGGGCTGGATTCCTATGGCAGCGACGATGCCATCGGCGCGCTCAACACCGCCTTTGTCGCCGACGGCTATTTCGTCGACATCGCCGACGGTGCCCAACTGGACAAGCCGCTCGAATTGCAGAATTTGCAGGCCGGTGGACAGACGCATGTACGCCTGGCCGTCCGTGTCGGTGCCGGCGCCAACGCTGTCATCGTCGAACGCCAGGCAGGCGAGGGGGCGGCGCTGGTCAGCTCGGTCAGCCAGCTTTTGCTTGGCGAGGGCGCCGAAGTGACATGGCTGGTCGTGCAGGAGCAGCCGGATACGGCAACGCATCTTGCCCAGTTCAAGGCGCATCTCGGCAAGAATTCGAAGCTGACGCTGTTCATCATGAATGCCGGCGGCAAGCTTGTCCGGCAGGAGGTCGTTGTGAAGACGACCGGCGAGGGCGCCGAATTCACCTTGCGCGGCATCAATCTGCTCGCCGGCGATACCCATACCGATGTCACTATGGTGCTCGACCACGCCGTACCGCACACAGCCTCGACCGAAGTCATCCGAAACGTGGTGACCGGCAAGGCGCGCGGCGTCTTCCAGGGCCGCATCAACGTCCACCAATATGCGCAGAAGACCAACGCCAAGATGGCCTGCAACACGCTGCTTCTGTCGGATGACGGCGAGTTCTCGACCAAGCCGGAGCTCGAAATCTTCGCCGACGACGTCGTCTGCGGCCATGGCGCGACCGTCACCGAGATCGACCACAGCCATCTGTTCTACCTGATGGCGCGCGGCATCGACGAGAAGACCGCGCGCGGCCTGCTGGTCAAGGCCTTCGTCGCCGAGGTGATCGAGGAACTGGACGACGAGGCCATCGTCGAGGCGCTGGAAGCGAGACTCGACAACTGGTTCGTGGCGCACGGGTAAAGGGGAAGGAACGCGGCAGCGCGGCAAGGACTTCGAGATGGACCAGAAAGTCGAAAACATCCCCTACGACGTCGAGGCGATCCGCCGCGACTTCCCGATCCTGTCGCGGCAAGTCTACGGCAAACCGCTGGTCTATCTCGACAATGGCGCCTCGGCGCAGAAGCCACAGGCGGTGCTCGACGCTATCCAGCACGCCTATTCCCAGGAATATGCCAACGTCCATCGTGGCCTGCATTTCCTGTCGAATGCCGCGACCGACGCCTATGAGAAGGCTCGCGAGACGGTGCGCCGTTTCCTCAATGCGCCGAGCACCGACAACATCGTCTTCACCTCGAACACCACGGCGGCGATCAACACGGTCGCCTATGGTTTCGGGATGCCGAATATCGGCGAAGGCGACGAGATCGTGCTGTCGATCATGGAGCACCATTCCAACATCGTGCCGTGGCATTTCATCCGCGAGCGGCAGGGCGCGAAGCTGGTCTGGGTACCGGTCGACGATCTCGGCGTCTTCCACATCGAGGAATTCGAAATGCGGCTGACCGACCGGACAAAACTGGTCGCCATAACCCACATGTCGAATGCGCTGGGCACGGTGACGCCGATCAAGGAGATTGTGCGCATCGCGCATGCCCGGGGCATTCCGGTGCTGGTCGACGGCAGCCAGAGCGCCGTGCACATGCCGATCGACGTGCAGGACCTCGACTGCGATTTCTTCGTCTTCACCGGCCACAAGGTCTATGGCCCGTCGGGCATCGGCGTGCTCTATGGCAAGAAGGATATTCTGGAGCGCATGCGCCCGTTCATGGGCGGCGGCGAGATGATCGAGGAGGTGACGCAGGACATCGTCACCTACAACGACCCGCCGCACCGTTTCGAGGCCGGCACGCCGCCGATCGTGCAGGCAATCGGGCTTGGTGCCGCGCTGGAATACATGGAAAAGATCGGCCGCGAGCGCATCGCCGCGCACGAGGCCGATCTGAAGGATTATGCGCATCAAAAACTGCGCGCCATCAACTCGCTGCGCATCTTCGGCGATGCGCCCGGCAAGGGCGCCATCATCTCGTTCGAGCTGCAGGGCATCCACGCCCATGACGTGTCGATGGTCATCGACCGGCAGGGCGTGGCGGTGCGCGCCGGCACGCATTGCGCCCAGCCGCTGTTGAAACGCTTCGGCGTAACATCCACATGCAGGGCGTCGTTCGGCATGTATAATACCAGGGCCGAAGTCGATGCTTTGGCCGATGCGCTGGAAAAAGCGCGCAAGTTCTTCGGGTGACGATCATGGATGATGCCGGCCATACCGCCGAGACCACTTCCGAAACGGCCACCAATGCGGTGGTCTCCGGATCGGCCATTCCGGCCGAAGAATTGGCGCGGCTGACCGACGACATCGTCTCGGCGCTGAAGACGGTCTACGACCCGGAAATCCCGGCCGACATCTACGAGCTCGGCCTGGTCTACAAGATCGACATCGAGGACGACCGCTCGGTCAAGATCGACATGACACTGACCGCGCCGGGCTGCCCGGTGGCCGGCGAAATGCCGGGCTGGGTGGAGAATGCCGTCGGCGCCGTCGAAGGCGTCTCCGGCGTCGAGGTCAACATGACCTTCGACCCACCATGGTCGCCCGACCGCATGTCGGAAGAGGCGCAGGTGGCGGTTGGCTGGTACTAGCATCCGACCAGCCAGAGGCTGGCGCACTTGCGCCGGATACAAAACTTCACCATTTTAGGTGAGGAATCATTCGGCAGGCCTTGAACCCGCGCGAACGTGGAGAATGAAATGGGACGCTTTGCCGTCATCACGATGACCGAAAAGGCTGCCGACCGGGTGCGCGAGATCGTCGCGACCCGTGAGAATGCGCATGGCATTCGCCTTGGCATCAAGAAGGGCGGCTGCGCCGGCATGGAATATACGGTCGATCTGGTGACCAAGCCCAACACCAAGGACGACCACATCGAGCGCGACGGCGCCCATGTCTATGTCGCGCCGGAGGCGGCACTTTTCCTGTTCGGCACCGAGATGGATTTCGAGCAGACGACGCTGCGCACCGGCTTCACCTTCCGCAATCCGAACCAGAGCTCGGCCTGCGGCTGCGGCGAATCGGTCGATTTGAAGCCGGCTGATCTGAAGGCACTGGCCGAAGCACGCGCTTCGGCCTGAGGCTTTCCTTCTCCCCGTCACTATACGGGGAGAAGGTGGCCCGAAGGGCCGGATGAGGGGCAGAGCCTGCTCTCGCAAGTTCGCGCCGCCCCTCATCTGCCTGCCGGCATCTTCTCCCCGTATAGCGACGGGGAGAAGAACGCTAATCCACCCACATCCCCGTTCGCTTGTGCCAGTCGGCGATCGACTCCTCCGGGTAGACATCGAAAACCTTGTCGCCCTTGCCGATATCCGGCTCGACCCAATTCGCCTTGTATTTCAGCATCAGATGCACCTTCTCCGGCGGTTTCGGCAGGTCTGTGTCGACAGCCGAGGCGAACGGATGCACCAGCTCCGGCCAGGTCGGATCGTAGAGCCAGAGTGCCGTCCCGCATTTCGTGCAGAAGTTCCGCTCGCCCGTCGAGATCTCGCGTTGCGGGTGCTCGTCGTCCTCGATCTCGGCACGGAAGACGCCGAGATGGCGCTTGCCCTGGATTTTCAGCGTCTCGTAATCGGCGCCGAGATTGATGGCAAAACCGCCGCCGCCCTGCTGCTTGCGGCAGATCGAGCAGTAGCACAGCATGAACGGCACCGGCGTGTGGCTTTCCACCTCGAAACGCACGGCATTGCACCGGCAGGACCCTTTGAGCAGAAGCGGCATGAGAAACTCCGACGAAAGTGATTTGCACTTTGTCAGGATGGCGCCGGTTGCGGCGATGACAAGGGGAAATCCGGGTGACATGATCGCCGCATGGACAACGAGCGCATAGAAGAGCTTTTCGAAGGCCTCGGCCCGGTCAGCATCCGCAAGCTGTTCGGCGGCAAGGGCATCTATTTCGACGGCGTCATCGTCGCCATCGTCATCCGTGGCGAATTGATGCTGAAGGCCGACGCCGAAAGCGCGCCCGATTTCGAAGCGGCCGGCTGCCGGCAATGGACCTATACCGGCTCGCGCCACGGCAAGCTCGTGTCGATGCCCTATTGGAGCGTTCCCGACAGCGCGTTCGACGATCCCGACGAGATGGCGATCTGGGCGCGTCGCGCCTACGAGGCAGGACGGCGCGCCGGCAAATAGGCTGCGTCATGCTTCGGCAATTCCGGGCCGCATTTCACGCCAGGTCCCGCGCCTCGGGCACGAGCGCCAGCGCTTCGGCAAAGCCAGCGCTGGTGAAGGCGGCACTCTCGACGACGAGCATCGCTGCGGCAATGCCTTCGCGCAGTGCCGCGCGCAGCGTCAGGCCGCGCAGCAGGGCAGCGATCGTGGCGCCTGCCAATGCGTCGCCGGCGCCGGCAGCATCGGTCCGCTTTTGCAGCGGCGGTGGCGAGATCGAGAACGCGCTCAATTCGTCGAAACCGAGCACTGGTTCGTCGCCGGCGGTGATCACGCCGCTTTTCAGCCCGGCGCGTCTCAGGCCGTCGACGATGCCTTGATCGATTTGGACGCCGGCGAGCACGCCGGCCTCGTGCCGGTTCATGAAGGCCATCGCCAGACGGTCGAGCACCGGCGTCAGCCGCGCCGCTTTGTTGGGCGAGACCGCAAGCGCAAACACCGGCTTGCCGGCGGCGAGTGCCGCCAGCCGCTCCAGCGCGGTCGACGGCAAGTTGGCGTCGCACAGCACCGCGTCGGCCGAACCGATCGCTTCCCGCACCTTGGCACGGCGGATCTGCTTGGGAAGCGCCAGCTCGTAGAGCACCATGTCGGCAAGGCCGGCGATCAGCCCGCCGTCGCTGTCGATCAGCATCGTATGGCTTGGCGTTGCTCGGTCGAGGAACACCGCCGACAGGTCGGCAACGCCGGCCTCGGTGACGGCGCGTAAAACCGTGTCGCCAAGGGCATCGCCGCCGCGCACCGAAAGCAGCGAGGCCGAGACGCCGCGTCGCACCGCACAGCGCAAGGCGTTGAAGACGGCACCGCCGACATGCTCGCGCATCGTGCCGGGGTTGGAAGCGGCCGGCACGAAGGCGCCGGCAACCCGGCCGCGCCGCTCGATATAGGCGCCGCCCACGGCCAGGATCGTCGGGGATTTGATCATGCCGTCAAAATGCCCTTTAGCTGTTGCCCGGGGGAGACTAGGTCGCCGGGCGGAACCCTGCAATCGCGGGTCCGATTCGGTTGGTGACGGCAACGGCGCCGCATGCGAGGCGAGACACATCGGAAGCAATAATTGCGAAACAAAAATAGAACAAATAGGGATATGCGTTATTTTTCAAACCCTTGGTGCTCATTGACAAATGAGAACAAATGAGGTACATTCTTTTAAGGATTGCGGGATTGTCCGGCCTCCATTGACGACCACGGGGTGATGTATCATGGCTCAGAATTCTTTGCGGCTTGTAGAGGACAAAGCGGTGGACAAATCAAAGGCTCTGGATGCGGCGCTGTCGCAAATCGAGCGTGCCTTCGGCAAGGGCTCGATCATGCGGCTCGGCGCGAACGAGCAGGTCGTCGAGATCGAAACGGTGCCGACCGGCTCGCTTGGGCTGGACATCGCGCTTGGCGTCGGCGGCCTGCCGCGCGGCCGCATCGTCGAGATCTACGGGCCGGAAAGCTCGGGCAAGACGACGCTGGCGCTGCACACGGTGGCCGAAGCCCAGAAGAAGGGCGGCATCTGCGCCTTCGTCGATGCCGAGCACGCGCTCGACCCGGTCTATGCCCGCAAGCTCGGCGTCGATCTCGAAAACCTGCTGATCTCGCAGCCCGATACCGGCGAGCAGGCGCTGGAGATCTGCGACACGCTGGTGCGCTCCGGCGCCATCGACGTGCTGGTGGTCGATTCGGTGGCGGCGTTGACGCCGCGGGCGGAAATCGAAGGCGAGATGGGCGATTCGCTGCCCGGCCTGCAGGCCCGCCTGATGAGCCAGGCACTGCGCAAGCTCACCGCCTCGATCTCGCGCTCCAACACCATGGTCATCTTCATCAACCAGATCCGCATGAAGATCGGCGTCATGTTTGGTTCGCCCGAGACGACGACCGGCGGCAATGCGTTGAAATTCTATGCCTCGGTCCGCCTCGACATCCGCCGCATCGGCTCGGTCAAGGATCGCGACGAGGTCGTCGGCAACCAGACCCGCGTCAAGGTCGTCAAGAACAAGCTGGCGCCGCCCTTCAAGGTGGTCGAGTTCGACATCATGTATGGCGAGGGCGTCTCCAAGACCGGCGAGCTGGTCGATCTCGGCGTCAAGGCGGGCGTGGTCGAAAAGTCGGGCGCCTGGTTCTCCTACAATTCGCAGCGTCTTGGCCAGGGCCGCGAAAACGCAAAACTGTTCCTGCGCGACAATCCCGACACGGCGCGCGAGATCGAGCTGGCGCTACGGCAGAATGCCGGACTGATCGCTGAGAAATTCCTTGAGAACGGCGGCTCCGAAAGCAGCGACGACGGTTTCGAGGACGACGCTGGGGTGATGTAGGGCAAGCGACGCCTCGCTGAGCCTCAGCCAGGTTTCGATTTGATGTTTTGATTTTGAGTTTGCGTAATCGATGCGTTTCGAACCGCCGGCCCAGGGCCGGCGGTTCGCGTTTGACGGCGAGGCAGACGCATTTCAAGGCGCTGGTGAACGCCGGGATTTGAGCCCATTTGGTGTTTCTGGACAGGCTGCGGTGCGACCGCTAAAAGGCCATGTCTATTTTCCGCCGGCATCCGGCGGTTCTCTCGAAAAGGCAGTATTCATGAGTGGCGTCAACGAGATCCGGTCGGCATTTCTCGACTATTTTCGCAAGGAAGGTCACGAGGTCGTCGCGTCAAGCCCGCTGGTGCCGCGCAACGACCCGACGCTGATGTTCACCAATGCCGGCATGGTGCAGTTCAAGAACGTTTTCACCGGTCTGGAGAAGCGGCCCTATTCGCGCGCCACGACCGCCCAGAAGAGTGTTCGCGCCGGCGGCAAGCACAACGACCTCGACAATGTCGGCTACACCGCGCGCCACCTGACCTTCTTCGAGATGCTCGGCAATTTCTCCTTCGGCGACTATTTCAAGGAGCGGGCCATAGAGCTTGCCTGGAACCTGATCACCAGGGAGTTCGGGCTGAAGAAGGACAAGCTGCTGGTCACCGTCTACCACACCGACGACGAGGCGGCTTCGTACTGGAAGAAGATCGCCGGCCTTTCGGACGATCGCATCATCCGCATCGCGACTTCGGACAACTTCTGGGCGATGGGTGACACCGGGCCTTGCGGGCCGTGTTCGGAGATATTCATCGACCGTGGCGAGCATATCTGGGGCGGCCCTCCCGGCAGCCCCGAGGAGGATGGCGACCGTTTCCTTGAATTCTGGAACCTGGTGTTCATGCAGTACGAACAGGTGACGAAGGAAGAGCGCGTCGACCTGCCGCGTCCGTCGATCGACACAGGCATGGGCCTCGAGCGCATGGCTTCCATCCTGCAAGGCGTTGAAAGCGTCTTCGAAACCGACCTGTTCCGCCACCTGATCGACGCTGCGTCGTCGGCGCTTGGCAAAGGTCCGGATGCGGGCACCGTCGCATCGTTCCGTGTCATCGCCGACCATTTGCGTTCGTCCTGCTTCCTGGTCGCCGACGGCGTGCTGCCGTCCAACGAAGGACGCGGCTACGTGCTTCGTCGCATCATGCGCCGCGCCATGCGCCACGCGCAGTTGCTCGGCGCCCGCGATCCGCTGATGTGGCGCCTGGTGCCGGCACTGGTCCGCGAGATGGGCCAAGCCTACCCGGAACTGGTGCGCGGCGAACAGATGATCACCGAAACGCTGAAGCTTGAGGAAACTCGTTTCCGCAAGACGCTGGTGCGCGGCTTGGGCTTGCTTTCCGAGGCGACGGAAAAGCTGGCCTCCGGCGACATGCTGGATGGCGAGACAGCGTTCAAGCTCTACGACACCTATGGCTTTCCGCTCGATCTGACGCAGGATGCGCTGCGCCAGCGCAACATCTCGGTCAACCTTGCCGGCTTCACCGAGGCGATGGAGCGGCAGAAGGCGGAGGCGCGCAAAAGCTGGGCTGGTTCCGGTGAGGCCGCAACCGAGACGATATGGTTCGCGGTGCGTGAGGAGACCGGCGCCACCGAATTCCTGGGCTATGAGACCGAGCAGGCCGAAGGCCTCGTCCAGGCGCTGGTCAAGGACGGCAAGACCGTGGAAAGCGCCGGCAAAGGCGACGCCGTTGCCGTGGTTGTCAACCAGACGCCGTTCTATGGCGAGTCCGGTGGCCAGATGGGCGATACCGGCGTCATTTCAGGCGACGGGTTCTCGATCGAGATATCCGATACCCAGAAGAAGGCCGATGGGCTTTTCGTCCATCTCGGCAAGGTGGCTACCGGCACGGTCAAGACGGGCGCGACCGTCGAGCTGAAGGTGGACCACGCGCGTCGCACCAGGCTGCGCGCGAACCATTCCGCCACGCATCTGATCCATGAGGCGCTGCGCGAGGTGCTGGGTACCCATGTGGCGCAGAAGGGCTCGCTGGTCGCGCCCGAGCGTCTGCGCTTCGACATTTCGCACAACAAGCCGATCTCGCCTGACGAGCTCGAAGAGGTCGAGCGCATGGCAAACGAGATCGTCGTTCAGAACGGCCCTGTAACCACGCGGCTGATGTCTGTCGACGACGCCATTGCCGAAGGCGCCATGGCGCTGTTTGGCGAGAAATATGGCGATGAAGTGCGCGTCGTTTCGATGGGCACGGGCTTGCATGGCGCCAAGGCCAACCGGCCTTACTCGGTCGAGCTATGCGGCGGCACCCATGTCAGGGCGACCGGCGATATCGGCCTGGTGCGCATCGTGTCCGACAGCGCGGTCGCTGCCGGCGTGCGCCGCATCGAGGCGTTGACCGGCGAGGCGGCCAGAAAGCATCTCGACGAACAGGACAAGCGGTTGAAGGCGGCCGCCGCCGCGTTGAAGATTTCGCCGGCCGATGTGCCGGCCCGCGTCGAGGCGCTGCTGGACGAACGCAAGAAGCTCGAAAAGGAGCTGATCGAGGCGCGCAAGAAGCTGGCGCTGGGCGATCGCTCGCCAGCCGGTGTGCCTGCGGAAAACGAAACCATTGCCGGTGTCGGTTTTCTCGGCAAGGCGGTATCGGGCGTCTCGCCAAAGGATCTTAAGCCGTTGGCCGATGCCGGCAAGAAGTCGCTCGGCTCCGGCATCGTCGTCTTTGTCGGCGCCGGCGAGGACAACAAGGCGAGCGTCGTCGTCGCCGTCACCGATGATCTGACCGGCCGCTTCAACGCCATCGATCTGGTGCGCGTCGCGTCCGCGGCATTGGGCGGGCAAGGCGGCGGCGGGCGACCCGATATGGCCCAGGCCGGCGGCCCGGACGGCTCGAAGGCCGAAGACGCGATCGCTGCGGTGAAAGCGGCTCTCGAAGCGGCGTGAACCTACACCGGGGGCGGCACGGCCGAAATGGCGCGCCGCCCAGCGGATATCTTTGAGGGCCGATATGCCGACGCTGACGATGTATCAGGTCGATGCCTTTGCCGAACGGGCCTTCCAGGGTAACCCTGCCGCCGTTCTCCTTTTAGAGGAATGGCTGTCGGAGCAGGTAATGCAGGCCATCGCCAACGAAAACAATCTTGCTGAAACCGCGTTTGTGCGGCCGAATGGCAAAGGTTGGGATTTGCGCTGGTTCACGCCGGTCCATGAAGTCGACTTCTGCGGCCACGCCACTCTTGCGGCAGCCCATGTGCTGGCTACGGAATACAATGGTCAGGGCGAAATGGCCTTCGCCACCCGGGTCGGCGAGCTGCGGGTTTCCCGGTGGGAAGGGGGCTATCAGCTCGATCTGCCTTGTTTTCCGCCGCAGCCCGTCGAGGAAGAGCTGAACTCGGCGCTGCAAGCGATATTGCCTCAGCGGCCGGTTGCGAGCTTCCGCAATTTCGAGAACCTGTTTGTCGAGCTTGCCGACGAGACAACCGTGCGATCTTTCGTTCCCGATCTGCTCAGGATCGGACGTTTTCATCCTCTCGGCCTGGTCATTACCGCGCCTGGGCGAGCCCACGATTTCGTCTCCCGTTACTTCGTGCCCGGGGCGGGCATTCCCGAGGATCCGGTTACCGGCTCCATTCATGCGACGCTGGTGCCTTACTGGGCTGAAAAACTCGGCAAGACGCATCTGTCGGCATTCCAATGCTCGCAGCGCGGCGGGCATTTGCTATGCGAACTGGCCGGAGATCGCGTGCTGATCACAGGCCGTGCGAAGACCTTCATGAAGGCGGAGATCTACCTTCCCGATTGAGCGGCTTGGCTCCGGTTTCTCGCCCCCACGAAGTGGGGGAGAGGTGGCCGCGAAGCGGCCGGAGAGGGGGCCTGCGCAATCAAAAGGCGCTTTAGGAATGCGCCGATTTCCCCTCTCCGTCTCGGCTTCGCCGAGCCAGCTCTCCCCGCAAGCGAGGCGAGGAACCCAGGTCGTGCGAAGTTGCCGCGCCTCGCGGCGGTTTCACCCTGCCTTTTCGGTTTTCGCAAAACTCGCGCGTTGAGTGATGCGCACATACCAATCCCGGATCTCGGCAAACTCGGCCAGCAGGGCTTGTCCCTCGGCGACCTTGATGAAATAGCCGATGATCGGTGCGGCGTGCAGGTCGGCCAGCGTCAGGTCCGTTCCCAACAGCCAAGGCCCTTCGGCTTTCAGCGAGGAGAGCGCCTGCAATGCCGTTCTCGCCTGCCGCAACCCGTTGGCGATCACGGCTTCGTCGGGCGGCGTTTTTTCCAGCCGCTCGACAGCGACATCCCAGACCATGGCCCTGTAGGCGTAGGCGTCGAGCAGGCCGGTGATCTGGTTCAGGCGTGCTCGAGGCCGGGCTTCGACCGGTTGCAGCGCCGGGCCGCCAAAGGCTTCGTCGACATAACGGGCAATCGCGCCGGTCTCGTAGAGGCGAAAGCCGTCATGCTCGAAGGCCGGGATGCGGCCGAACGGCTGGTGCTCGAAATACCAGCCGGGAATGCCGTCCGCGGCAAAGATGTCGACGGGCACGAGCTCGTAGCCGACGCCCTTTTCCTCCAGCACCAGCCGCACGATGCGCACATAGACGCTGTAGTCCGCGCCGTAGACGACGGGCTTGCCCATGCCGGTTGGGCTCAGGCCATCGCTTTCTGCAAATTCTCGTCGATCTTGTCGAGGAAGCCGGTGGTCGAAAGCCATGGCTGGTCGGGGCCGATCAGCAGCGACAGGTCCTTGGTCATGAAGCCGGACTCGACCGTCTGGATGCAGACCCTTTCCAGCGTCTCGGCAAAGCGCCTCAGTTCGGCATTGTCGTCGAGCTTGGCGCGGTGCGCGAGGCCGCGCGTCCAGGCAAAGATCGAGGCGATCGAATTGGTCGAGGTCTCCTCGCCCTTCTGGTGCTGGCGATAGTGGCGGGTAACGGTGCCGTGTGCGGCTTCCGCCTCGACGGTCTTGCCGTCCGGCGTCATCAGCACCGAGGTCATCAGGCCGAGCGAGCCGAAGCCTTGCGCCACCGTGTCGGACTGCACGTCGCCGTCATAATTCTTGCAGGCCCAGACATAGCCACCCGACCATTTCAGGCTGGAGGCCACCATGTCGTCGATCAGCCGGTGCTCGTACCAGAGCTTCTTCGCTTTGAATTCTGTTTCGAACTCCGCCTCGTAGACCTCCTGGAAGATGTCCTTGAAGCGGCCGTCATAGGCTTTGAGGATGGTGTTCTTGGTCGAGAGGTAGACGGGGTAATTGCGCAGCAGGCCGTAGTTCAGGGAGGCGCGGGCGAATTCGCGGATCGATTCGTCGAGATTGTACATGGCCATGGCGACGCCGGCGCCGGGTGCGTCGAAGACGTCGTGCTCGATCACCTGGCCGTCCTCGCCGACGAATTTGATCGTCAGCTTGCCCTTGCCGGGGAAGCGGAAGTCGGTGGCGCGGTACTGGTCGCCGAAGGCGTGGCGGCCGACGATGATCGGCTTGGTCCAGCCGGGCACCAGCCGCGGCACGTTCTTCATGATGATCGGCTCGCGAAAGATGGTGCCGCCGAGGATGTTGCGGATGGTGCCGTTCGGCGACTTCCACATCTTCTTCAGCTTGAATTCCTCGACGCGCTGCTCGTCGGGCGTGATCGTCGCGCATTTCACGCCGACGCCGTATTTCTTGATGGCGTTGGCGGAATCGATGGTCACCTGGTCGTTGGTGGCGTCGCGGTGCTCGATGCCGAGGTCGTAATATTCGAGCTTGAGGTCGAGATAAGGGTGGATCAGCTTGTCCTTGATGAACTGCCAGATGATGCGGGTCATCTCGTCGCCGTCGAGTTCGACGACCGGGTTCGCCACCTTGATCTTCGCCATGGAAAGAATGCCTCGCTTTTGGGGAACGGAACGGCCTTGCCCGCACGGCTGCCGGCCCTGGGATGCGGCCCGTATATCAAAGGCTTTTTGGCCGCGCAAACGGCGAACCGCGCCGTAGTGCCGGCATTCCTTGCGAAAGCTTCATTTTCGTCGCCAAATGTGGCAGGGGACTGCGAAATGCCGCAAACAGCAGTTCACTGACAACCATGGCCGCTACCCAGGATCCCGACACCCCTCTTGCCTCCGGAACTCCAGCGTCCGGACCGGCGATCATCCTGGTCGAGCCGCAGCTCGGCGAGAATATCGGCATGGTTGCACGCGCCATGGCCAATTTCGGCCTTTCCGAGCTGCGGCTCGTCAATCCGCGCGACGGCTGGCCGAGCGAGAAGGCGCGTGCCGCCGCAAGCCGCGCCGACCACGTCATCGATGCCGTCACGGTGTTCGATGACCTCGCCTCGGCAGTCGCCGATCTGAATTTCGTCTTCGCCACCACGGCGCGCGCGCGCGACAATTTCAAGCCGGTGCGCGGTCCGGTCGAGGCGGGCAGGGCGCTGCGCGCGCGGCAGCGGGCCGGCCAGCGCACCGGCATCCTGTTCGGTCGCGAGCGCTTCGGCCTCTATAATGACGAGGTCGGCCTTGCCGACGAGATCGTCACCTTCCCCGTCGATCCAGCCTTCTCCTCGCTCAACATCGCCCAGGCGGCCCTGCTGATGTCCTATGAATGGATGAAGTCCGGCCTGGAAGACGAGACCAGGACCAACTTCTCCGGCCCCGAAATGCCACCGGCTGCCAAGGAAGAATTGCACGGCCTGTTTGCGTATCTGGAAGGTGCACTGGAGGCGCGCGGCTATTTCCGCCCGGCAGCGAAGAAGCCGAAGATGGTCGACAATTTGCGCGCTGTGCTGACCCGCCCCGGCTTTGCCGAGCCGGAGCTCAAGGTGCTGCGCGGCATAATATCATCGCTGGACAGGTTCTCGCCGGCCATGCCGCGCGGCGACGGATCGCCCGGCGACGATCCAAGGCGGCTCCCGGCGGCGGCCCGGCGCGCTGGTAAGGCGACAGACAAAGACTAGGTGTTTGTTCCCAACGGGAGCGCATAAAAAGCAATTGCCATTGACTGCCAAGGCGGGTGTGCTTCTTCTGCTGGCGACGCCCTTAATCAGTGAGAGAGATCGTGCCCAGAGCTATCTTGCCCGCGTTTGTCTTATTCTGTCTGTTATCTGAAATGTCTGCGGCGTCGGAATTTGAAAAGCCATCGAGCACACTTCCCGCACAGCAAGCCATTGAAAGATTGTTACCCAATTCCGTGCTCCGCGTCGGAATGCCTAGACAGGAACTGGAGGAAGTTATCAGGTCACGCTATCCCGATTGGGAGCGTTCGGAAAAGAAACGAGCGCTCAACAACCGCAAGGACATGTCACTTTCACTGGAGGCTCGCTCTGCATATTTGCAGACCATCTCAATATCTCACGAAGAGAAAGAGCAGAACCTGATATTCAGATATAGGTTTGCGTTGACGTCGCCGCTAACCGGCAGCCACGTCTACTCGATAGTATACGGAGTCGAGTCAAATACCTCGAACCTGATTTCAATAGACGACTGGGCCAACGGTTTGCATTCAAGATGGGGCGATGAGCATGGTGGCACGCGATCTGATGCGAAGGCACGTGCGACGTATTTCTTCGACACGGAATGGCGCTTAGTTGAGAATGCTGGGAACAAGTGCGCCCCGATATATCCGGCACTCTATCGCCTAGATGAAAAAACCGTCGGTGCGATAGCTGCGGTATCAAGCCTTCTGGACGCAACGGGATGCACATTCAGTCGAGACAGCATTTTAGAGATCAAAGAAGGCGCAGTCGTTCAATCGACCTTCTACACCGTCGATTTTAGGCTTCAGGTGAACGACGTTTTGAAGCGGGTAGCATTTGGGCTTCAGTGAACAAAGCCGACTTTGTCAACGGCCCTAAGCTTCGAATCCCGCCACCTCACCAGTAACCGAATGTTATTCGATATGATCCATTGTCCGGCGAACGATGGGTCCTCGGATGTTCAATTCAAATATCGGGCGTCTTCGCTTTTTCTTCTATTCTGCGGCCTTGCTGGTTGCGGAAATCGTGACCTTTGTGCTGTGCGTCGTGCTGACCATCGGCATCGAGGGTTTGGCCAATTCGAAGCCCGGACCTTCCAGGGAAGGGCTGGCCGCGGCTGTTCTCGTTACCTCGCTGGTGATTGTTCTGTTCCGCGCGAATTTCGCCTGGCGTCGAAGCCGCGACGCGCAAGGGTCGGGTTGGATCCTTTGGTCGTATATCGTGTTCTCGACGCTGTTCGCGATCCTGCAGGCCGGCACTGTTCTTGTCGTAAAATTCGACGGCGAAGATTCGCATTCCGGCCTTAACCTGCTGGGATTGGCTCTTGTCGGGCTGTGGGCCGTCATCTTGGCGGGCAAGCCGGCGGGCGGTGGCTCTGCGGATATGGCGTCATCCCTGAGTTTCGACGATTTCGACCCGCCCGGGCCGCTGCGCGGCGCCGCCGCGCTCCATTCAGCGTCAGCCGCCGGCGCGACGGCCCTGGCTCCAGCCTACGCCACGCGGGCCGCGCCGGTGCCGTCGAACCACCCTGCATCTCAACCTGCATCTCCGGCGAACGGCCGGCCGCGGCCCGGCGGCTTCGGCAAGCGCGGCCTTGTGTGACCGGCTCGCCGCATCAAGGCCATGATGGTTCCACATAGAAGCGGCCGGGATAAAGCATCATTGGCCGAAGCAGAAAGCATCGGCCGGGCCTCCCTCGTGATCTCGTTTGTGATTCCCAGCCCTTAGTGACTCAATGACAATGACCGATCCATCGAGCGCCCGTCCGATCCTGATGTTCGATTCCGGCATTGGCGGCCTCACCGTGCTGCGTGAGGCGCGTGTCTTGATGCCTGATCGCCGCTTCATCTATGTCGCCGACGACGCGGCGTTCCCCTTCGGCGGCTGGGAGGAGCCGGCGCTGAGAACACATATCCTGGAGTTGTTCGCCAGGCTGCTCGACCGGTTTTCGCCGGCTATCTCGGTCATCGCCTGCAACACCGCCTCGACACTGGTCATCGATGCCTTGCGCGAGAGGTTTCCCGGCCACCCTTTCGTCGGCACCGTGCCGGCCATCAAGCCGGCGGCGGAACGCACGCGCTCAGGCCTGGTTTCGGTGCTGGCTACGCCCGGCACCGTCAAGCGCCAGTACACGCGCGACCTGATCAGCAAATGGGCGCAGAAATGCCATGTCCGCCTGGTCGGCAGCGACAGGCTGGCGGGATTGGCCGAAGCCTATATGCGCGATGGCTTTGTCGACGAGGACGCCGTGCGCGCCGAGATCGCGCCGTGCTTCGTCGAGCATGACGGGCTGCGCACCGACATCGTCGTGCTTGCCTGCACCCATTATCCGTTTTTGGCCAACCGCATGCGCAAGACAGCACCGTGGCCGGTCGACTGGCTCGACCCGGCCGAGGCGATCGCACGCCGCGCGCTGTCGCTGCTTGCCGATACCGAGGCCCGCTATCGCAGAGAGGCACTGCCGGAAGGCGCCGACCTTGCATTCTTCACCTCGAACAGCGCCGATTTTCCGACGCGCCGGCTGATGCAGGGATTTGGCCTGGCGATATCCTGACCGCAGGCAATTTTCGCTTTGGGAACATCACACCGGACAATGCGTTTTCCCCTCATTGGAAACAGGAGAAACCATCATGCCAGCCACCTCAAAAGCCCAGCAGAAAGCGGCCGGCGCGGCATTGTCAGCCAAGCGCGGCGAGACCAAGAAGGGCGCGCTCAAAGGCGCGTCGAAGGGAATGTATAAATCCATGAGCGAAAAACAGCTCGAGGAATTCGCCGAGACCAAGCGCAAGGGCCTGCCGGAAAAGAAGTCGAAACACTGATCGACTGGCCATTCTGACGGCGGATGCCGGTCAATAAAAGGCCCGCGGCTGAGCCGCGGGCCATGAAGTCTCAACGGGCGAGGACGAAAATTACCAGTTCCAGCCCCACCCGCAGCGCCGCACTTTGTAGCGGATCACCTTGCGATGACCGTGGCGCCACACCACCTTCTTCTTGACCACGATGCGGCAGACCTGGTGATGCCTGTGCCCATGCCAATGCCGGGCCTGCGCCGGCTCGGGCGCGACCGCCATCGTGCCGGCCATCACCGCGGCTCCTACCAACGTAAGGAAGAACTTCTTCATGCGAATTCCAGCTCCTCTGACTTCAGTCCCTTCCTGATGCCGCTGGCGCAACCTCCCGCCACATCCGGCACGTTCTACAACCGTAACACTATCCGGTTCGGCGATTCGCGCCAGCCGGAAGCTTGACAGCGGTTAAATCTCCGTTTAACCAGCCCACCAACACCGGGCCGCAATGCCCGGTGGTTTTCTTTATGTGTGCGAGACGTTTGGGAAGCCGGTTTTACTTTCCCTATGTCTTGTTTGAAATGACGTGTCCCGTGGGTTTTCCGTCGCGTTGCGTGGAAAACCCTGTCAGGTCTCGAAAACGGAGGCCAGAGGAGGGCGCGTTTCCTTCACCCGGACCATGAGGTTCCGGGTGCATTGTTTTGAAAGGGAATGCGATGAGCAAGCGCGAATCCGCGAAGTACAAGATCGACCGCCGTCTTGGCGAAAACATCTGGGGCCGCCCGAAGTCCCCGGTCAACAAGCGTGAATACGGCCCCGGCCAGCATGGCCAGCGCCGCAAGGGCAAGCTTTCCGATTTCGGCCTGCAGCTGCGCGCCAAGCAGAAGCTGAAGGGCCACTATGGCGACGTGTCGGAAAAGCAGTTCCGCAAGGTCTATGAAGAGGCGGACCGCCGCAAGGGCGACACCTCGGAGAACCTGATCGGCCTGCTCGAATCGCGCCTCGACGCAGTCGTCTATCGCGCCAAGTTCGTGCCGACCATCTTTGCGGCGCGCCAGTTCGTCAATCATGGCCACGTCAACGTCAACGGCAAGCGCGTCAACATCGGCTCGTACCGCTGCAAGCCGGGCGATGTCATCGAAGTGCGCGAGAAGTCGAAGCAGCTGGTCATCGTGCTGGAATCGGTGGGCCTGGCCGAGCGCGACGTGCCCGACTACATCGAGGCCGACCACAACAAGATGACCGCGGCTTTCACGCGCATCCCCGGCCTGGCGGACGTTCCGTTTGCCGTGCAGATGGAACCGAACCTGGTCGTCGAATTCTATTCGCGCTGATCGGCGCGTTCGTCGCGATACAATCGAAGGCCGCCCGTCGAGGCGGCCTTTTCTTTTTTCGTTTCCTTTTCCGCGGCGTGATTCCGAAATCGATTTCGGTTTTCGGTCCGATGCGCTACTGCGGGCGGCAACAGGATCTTGGGGCCGACGCGCCATGAATATGCTGCCAGACGCCGAAACACTCGAACCGGTCGCCGATACCGAAGGCGGCTTTCATCCGCTGTTTGCCGATGTGCCGTCCTCCGTCGAGTTCAACAAGCTGCGCAAGCGGCTGTTGCGGCTTGCCCGCCAGGCGATCGACGATTTCTCCATGGTGAGGCCCGGCGACCGCTGGCTGGTCGCTCTGTCGGGCGGCAAGGATTCCTACGGCCTGCTTGCCGTGCTGCTCGATCTCAAATGGCGCGGGCTGCTGCCGGTCGAGCTGTTGGCCTGCAATCTCGACCAGGGCCAGCCGAACTTTCCCAAGCACATATTGCCCGATTATCTCGACAGCCATGCCATTCCGCATCGCATCGAATATCAGGACACCTATTCGGTGGTCACCGACAAGCTGGCCGAGGGCAGCACCTATTGCTCGCTGTGCTCGCGGCTACGGCGCGGCCATCTCTATCGCATTGCCCGCGAGGAGGGCTGCTCGGCGCTGGTGCTCGGTCATCACCGCGAGGACATACTGGAAACCTTCTTCATGAACCTGTTCCATGGCGGACGCCTCGCCGCCATGCCGCCGAAGCTGCTCAACGACGAAGGCGATGTCATGGTGCTGCGGCCGCTCGCCTATTGTGCGGAAGCCGATCTAGAGAAATTCGCCGGCGCCATGAAGTTCCCGATCATTCCGTGCGATCTGTGCGGTAGCCAGGAAGGCCTGCAGCGCAACGCCATGAAGGCGATGCTCGACGACATCGAGAAGCGCATGCCCGGCCGCAAGGACACGATGATCCGCGCCATGACCAATGTGCGGCGTTCGCATCTGCTCGACAGGAAACTGTTCGATTTCGCCGCCCTCAACGAAACCCTCACCACCAGGCGTCCCGATGACATTTGACGACAGCGCGATCGACTGGCTTGCCGACCTTCTGTCGGAAGCCGCCGTCGCCGAGATCATGCCGCGCTTTCGCCGGTTGAGCGAGGGCGACGTCCGTCGCAAGACCTCGGCCGCCGATCTCGTCACCGAGGCCGACGTCAATGCCGAACGGCTCATCACCGCCAGGCTGCGCCAGCGTTATCCCCACGCAATGATCGTCGGCGAGGAGGCCTGCTCCGACGACCCGACGCTGCTCGACGGTCTCGGCGATGCCGAACTCGCCTTCGTCATCGACCCGGTCGACGGCACCTTCAACTTCGCCTCCGGCGTGCCGCTTTTCGGCGTCATGCTTGGCGTCGTGATCAAGGGCGAGACGGTCGCCGGCATCATTCACGATCCCGTCGGCAAGGATTGGCTGATCGGCGTTAGTGGCGCCGGCAGCCATATCCGCCATGCCCATGGCAATCTGGAAAAGGTCCATGTCGCCAAACCGGCGCCGATGTCGGAAATGACCGGTGCGGTCTCATGGCACTATGTGCCCGAGCCGGACCGCTCACGTTTGGCGCGCAACCAGACCAAGTCGCTATCGCAGTTCAATTATCGCTGCGCCGCCCACGAATACCGCCTGCTGGCCAGCGGCCACGGCCATTTCGTCGTCTACAACAAGCTGATGCCTTGGGACCACCTGGCCGGCGTGCTGATCCATGCGGAGGCCGGCGGCCATGCCGCGCGCTTCGACGGCAGCGCCTATCTGCCGTCGCATGTCGGGGGTGGCCTGCTGGTCGCGCCGGACCGGGAGAGCTGGCGGGAGCTGCGCCGCGAGCTCTGGGCAGAATAGCTCTTCGCTGCCAAAGTTGTCCAATCTTGTGCGAAACCGGAGATCTCGAATGAAACCTCGGTCCGCAATTGTTGCAACGGCCTTTGCCCTTGCCTTGGTTGCCGGTGTCAATGAAGCAAGCGCTGGGGAACGCGCATGTCGCAGTCCCGACTCCGTCGACACCATAGACGAGATGTTCTCCGCGATCTTCGCCTGTTGGAAGCCGCCGCGCGGAACCGCGGGCATGACCCTGACGCTGCAGTTCTCAATTCGCCGAAACGGCACGCTTATCGGCAAGCCGCGCGCCACCTACTCCCATCTAGGGGACGATGGTCCGCTCAATCGGGCCTTCGTGGCTTCCGTCCTCGAGGCGCTCGACAAGGCTCTTCCACTGCCCGTTTCGGACAGTATGGGTGGAGCAATCGCAGGACGTACGCTGTTCCCCCGCTTCACCGCGGTCAGTGAGGGTGCATCCTAGGCGCACGCGCAATGTGCATTAAACCGGCGGGTTATGCGGCTGGAACAGTCTGCCGCGCTCGGCCAGCAGGATCATCAGCAGCGCCGCCACCGACACGCTGCAGAACCCGGCGGCCAGCGGCGTCACCGTGCCGTTGAAGGCTTGGCCGATCAGCGTGCCGAGAATGCCGCCAAGAAATGTCTGCATGAACCCAAGGATCGACGACGCAGTGCCGGCCAGGTGCCCCAGCGGCTCCATGGCGAGCGCGTTGAAGTTCGCGCCGAGCGCGCCGAACGGGACCATGGCGCAGGCAAAGAAGGTAATGAAGAGCCAGAGCGGCATCTTTATTTCGATGGAAACGACCAGCCAGGCAAGGCTGATGGCCAGAAACAGCAGCAGTGCGCTTTGCGACAGACGGCGCATGCCGATGCGGCCGACGAGGCGCGAATTGAGGTAGTTCGAAAAAGCAAGCACGCCGGCAACCCCCGCGAAGATGACCGGGAACATCTCGCCGACATTGAACACGCTGACATAGATCTGCTGGGCCGAGGCGATGAAGCCGAACATGGCGCCGAAGATGAAGGTGCTGGCGAAGGCGTAGCAGAGCGCGATGCGGTTGGTGAGAACGATGCGGAAGCCGCCGATGATGGAGGATACCGTGAGCGGCCGGCGATATTCGGGGTGTAGTGTCTCGGGCAGGCGCAGCAGCGACCAGGCGGACACGATCAGCGCGCCGGCTGCCATGGTGACGAAGATAACATGCCAGGTCGCAAACAGCATGATGAACTGGCCGATACCGGGCGCCACCACCGGAATGGCCATGAACACCATGAAGATCAAGGACATGACTTCGGCCATGCGCCTTCCGTCGAACGTATCGCGCACGATCGAGACGGCAATGACGCGCGTCGCCGCCGCACCGATGCCTTGCACGGCCCGGCATAGCAGAAGCGTGGTGAATGACGGGGCGATTGCCGCAGCGCCGGCCGCCACGACGTAGATCACCAGCCCTGCGACAAGCGGCGCGCGGCGCCCGAAGCGGTCCGAGATCGGCCCGAAGAACAGCTGTCCGCCGCCAAAGCCAAGGATATAGGCGGTGACCACATATTGCCGGTGGTTTTCATTTTCGATGCCAAGCGAAGCGCCGATCTGCTGCAGCGCCGGCAAAATAATGTCGATGGCCAGCGAATTGAGCGCCATCAGCGCCGCGCACAGCGCAATGAATTCCCAGCGCGGAATGGGCAAGGTGCTTGCCTTTTGCTGCGCTTGTGCTTGCTGATCCACGGCCAGTCCGATCCTCAAACGAAAATGCGCCGGCTGGCCGACGCATCCATTCGTTGATTGCCCGATAGCGGACAGAACTTTTTGCCAAGGTGGGGGCTGCCCTGGCGCTTAGCGCATGACCCCCGAAAATCGCAGGCGGAAGGTCATCCGCAGAAACACAAGTCAGGCGGCGCCTTTGACGCTGACGCCCTTTTCGACGAGGAAGGTCTGCAATTCGCCCGCCTGGAACATCTCGCGGATGATGTCGCAGCCGCCGACGAACTCGCCCTTGACGTAGAGCTGCGGGATGGTCGGCCAGTTGGAATAGTCCTTGATGCCTTGCCGCAGTTCGGCCGACGTCAGCACGTCGACGCCCTTATAGTCGGCGCCGATATAGTCGAGGATCTGCACGACCTGGCCGGAAAATCCGCATTGCGGGAAGCCGGGCGTGCCCTTCATGAAGAGAACGACGTCGTTGCCCTTCACTTCATTGTCGATGTAGTCGTTGATGCCGCTCATGGAATACCCTTTCATGCCTGTGGGAGTCAGGCTCGAACATTACCCTTCAAATAAACCCATGGGTTGCGCGAAACAAGATGTTTGCCGCCTTGCCATGCAAATGGCGCAAAGGAACGTCTGATCTTGGGCCAAGAGCGTTGGCCACCATCTTTCCCGAGGCGCGATGAAAAGACGATATCTCGCCGGGATCCTCCTCGCCGTTCTGCTCGCCGCACTGTCCTTGATCTGGTGGGCCAGGTCGCCGAGACAACCACCCCTCGTTGTCGGCGGTGAATTGCCGGCGCCGTGCCGCGACGCGAGCTTCGAGGCGGTCGCCTATGTCGTCTGCGAAATCGATCTGCGCCACTATGACATCGGTGTGTTCCACGCAGGCTTTGACGGCAAGGCTTTCGGTTCACTGGACAAATTCGACAAGGCGATGGCGGATCAGGGCCGGCCGGTGCTGCTCGCCATGAACGCCGGCATGTATCACCAAGACCTGACTCCGGTCGGCCTTCTCGTCGAAGACGGCCGGGAGAAGGCGACGATCAACGTCGCCGACAGCGAAGGCAATTTCTTCCTGAAACCGAACGGCGTCTTCCTGGTCCGGAAGGACGGCAAGGCGGCGGTCATGGAGACAAGCGCCTATGCCGCCGCCAGGCCGGACGTGATGTTTGCCACGCAATCCGGCCCGATGCTGGTGATCGACGGCCGGCTTCATCCCCGCTTCGAGCAAAACGGCACATCGCGCTATATCCGCAATGGCGTCGGCGTGCGTGACGAAAACACCGTCGTGCTGGCGATCTCACGCTCTGAAGTCAGCCTCGGCAGCTTCGCACGGCTGTTTCGAGATGCGCTCAATTGTCCCAACGCGCTTTTCTTCGACGGGGTCGTTTCGGCGCTGTCGAACGGCGAGCGGATGATTGTTGGTGGAAACTATCCGGCGGGGCCGATCATTGCCGTGACCGGTAAGAAGCTTGCGAGCCGGTAACTGCAAGAGAGCTCACTCCGGCACGCTGGTCTGCAGGGCAAGCGCGTGCAGTAAGCCGCCCATGTTGCCCTTCAGCGCGTCATAGACCATCTGGTGCTGCTGGACGCGGCTTTTGCCGCGAAAGCTTTCGGCCACCACCTCAGCCGCATAATGGTCGCCGTCGCCGGCCAGGTCGCGAATCGTCACCTTGGCGTCCGGAATGCCTTCCTTGATCAGCCGTTCGATGTCGTGGGCGTCCATTGCCATGTGAGGATTCCTTGTTCAGGTCGTGATCTCATAGATATGGTCGAAATGGCGGATGAACCACAGCGAAACGGCCCCTCTCGATCACATCACGGGTCCACGACCTCATTTGCCATGAAGCGAGGGAACCAGGATTCGTGGGCGGCGGTCAATTCGCTGACCGGTATCGCACGCGCCTCGCCGAGCTTCAAT
Source organism: Mesorhizobium sp. M0185 (assembly GCF_040322175.1). Lineage (NCBI taxonomy): Bacteria > Pseudomonadati > Pseudomonadota > Alphaproteobacteria > Hyphomicrobiales > Phyllobacteriaceae > Mesorhizobium > Mesorhizobium sp. M0185. The sequence goes on along the minus strand of NZ_JAMYSY010000020.1, from coordinate 36,528 downwards.
TCGCTGCCGCCGGTCGAGCCGATCCACGGTGCAAAAATGCCGAGCCGGCTTTGCTGTTCGCGTATGACGTCCCACCCCTCGCTCTGCGGATCGATCGACAGCGTCAGCAGATAGCGGCCCTGATCCTCGCCGAACCAGACCGGGATCGGATCTGTACCGATCAGGCCGGGGATGGTCGCACCGATGCCTGAGGCCATCGCCATCTCGGCCAGCGCCACCGCGATCCCGCCGTCGGAAACGTCATGCGCCGCGGTAACGACACCGGAGCCGATCAGCGCCCGCACATGGTCGCCGACCCGCTTCTCGTGGTCGAGATCGACCGGCGGCGGCGGGCCGTCGGCGCGGCCATGAATGTCGCGCATATAGGCGGACTGGCCAAGATGCGTGCCCCACATGCTCGGCGCGCCGACCAGCACGATCATCTGGCCTTCGGCGGCAAAGCCGATCCGCACCATTTTCGACCAGTCGGCAATCAGCCCGACGCCGCCAATGGTCGGTGTCGGCAGGATGCCTTGGCCGTTGGTCTCATTGTAGAGCGAGACGTTGCCGGAGACGATCGGGAAGCCAAGCGCCCGGCAGGCATCGCCGATGCCTTTCACGGCACCAACCAGCTGGCCCATGATCTCCGGCCGTTCCGGATTGCCGAAATTGAGGTTGTCGGTGGCCGCGAGCGGCAGGGCACCGGTGGCGGTAAGATTGCGCCAGCATTCGGCGACCGCCTGCTTGCCTCCCTCGTAGGGATCGGCCTCGCAATAGCGCGGCGTCACGTCGGAGGAGAAGGCGAGCGCCTTGGTCGGATGACCGTCGACGCGCACGACGCCGGCATCGCCGCCGGGAAGCTGCAACGAATTGCCCTGGATCAGCGTATCGTACTGCTCCCACACCCAGCGGCGCGAGGACAGGTCCGGTCCGCCCAGCAGCTTGAGCAGTGCCTCGGCCACGTCGGCTTGCGGTGCATCGCCATCCAGCGGCGCCGGCTTCTTCGGCTCGACCCAGGGACGGTCATATTCCGGCGCCTGGTCGCCGAGATCCTTGATCGGCAGATTGGCAACCTCGTCGCCCTGATGCAGCACGCGAAAGCGCAGATCGTCGGTGGTCTTGCCGACGATGGCAAAGTCGAGGCCCCATTTGTGGAAGATCGCCTCGGCCTGTTTTTCCTTTTCGGGGCGCAGCACCATCAGCATGCGCTCCTGGCTCTCCGAAAGCATCATCTCATAGGCGCTCATGCGCTCTTCACGCACCGGCACCTTGTCGAGATCCAGCTCGATGCCGAGGTCGCCCTTGGCGCCCATCTCGACCGCCGAGCAAGTGAGGCCGGCGGCACCCATGTCCTGGATGGCGATAACGGCGCCGGACGCCATCAGTTCGAGGCAGGCTTCGAGCAGGCATTTTTCGGTGAACGGGTCGCCAACCTGCACGGTGGGGCGCTTCTCGTCGATCTTGTCGTCGAACTCAGCCGAGGCCATGGTAGCGCCCCCGACACCATCGCGCCCGGTCTTGGCGCCGAGATAGACGACCGGCAGGCCGACGCCCTTGGCCTCGGACAGAAAGATTGCGTCTGTTTTCGCGAGGCCCGCGGCAAACGCATTGACCAGGATATTGCCGTTGTAGCGGGCGTCGAAATTGACCTCACCGCCGACCGTCGGCACGCCGAAGGAATTGCCATAGCCGCCGACGCCGGAAACGACACCGGCAACGAGGTGCCTGGTTTTGGGATGGTCCGGCGCGCCGAAGCGCAGCGCGTTCATCGCCGCGATCGGCCGCGCGCCCATGGTGAAGACATCGCGCAGGATGCCGCCGACGCCGGTCGCAGCTCCCTGATAGGGCTCGATATAGGAGGGGTGGTTATGGCTCTCCATCTTGAAGACGACGCAGTCGCCGTCGCCGATGTCGACCACGCCGGCATTCTCGCCCGGGCCCTGGATGACTTGCGGCCCGGTGGTCGGCAGCGTGCGCAGCCACTTCTTCGAGGATTTGTAGGAACAATGCTCGTTCCACATCGCCGAAAAAATACCAAGTTCGGTAAAGCTCGGTTCGCGCCCGACGAGGTCGAGGATGCGCTGGTACTCGTCGGGCTTCAGCCCGTGCGCGGCAATGAGTTCAGGAGTGATCGGCACGGAATTGGAAATGGTCATGATCGGCAATTGTGTCCTTGGGATCGAGTCCCGTCTTATCGCAAGCGTTGCAGCCGATACACCCCGTTGGATGACTAAAACGATGGAAAGCAACAGCTGACCGCAAGTAGCGAAAGATCGCCACTCGACCCGCCGGTTTCAAGCCGGTTCAGGAAAAGCTGTCGTAGCCGGCGCGGCCTTCGTCCAGAAGCCGCCGGATTACCGCGACGCCGTGCGCGATATCGTCCCGCTGTCGCGGCTGCGAGATGCCAAACCGCACGCCGTGAAAGGCCTGTTCGGAACGCCCTGCCTTGAACTCGTCCTCGTCGTCGATGAGCACGCCATGTTCGAGGCAGGCCTGCTTGAAAGTGCCGGAAAGCCATGGGTCCGGCAAAGTGAGCCAGACGAACGGCACATTATCCAGCGTCTTGAACTCGAAGCCGTCGAGTGTCTCGCGCACGATCGCGATGCGTGCACCGATCTCGGCAATGCTGCGTTTGCGCATCTCAGCGGCCTGACCGGACAGCACCAGCCGGCTGCCCACCTCCGCCAGCAGAAAGGGCAGGCCGCCCGTCATCATCTTGTGGGCAACCCGGATGCGGTGACGATAGGCCGGCGGGCAAGCGAGCCAGCCGCCGCGAACACCCGCCGCGACCGATTTCGACAGGCCGCCGGCAACGATGGTCCGTTCGGGAGCATATTCGGCCAATAAAGGCGTTGGGTCGTCGGTCAGTCCGCCATAGAGATCGTCCTCGATCAGGACGACGTTATATTGACGGGCGATACGCGCGATTGCCTCGCGGCGCGCGGCCGACAGCGTTGTCAGCGTCGGGTTTTTGGCCGTCGGCATCAAAAACATCATCTTCGGATGCTTTTGTGCGCAGACGCGCTCGAAATCCTCGGGATCGATGCCCTCGTCATCAGCCGCCACCAGTGCGGTCCGGCGACCGATCAGGCCGGCGCTGCGCGAGATCTGCGAATAGGTGAGGTGTTCGAAAACGACATAGTCGCCGGGGGCGGTGAGCCCCGCAATGGTTGCCATTACCGCCGCGTGGGTGCCGAGCGTGGGGACAATGGCATCTGCGGCCGGGCGAAAGGAATTGCGTGACAGCCAGCGCCTGCCGGCTTCGAACCAGCGGTCCGGGAAATCACGCGTGTAGCTTGAAATCTCATGCGGATGGTCTTGCGCCGTGCGTGTCAACACGTCTGCGACGATGGCACCCTGGCCGACATCCGGTGCGGCCGTGCTATCGAAGCGCAGCTTGTCGCCGGGCGCATCCATATAGCGCGTGCCTTGTTCGACCGGCCCCAGGAAATCCGGCTTTGCGCTCTCCGACTGTTGAGCGATAACATAGGTTCCGCGGCCGACCTCGCCGCTCACCAATCCCCGCTCGCGCAGCAATTGATAGGCCCTGCCGACCGTGCCGACGGTCGTGCCGATGTCGTATGCCAGATCGCGCTGCGGCGGCAGCTTTGCCCCTGCACCGATCAGGCCGCGGTCGATGTCCGTCTCGATGGAATCAGCAAGCCGCTGATAGAGCGGGCCGGTGCGGGCGGTCAGGTCTGGAAGCCAAGTTGTCATGGTGACAATTTTTTACATTGCACCGAAATGAGAGTCAATACATATGGAGCGGGCCGTACGAAAAGGCACAATTGCAATCTTGGCAGAAAGAAAATGGGTACAATAGAGACAATCCGCTACGCGGCAGTTGAATTGACCGGAAGCCGCTCGTCGGGCCGGAGATCCTATGTTCGCGGGCTCGTGCAAGTGGTCACGTCATTCGTCCGATGGATCGACAGCCTGCTGGATCGCCGCCGCAGTCGGCTGGTCCTGCTCGAGATGACCGACGCCCAGCTCAAGGATATCGGCATTTCACGCTGCGATGCCCATCGTGAAGGTCTGAGGCCGTTCTGGGACTGAGGAGTTCGACGGGGCGCTATCGCACTTTAGCGGATGTCCGCCGCCCTGATCCGCGTGACACCATGGTCCACAAGCACCGCCACAATGCACAGCATCAGAAAGAGCCCGGTGATGGCCAGAGCCGAGACGGCGACGCTGGTCGCGCCGTTCTTAGCGAGATCGAGGAACGGGTAGGGCACTTCACCGGCAATCGGCGCCCGCAGCAGCGCGTAGGCCAGATAGGCGATCGGATAGATCATCCACCAGGAGATGTCGCGCCACCGCGTCGAGCCGTCGGCGCCTGCCACAAGCCACCACAGCACGAACAACACCGGCGTCACATAGTGCAGGAGCACATCGCAGAGCAGGAACAGCCCTTGCGGCTGCCAAAGCTGCGCCAGGACCGTTGCATAAACGATGAGGACCAGCGTTATGGCGACGGCTACGCCCGCCCGCATCCGTGGCGCGGCAAAGGCCGGAAACCAGGCATAACCCGTCGACGACAGCAACGAGGCATGGACGAGCACCGCGCCGATGTTGGTCAGGATGGTGAAGAAGCTGAAATAGAAGACCAGCGAGCCGGCAAAGCCGCGGCCGGCTTCCATTGATGCCGGGACGGTGATGCAGAGTTGCAGGACGAGCCCGGCCAGGCCGACGACCAGACCGGTGATCTGCAGCACGCGACCCATTGGGCTAGGCAGCAGCGCCGCAGCCCGGATTGCCCGCCTGCCAGCGGGCAATGTCCGAGCCGATGCGGGCGCCGAGCGGTTCCGCCATCAATGGGCCGAACACGTCGACGCGGCTCGAATTGCCTTGCGCCTGCACGACCAGCAACGGCTTTCCACCATAATGTTTGGCCGGCACCAGCAGGAAGCGCGGCGTGCCGCTGAACGAATTCAGCTCGTTGGCCATCTGGTACGATTTGAAGGCAGGGTCCTTGCTGGCGATCCAGCATTTGTGGGCAGCTATTGCCACCTGCTCCATGGCAAGCAGTGACGCGCTCTTGCCCGCCGGCGCCGGCGCGCTCTTCGGGCCTGACTGGCAGGAGGCGAGTACAAGACCGGCGGAAGCGGCGAGGGCGAGGCGCGTGGTCGTCGGTCTCATGTTCAAGCGGCGCCCATCTCGAGTTCGGACAGAAAGATCTTCAGACCGTCTGTCATCTCACCCCAGACGCGCGACAGCGCCGGATGCTGCAAGGCGATTTGCTCATAGGCATCGAATTTCGGATAGGCGTCAAGCAAATCGGGGCGGCCGATCGTTGTCCTGAAATTGTTGAAGACGAACCGGGTCGGCGTCAACCACGCATCGGCAAAGGAGATGTCGTCGCCGAGCGCGAACGGGCCATGCGCCATGCGGGCCTCGATTGCCGCAAGCCCGTGATGCAATCGGGCGAACTGTGCCTTGATCTCCGCCTCATTGCGCTGCGGCACGAAATAGAGTTCGAACAGCTTCATGGTCGGGGCGAGCACGTCGAGGTCGGTGATGCGGGCGAACATGCGCACCAACGCCCGGTCTTTCGTATCCTTGGGCAGCAGCGCCGGCTCGGTGAAACGCTCCTCCAGATATTCGGCAATGACTACCGATTCGACGATCGTTTCGCCGGAACCGGTGATCAGCACCGGAATCCTGTTGAGCGGCGAGATGGCACGAAATGCCTCGGGGATGGGAAACCCCGGCGGCGGTACAATGAGCTTGAGCGGCACGTTCTTGATGTAGGCCAACGCCCGCACGATCGACGAATAGGGCGACAACGGCCGCGAATAGAGTTTCATGACCGTCGCTCCAGGAGGAAAATTGAAGGCATCAAGCGGCGATGCCCAGCGCGCTTTCGAACAGCGCCCGGCCGTCGCTGCCGCCATGCGCCGCTTCGATCAGGTTCTCGGGATGCGGCATCAGGCCGAGCACATTGCCGCGGCCGTTGACGATGCCGGCAATGTCGTTGATCGAGCCATTGGGATTGGTGCCTTCGGCATAGCGGAATACCACCTGGCCTTCCCCTTCGAGGCGGGCCAGCGTTTCGGCATCGGCAAAATAATTGCCGTCATGGTGCGCCACCGGCGCGCGGATGACCTGGCCCGGCTGATAGCGGCGGGTAAACATCGTGTTGGCATTAGCAATCTGCAGCTTGACTTGCCGGCAGACGAATTTCAGCGAGGTGTTGCGCATCAATGCGCCCGGCAGCAGGCCGGCCTCGACCAGGATCTGGAAACCGTTGCAGACGCCGATGACCATGACGCCCTTGGCCGCCTTTTCGGCGACAGCCCGCATTACCGGCATGCGCGCGGCAATGGCGCCGCAGCGCAGATAATCGCCAAACGAAAAGCCGCCGGGAATGGCGATCAGGTCGACATCGGGAATGTCGGTGTCGGTCTGCCAGACGGTGACCGGCGGCGTGCCGGAAATCTTGGTCAGCGCCGCGATCATGTCGCGGTCGCGATTGAGGCCGGGGAGCAGGACGACGGCTGATTTCACCTCAGGCGATCTCCACCGCGTAATTCTCAATCACCGTATTCGCCAGAAGCTTGTCGCACATGGCTTTCAGATCCGCCTCGGCCTTGGCCTTATCGCCCTCGGCAAGCTCGATATCAAAAACCTTGCCTTGCCGCACCTGGCCGATGCCGCCGAAACCCATTCCGGACAGCGCATGCTCGATTGCCTTGCCTTGTGGGTCGAGCACGCCGTTCTTGAGGGTTACGGTAATGCGGGCCTTGATCACGCTGGACATGCTCCTGTTCACCTGTTGAGCTGGCAAGCCATCAATGTGGCTTGCCTTTGACGCCGTCGGTCGATGCGACGAGCACCGGTCCGGCCGGGCGCGGCGGCTCGTTCTCGTTCATGATGCCGAGGCGGCGGGCAACTTCCTGATAGGCTTCGACCAGCCCACCCATGTCACGGCGGAAACGATCCTTGTCGAGCTTGTCCTGCGTCGCCACGTCCCACAGCCGGCAGGAATCCGGCGAGATCTCATCGGCAACGACGATGCGCATCATATCGCCTTCGAACAGGCGGCCGCATTCAATTTTGAAATCGACCAACTGGATGCCGACGCCCATGAACAGGCCGGAAAGGAAGTCGTTGACGCGAATGGCCAGCGCCATGACATCGTCGATCTCCTGTGGGCTCGCCCAGCCGAAGGCGGTGATGTGCTCTTCCGAGACCATCGGATCGTCGAGCGCATCGGCCTTGTAATAGAATTCGATGATCGAGCGCGGCAGCACGGTGCCTTCCTCGATGCCCAGGCGCTTGGCCAGCGAGCCGGCGGCGACGTTGCGCACCACCACTTCGAGCGGGATGATCTCGACTTCCTTGATCAACTGCTCGCGCATGTTGAGCCGGCGGATGAAGTGGGTCGGAATGCCCATCCGGTTGAGATGATTGAAGATGTGCTCGGAAATGCGGTTGTTGAGCACGCCTTTGCCATCGACGATTTCATGCTTCTTCTTGTTGAAAGCGGTAGCGTCGTCCTTGAAGAACTGGATCAGCGTGCCAGGCTCCGGTCCCTCATAAAGGATCTTGGCCTTGCCTTCATAAATGCGGCGGCGATTTTTCATCTGATTTTTCTCTGGATTTGCGGGCAGGCGGCAAGCGACCAGTTCCTGTCCGTCTGCCTAAAATAAGATGGCGACGGTGGGGTTCAATGCCGGTGTCTATCCCAATCGCACTGTTTGCTCAATCGGCAAATCCTTTCAATCAACCGCTTTCGGGCACCGAAATGCCGCAGCGCAGCAAGCAATGTAGCATATTGACCGGCCGGCGCCCTTTTGGTTTGTGCTCCGGCAACACATATTGGCACAACGAATCGGATTTCACGGAGGGATGCCATGAGCAGCATGAAAGACCGCGAAGAGGGCTTTGAGCGCAAATTCGCATTCGACGAGGAACTTCGGTTCAAGGCTGCGGCACGCCGCAACAGAGCGCTCGGCCTGTGGGCTGCCGAAAAGCTCGGCAAGTCCGGCGCCGATGCCGACGCTTATGCCAGGGAAGTGGTCGTCAGCGACATCGAGGAAGCCGGCGATCACGACGTTTTCCGCAAGATACGCAAGGATTTCGATGCGGCCGGCATCGACCAGTCGGACCATCAGATCCGCCGCACCATGGATGAATTGATGGCGCAGGCGATCGAGCAGATCAAGAACACCTGATCCCCATCGATACTCTTCGAATGCTGGACCAATCGACCGCCCGGCCTCACCGGGCGGTTTTTCTTTGCCTTTGCGGTCATTTCCGGCTGAATTGCTGCAAGCAAAGAGGAAATCGCCAATGTCCCTGAAGTCACGCCTTGCGGCCGACGAGACGCTGTTCACCGCATGGTCCGGCGTGCCGGATGCCTTGACGGTCGAGATACTGGCCAGGCAAGGATTCGACGCGGTTACGCTCGACATGCAGCATGGGGGCCATCACGAGGACAGCGTGCTGCGCGGGCTTGTGCCGGTGCTGGCCGCCAACAAGCCGGCTTTGGTGCGCATCCCGGTCGGCCGCTTCGACATGGCCAGCCGCGCGCTCGACTTCGGCGCCGAGGCTGTGATTGCGCCGATGGTGAATTCAGTGGCGGACGCAAAGCTGTTTGCCGCCGCCATGAAATACCCGCCGCTCGGCGAGCGCTCCTGGGGTCCGACCTATGCTTTTCCGCGCCATGGCAAGGGCGATTATGCCGACTGGCTGCGCGACAGCAACCAGCGCACCATGGCGTTCGCCATGGTCGAAACGCGGGCCGCGCTTGATGCACTCGACGGCATTCTCGACACGCCGGGTATCGACGGGATCTTCCTCGGCCCGTCGGATTTCTCGATCGCCTGGTCGAAGGGGACCACCGTCAGTTCGACGCTGGAGAGCATGATGGAGACCGTCGCCTCGATCGCCGAGCGCACCCGCAAGGCCGGCAAGCATGCGGCGATCTATGTGATGGAACCGGCCGTTGCCGGTCGCGTGGTGTCGATGGGCTACCGGCTGCTGGCGATGGGTTCCGAGCATTCGCTGATTTCGCTTGGGGCAAAGACCCTGCTGAACAGCGTCAGGGATTCGATCGCTTCCTAGAGATCCGTGAGGAATTTCGCGAACGTAATCGAGCCTTCAGGCCAGGGGCCGAAGCCGGAATCCGTGTTGAGATGACCGGCATCCCCGGCGTCGATGAACAGCGAGCCCCACGCCGCGGCAATGTCCTCGGCGACGCCGAAGGCGCAGAACGGGTCGTTGCGGCTGGCGATCACCACCGACGGAAACGGCAGCGGGTCGCGCGGATAGGGGCCGAAGGTCATCAGGTGCCTCGGCTTTATCTCTGGATTGGCGACATCGGGCGGCGCCACGAAGAAAGCGCCGGCGACCGGCCTCTCGAACCGAGGCAATGCTTGAATGACCGCCGCGACGCCAAGCGAATGGGCGACGATGACGACCGGCCGCTCGGCCTCGTTAACCGCCTTGGCGACACCGGCCGTCCAATCCTCGCGCACCGGCTTCGACCATTCCGCCTGTTCGACGCGGCGCGCTGTCGATAGTTTCGACTGCCAGCGGCTCTGCCAATGATCAGGGCCGGAATTGGTGTAGCCCGGCACGATGAGAATATCTGCTTCCCTGACTTTCATGGCGCGCATGTAGCGAGAGGCGCTGTCGGGTGCAACCGGGTATGAACTAAACAGCGACACGCAAACGGCCGCTCATGAGCCCGGTTCTGCTCGCTATTGTGAACACCCTGTTCGCTTCTTGCGCTCTTGTGTGAACGATCGCGATCAACGATCTGTCGCCAGGAAAGAAGAATGGCTGTTCCGAGATTTTGGCACGGACATGGCGTAGAATGATTGATGGCGCCGGATTGCTGTGTTGGAAGCTTGTCGAGCGCCGCCTGAACGGAGCACTTTGATGAGCGAACTGCCTTTTGCCGCGACGACCCCGGTCAGCGTTGCCCGCGTCGGCTTGCGGGCGCGCGATGCAGACAATCTCGCTGCCTACTATCGCAAAGTCGTCGGTTTGCAGGAACTGAGCCGCGCCGGCGGCACGATTACGCTCGGCGCAGTCCATCGCCCTTTGCTCGACATCGAAGCGGATCCGGCCGCGAAACCCGATGACCCGCGCAGCGCCGGTCTTTTCCACACCGCCTTCCTGCTACCCAGACGGGCCGATCTCGGCCGCTGGATCAATCACGCCATCGCCGGCAAGATCGGCATCGAGGGCGCATCCGATCATCTGGTCAGCGAGGCTCTTTACCTAACCGATCCGGAAGGCAACGGCATCGAGATCTATGCCGACCGCCGTCCGCAGGACTGGAAATGGAACGGTGACAAGATAGCGATGGCGACGGAGCGGCTGAACATTCCGTCGGTTGTTGCCGAGGTGCCGGCCGGCGACACCGGCTGGCAGGGCGCGCCGGAAAACAGCATTATCGGCCACGTCCATTTGCGGGTCGGCAGGCCGGAAGAAGCCGAAGCATGGTGGCATCAGGAGTTCGGTTTCGACACAGTGGCAAAGTACGGTGGCGCGGCGGTGTTCCTGTCGTCCGGCGGCTATCATCACCACATTGGCGCAAATGCGTGGCAGAGCGCGGGCGCCGGTCGCCGCGATCCCGCCCGCTCCGGCTTGGCCTGGGTCGAGATGCGCTCGGACAATGCCGCAAGCGAGACCACCCGCGAGGATCCGTGGGGCACGGTGATAAGGACGGTTCCCGGTAAGGCGTAGGTTAGAGGTTCGCTTTTTCGAGCAAGCGGCCAAGCATGAGCAGGCCCGCCGGCCACAGGCCGAGGCGGGCCTCGTTTCCCATATGGCCGAGATCGCCCGCATCGGCGAGTTCGGCACCCCAGGCTGCGGCGAAGGCGGTCGCCTTGTCGAAGGTGACGCGTGGGTCGCTGCGGCTCGCCACCACCAATGTCGGGAAGGGCAGGCGCTTCAGCGGCATCGGCGCGAACGGGCGCACCGCGTCGAATGAGGGATCGGCATCCTCGACATTGGTCGCGGCAACCAGGAATGCCGCCGCGACCTTGTCGAGTTGGCTTTGACTGGCGCCGGCAGCCCACTTCACCGCCGTCGCCACCGCCAGCGAATGCGCAAGCAGCACGACGCGGCGCGGTGCGGCGGCCACCGCGGCATCCACCTGGCCGATCCAGTCTTCAGGCTTTGGCCGGTCCCACTCGGCCTGCAGCACGCGGCTCGAATTGGGGAACACCCGGCACCAATGCGACATCCAATGATCCGGCCCGGAATTGCCGCGCCCGGGCAGGGCAAGGAAATCGAAATCTCCGGCCGACGAAATCATCAGGCTTCTCCAAACACTCGGCTAAAGATCGTATCGACGTGCTTGGTATGATAGCCCAAGTCGAATTTCTCGCGGATCTCGGCCTCGGGCAAGGCTGCGACAACGTCCTTGTCGGCCAGAAGTTCCTCAAGAAAATCAGCGCCTTGCTCCCACACCTTCATGGCGTTGCGCTGCACCAGCCGGTAGGCGTCCTCGCGCGAAACGCCGGCTTGCGTCAGCGCCAGCAGCACGCGCTGCGAATGCACGAGGCCGCGGAATTTGTTCATGTTCTTCAGCATGTTGTCGGGGTAGACTAGCAGTTTGTCGACGACGCTGGTCAGGCGTGAGAGCGCGAAATCGAGCGTCACCGTCGCGTCGGGCCCGATCATGCGCTCGACCGAGGAATGCGAGATGTCGCGCTCGTGCCAGAGCGCCACATTCTCCATTGCCGGCAATGCGAAGGAGCGCACCATGCGGGCAAGGCCGGTCAGGTTCTCGGTCAGCACCGGGTTGCGCTTGTGCGGCATCGCCGACGAGCCCTTCTGTCCGGGTGAAAAGTACTCTTCTGCTTCAAGTACCTCGGTGCGCTGCAGATGGCGCACCTCGATCGCCAGCCGCTCGATCGACGAGGCGATCACGCCGAGCGTGGCGAAGAACATCGCGTGGCGGTCGCGCGGGATCACCTGCGTCGACACCGGCTCCGGCTTCAGTCCGAGTTTCTTGGCCACGTATTCTTCGACATAAGGGTCGATATTGGCGAAGGTGCCGACCGCACCAGAGATGGCGCACGTGGCGATGTCCTCGCGTGCATGCACCAGCCTCTCGCGGCAACGCGAGAATTCGGCATAGGCCTGCGCCAGCTTGACGCCGAAGGTGGTCGGCTCGGCATGGATGCCGTGGCTGCGGCCGATGGTGATGGTGTCCTTGTGCTCGAAGGCGCGGCGCTTGAGCGCCGCAAGCAGCCCGTCAATGTCGGCCAGCAGGATGTCGCTGGCGCGGGTGAGCTGCACGGCAAAACAGGTGTCGAGGACGTCGGAGGATGTCATGCCCTGGTGGATGAAGCGGGCGTCCGGCCCGACGAATTCGGCAAGATGGGTGAGAAAGGCGATGACGTCATGCTTGGTGACGCGCTCGATCTCGTCGATGGCTTCGACGTCGAACTTCGCCGCCCCGCCTTTCTCCCAGATGGTCTTGGCGGCCTCCTTCGGGATGACGCCGATCTCGGCCAATGCGTCGCAGGCGTAGGCCTCGATCTCGAACCAGATGCGGAACCGGGTTTCGGGCGACCAGATGGCCACCATTTCCGGCCGGGAGTAGCGAGGGATCATCAGTCGGTCCTGACTTGCGAGAGCATTTGCCCGCGTCCTAACAGAGGCAGGCAAAATGCTCAACGTTGCTGGCGCGCAAACCAGACGCTGGCGACAGCTAGCGCAATGAAACCGAGCGGAAAATACAGCCGGATGCCGAGGACGACGAACTGGTAGAGCGCCGTCAACATCGTGAACACGAACTGGAAAACCCAGGTGATGGTGAGCGCGGGTGCATGCCATTGGACATAGTAGGAGCGGTATTGCAGCCCAAAGAGGCCGCCGGTGAAGGTAATTGTCGCGGCGAGAAGGCAGACGAAGGCGGCGGCGAGGGCGATTTCCCAGTGGCGTCCGAGCGAGACGAGCCGCGCCAGAAACAGCCCAACCGGGAAGGCCAGCGCGCCGCCGGCAGCATAAAGCAGCGAGACGAAGCGGACCTTCGCCGGGGTCTCCCAATCGTACAACAGCAGATTGAGCAGCGCGCTGGCGCCCATCGCCATGGCCCACAACAAGGCACCGGCAAATGCGGTGCGCAGCGGCGGCAAGGAGCGGCGGAGACGGCCCAGAGCGCGATAGCGCATGGCGGGGAACTTCACAGGCGACCGGTTACCGCGATCCAGCGATAGTCCGGCCCTTCGAAGCCGTATTGGCGCACCGCGATCAGCACGGCATAGGCGCTGAGGCTATCCAGCGAAAATGTCTGAACCGCGCCGATCTGGTAGCCATTCGGACAGCCTCTGCTTTGCGGGATCGATTTGTCCTCGTGAATGATCCTCGTCTGGCCGCCATCCTTCGCCTCGATGCGCAGCAGGCGAAAGCCATTGATCTCGCCCTGGCTCTGGCAGCGTTCGGTGTCGTTCATGCCGATCTGGTCGAGCCGGAACTCGAGCGGATCGTCGACCGGCGAGAAGATCGGGCGCGGATTGACCACCATGCGGAAGGGATCGGCAGAAAGCTCGGTCACCGGGTTGAAGCCGGCGGTGATGCCGCGATTTGCCGTGAGTTCCGCCTGACTGACGATCGCTTCGCCCCTTTGCCGGGCCTGCAGCCGCGCTGCGGCCACCGTGGCATTCTCGTCGTCGAGCCGGACACGTATCGGCGAGCCCTTGAGGAAACTGTCGTCGGCCGTGTCGATATAATAGCGGATCGCATAGGGAAATCCGGATCCGTCCTGGACGCTGTATTCCTCGAAGGCAAAGACCCCCCGCCATCACGGCTGAAGCCGAGGATCTCAAGCTCGGCGACATCGCCTGCGTGGGCGGCGGCCAAAGTTGCGAGCGGGGCAAGCAGGCAGACGGCAAACAGGGCAAGATTTCGCATGGGACTTTCCATTCCGGCGGTCGACGCCGTTAAATTCCTATCACGATGCCGTCAAAAGATCGTGCTGACTGAAACACAAAGTCGATGCATCCAATCCGGCCGTCGTTTGTTATTGTCGGCAGCTTCACCGCATCGTGCCTTCCGAAAATCAGGATCGATTTTCGGAAGCCACGATGCATTGATTCAAAATGTTTAGAGTGTCCTTTGCGCGTTCAAAAGGACGCGCGGCGCTCTAAGGGAGACCCCCATGACAGATGCAGCCAAGATTCGCGAACGTATGGAAGTGATCGGCGCCGACGGCGTCCATGTCGGTACCGTCGACAAGGTTGACGGAGATCGCATAAAGCTGACCAAGCGCGACAGCGGCGAGGGCGCTCACAGGGGCCATCACCACTTCATTCCTCTCAGCCTTGTCGCCGAGGTCGAGGGCCAGAAGGTGCGGCTGTCGGCAAACTCGGATGTTGCGGTCACCTTCGAGGAAGAAAAATCCGAACCCACCTGATCATAATCCAGTCTGATTACGGCTCACCCGAATGAGCGTTGCGCGTTCAGCGCGACGACCAGACCGGGAACAGATCGCCCTCGGCCGGCGTCGCGGCAAAGACGCCGCGGCTGATGGCGCGTGCCATCGTGGCGCCGGCCGCGGCGTAGAGATCGACGGCATCGTTGGGTGCGAGCTCGATGCCGCTCTTGCCCGTTGCCAGCGCGAAGACCAGATCGCCGTCTGCGGGCGTGTGTGTCGGCCAAATGGCACGGACAAAGCCGTCATGCGCCGATATCGCCAGACGTTTGGCGGCGGCCTTCGTGAGTACCGCATCGGTGGCGATCACGGCGATGGTCGTGTTGGCGCCGGTTTCCGCCTGTTCTGTCGCATGCTTGTCACGGAACTTCAGCAGGACCATTCTGGCATCGTCAGGCATCGGGTGGGGATAGCCTAACCCGCCGAACTCGTCGCCGATCTCGAACGGCGCCGCCCAGAAATGGCGGGTCCCGGCGACCGTCACCGAGCCGGTCGGGTTGACGGCGGCGAGCGCGCCGATGGTGACGCCGCTGTCCAGCACCGTCGAGGCCGAGCCGAGCCCGCCCTTCAGGCCGGAGCTCAGCGCGCCGGCACCGGCGCCGGCGGTGCCGAGCGCAAAGTCGATCGCGGCGGCTTGCGCGGCTTCGTAGCCGAGGTCGCGGTAAGGCGGATACCGGCCCCAATCCTTGTCGCCGCCATTGCGCAGGTCGAACAGGATCGCCGCCGGCACGATCGGCACGCGAAAGCCGCCGACCTCGACGCCGATGCCTCTTTCGCGCAACGCCGCCTGCACCCCCGACGCGGCGTCGAGGCCAAAAGCCGAGCCGCCCGAAAGCACCACGGCATGGATGGCGTGGATCGAATTGTGCGGCTCGAGCAGGTCGGTTTCGCGGGTGCCCGGCGCACCGCCCAGGATCTGCACGCCGGCCACGGCTGGTTCGTCGCAGATGACGGTGGTCACACCGGATTTCAACGTCGCATTCGCTGCACTGCCGACACGCACGCCGGCGACGTCGGTGATGAGATTGCGCGGACCGGTACGGAACATCCCCGTGCTGGACATCATTGGCTCTCCGCCGACAAGAAACGGCCGCCGTCGAAACGGAAGGCGCGATAAGGATTTTGCGTCAGGTCGCCTTTTTCGTCAAAGCGGATCGGTCCGATCGCCGTGGTGAAGTCATGTGCGGTCAGTGCATTGGCCAGCCTCTCGCCGGAGCTTTGCGTCAATGCCGACGCCGCCTTGGCGATCTCGACCGCGGCATAGGCGGGAAGCGTGTAACCTTCCGGCACGATGTTTTGTCCGGCAAAGCTCTGCAGCACCTTGGGGTCGGCGACATCGGCCCATTCGGGCGGCGCGATCATCAGCGTACCGACGGCATAAGGCACGTCGCCGAGCGGCGCGCGCAACGCTTCGCCGCCGGCAAACACCATGCCGGTATTTAGCTGGCCAGCATCCCGGCCCATAACGGCGACATCATCGCCGTCGCCGCCGGCAAAGACATGCGTTGCGCCGGCTTTCTTCAGCCGGCCGATCAGGCCGATCTGGTTGTCGAGCTGCGGCCGGAACGTGTCGACGAACACCGGCTTCAGAGCTGCTTGCTCGGCGGCTGCCCGAAATGTCTCGGCCATTTCGCGGCCATAGATCGTACCGTCGTCGACGATGGCGAACAGCTCGGTCTGCCATAGGTGGGTGAGGATGGCAGCAACGGCATTGCGCTCGTCGTCGCCGCGCGGCCCGAGACGATAGATCGGCCATCCGGTCTTGGCGCGCCGGTCGGTCAGGCTTTCCGTGCGAACGCCGACGGTGATCACCGGTATGCCGGCATCCTTGAGGATCGGCAGAGCCGCCTCGATTGCGTCGGTGCACAAAAACCCGATGACGACGTTGACCTTGGCCGCGGTGAACTCCCGCGCGGCGGCGGCGCCACCGTCGGCCGTGCAGGCGTCATCGATCGTCTTGATTTCGGCATCGTTCGCTTCAGCCGCCATTGTCGCGCCGGCCTCGATCTGTTTGCCGAGGATCGCCGACGGCCCCGACAAAGGTGCCGCGACGCCGACCAGCAGCGTCTCGGCATTTGCACTGCAGGCGACCGAGAGCCAGGCCAGCACCGCTATCGTGGTTGTCCAAGGTCGCATGCGAGCGAAGAATTCCTCCACGCCGGTCGCGTGGTTGCCGGCGCCAATGCCGTCAAGACCTAAAGGCTGGCCAGCTTTGGCGCAACACGCGAATTCGGGATATAGGTCAAGCACTTCGCTTGTGGCCTGCAATATCCCCCCATATATAACGGTTGGTTCTGACTAGTGGAAAATCATCGGTGCTGAAGAAGAATGACATCGGGCCGCAGGCCTACCGCGACGCGATGGCCCATTTTGCTGGCCATGTGCATGTAGTCACCACCGATGGCCCTGCCGGCAGGCGCGGCGCGACGGTGATCGCGGCCTGCTCGGTGTCGGACACGCCGCCAACCATCCTGGTTTGCCTCAATCGTGAAAATCCCAAGAACGAGCCGTTCGTGGAAAACGGCAAATTTGCCCTGAACACGCTGGCTTCGGATCAGGAGCCGCTGTCGATCGGCTTTTCCGGCATTACCGGCCTGCCGGTCGAGGAGCGTTTCGCGTTGGCCGAATGGGATGTGATCTCGACCGGTGCGCCGACGCTGAAGGGCGCGCTCGCCGTCTTCGACTGCGAACTGATCGACTCCAAGGATCTGGCCACCCACCGTGTGCTTTTTGGCCAAGTTACAGGTTTGCGCATCGGCGATAATTTGCGGCCGCTGATCTATCACAACCGCGGCTACCACGCTTTGTAGAGGCTTTCAGATGGCCGCGCCCGCGAAAACAGAATGACCGAGTTGAAAACCGCGTCCGACGCCGCGGACGGTCGACGAGACGCTCGATCTGTTAACCCGTGCGGATTATGTGCGGACCGGTCGCTGGCAACCGTGCTGTTTTTATGCGTTCGGTCGACGCGCGCCCGTGGATCGAGGCTGGCGTGAAGCGCGTCGCATAACCACATGTCTGCCAGGGAGAAAATCATGGAACGCAGTATCTATCTCGATGAGGCCCGCGACCCGCTGATCATCGCGGAGGGCTGGATGAAGGACGGCAAGGATGTCGCCATTGCCACTGTGGTCGAGACCTGGGGCTCGGCGCCGCGCCCGGTCGGCAGCCACCTGGTCATCGATGCGGAAGGCAATTTCCACGGCTCAGTCTCTGGCGGCTGCGTCGAAGGCGCGGTGGTCACCGAGGCGGTCGATGTTATCGATAGCGGCACGGCCAAAATGCTCGAATTCGGCGTCGCAGACGAGACCGCCTGGCAAGTCGGCCTGTCATGCGGCGGCCGCATCAAGGTCTATGTAGAAAGATTGGGTTGATCTCGAATGGATCCCTATGCGCTGAAGACACTCAACGCCGAACGCCGCGCCCGCCGCGCGGCAATCCTGGTCACCGATCTCGACGACGGCCGCGACCGTGTCGTGCGCGAGGGCGACCGGGTAGCCGGCGAACTCGGGGCGGCCATCGCCAAGGCATTTCGCACGGGCAATTCCGGTTCGGTCGAAGCTGAGGGACGGACCTTCTTCCTCAACGCACATCTGCCGCAGCCGCGGCTGGTGGTGATCGGCGCCGTCCACATCAGCCAGGCGCTGGCACCGATGGCCAGGATCGCCGGCTATCCTGTCGAGATCATCGATCCGCGCACGGCCTTTGCCACGCCCGATCGTTTTCCCGATATCGCGCTGCATGCCGAATGGCCAGAGGATGTGCTGACGCGTCAGCCGCTCGATAGCTATACGGCGCTGGCTGCTCTCACCCACGATCCGAAGATCGACGATTCCGCGCTGAAGGCGGCGCTCGACGCCGGCTGCTTTTATGTCGGCGCGCTCGGCAGCCGCAAGACCCACGCCAAACGTGTGGAACGCCTGCTGGCTTCGGGAGCGACAGCCGACCAGATCGCCCGCATTCATGCCCCGATCGGCCTCGACATTGGGGCTGCCAGCCCGGCCGAGATCGCCGTCGCGGTGTTGGCGCAAGCGATCCACGCCTTTCGCTCCCGCGGCCTCGAATCCAAAGGCGCGGTCGCGTGAAATTTGGTCCCGTTGCGATCGATACGGCCGAAGGGGCAGTGCTTGCGCACGCCACCACGGTCGGAGAGCGCCGCTTCCGCAAGGCGCACAGGCTAAGCGCCGGGGATGTGTCCCTGTTGAAGGCCGCTGGCATTTCCGAGGTCGTAGCGGCGGTGTTGGCGCCCGATGATCTCAGCGAGGACGTCGCTGCCGAAAAGATCGCCGCATCCATGATCCATCGCAACATCGAGGCGAAGCCCGCCGCGACAGGTAGGGTCAACCTCCACGCGCAGGCTGCCGGCATGTTCACCGTCGACGCGGCGATGATCAACGCCATCAACGCCGTCGATCCGACGATCACCATCGCCACGCTCGCGCAGCATGCGCCGGTCGAAAAAGGTCAGACGGTAGCAACGGTGAAGATCATTCCGTTTGCGGTCGCCTCCGCTTTGGTCGATGCGGTGGCAAGGATCTGCGCGGGCGGCGAGATCTTTGCGGTCAACGCCTATCAGCCGGTGCGCGTCGGCGTCATCCAGACGGTGCTGCCCGGCATCAAACCCAGCGTGCTCGACAAGACGCTGCGCGTCACCGAAGCGCGCCTGGCGCGTTCGGGCGGCAGGCTGACGGCGGAGCGTCGAACCCCGCATGAAATTATCCCCGTCGCCGAGGCTGCGGCCTCGCTGATCCGCGACAACGATATGGTGGTGATCTTCGGCGCTTCGGCGATGGCCGATTTCGGCGACGTCGTTCCTGCTGCGATCGAAAGGGCGGGCGGCACTGTCATCCGCGCCGGCATGCCGGTCGATCCCGGCAATCTGCTGGTGCTCGGCACACTCGGCGGCAAGCGCATCATCGGTGCGCCGGGCTGCGCCCGCAGTCCCAAGGAGAACGGCTTCGACTGGGTGCTCGACCGGCTGATCGCCGGTCTCGACGTGACCGCCAGGGATATTGCCGGCATGGGTGTCGGCGGGTTGTTGATGGAAATTCCGACGCGGCCGCAACCGCGCGAGCCATTGCCGGCCAAAGCCGAACCAAAGGTCGAGATCGTGCTTCTGGCCGCCGGCCGCTCCAGCCGCATGGGCGGGCCGAACAAGCTCTTGGCGCTGTTCGACGGCAAGCCGCTGGTCCGTCGCACTGCCGAACGCGCGGTCGGTTCGAAAGCCGCGGCCACCATCGTCGTCACTGGCCACCAGCGCGAGCGCGTGCGAGATGCACTGTCTGGCCTCGATATGACCTTCGCCGACAATCCGGATTTCGGCGAGGGTCTGTCTTCGTCGCTGAAGGCCGGCATCGCCAAGATTTCCGGCGACGCCGCCGGCGCCATGATTGTCCTCGGCGATATGCCCGGCGTCGCCTCGGCCGACCTCGACAGGCTGATCGAGGCGTTCTGCAGGTCCGAAGGCCGATCGGTGGTGCGGGCCTCGCACGATGGGCGGCGCGGCAATCCCGTGCTGCTGCCGCGTTCGCTGTTTGCCGCGATCGCTCACCTCGAAGGCGATACCGGGGCCCGCCATCTGGTCGAGGCCGAAGGGTTCGACGTCATCGACGTCGAGATCGGCGAAGGGGCAGCCGTCGATGTCGACACGCGCGAGGCGCTGGAAAGCGCTGGCGGCGTGCTGCAGGATTGACAAACCGAAGCCGAAAAACGCATGGCTGAGGGATGGCCTTTCGTTCCTGCTTCCGGTTCCGCTTGCCTCCCTCCGGCCTCCCGGCCCTGCTGATGGCGATTCTTTTGTCGCTCTCTCGTGCAGCCTACGCCAACGCTCTCGAACTCAAACCCTTCAAGGACGATCTGTTCGCATATCCGGCCACACTTTCGTCCGAAAGCAACGGCGCCTATACGGTCATCGATTATCGTGAGCTGCGCGATATCAACGCCCGCGACGAAGTGCCTGAGCGCCGGGTGCATGCGCAATACACCGATATCGGTGTGCGCAAGGTGCAGCAGGATTTGTTGCTGAAGACCGATGCCGGCGATGTCCGCCACATCGCGGTCGGCAACGCCGAGGGCGCCAGCATCATCGTGCTCTATCTGCACGGGCAGGGCGGTAGCCGTAAGCAGGGTGCTGACGATTTCACTTTCGGCGGCAATTTCAACCGTATCAAGAACCTGATGGCCGGTAATGGCGGCCTCTATCTGTCGCCGGATTTTTCCGATTTCGGTGACACCGGTGCCGCCCAGATCGCCGCATTGATCGGCCACTATGCCGAACAGTCGCCGCGCGCAAAAATCTTCGTCGCCTGCGGCTCTATGGGCGGCGCGTTGTGCTGGAAGCTGGCAGGGCGCAAGGACTCCGGCGGGCGCATCGACGGGCTGCTGCTGCTCGGCTCGCTGTGGGACGAGAGTTTCTTCTCAAGCTCCGCATTCAAGCGCCGTGTGCCGGTCTTCTTCGGCCAGGGCAGCAAGGACCCGGTGTTTCCAATCGAGAAACAGGAAGCCTTCTTCCGATCGATTCTGGGCAAATCGAAAGCCTACCCGACCCGCTTTGTCCGCTTCGAGACCGGCACACATGGCACGCCGATCCGCATGACCGACTGGCGGGACACACTCAACTGGATGTTATCGAAGGTCCCTTAGGGCGCGGTGTTGTAGTCGAGCACGGTCTGCGGGTTGATCTCGCCGTCATAAGAGGCATCGACCTCATACTGCACCAGCGAGAAATTGCCGTGGCGAAACAGGTAGGTGCCGGCCGACGAGGCGTCGCCGACGCCGCGCCATTTGTTCGAGGATGAAATCGTTTTGGTGGCCTCGTCATATTCGGAGTTGACCAACTGGTCGTCGGTCTGGAAGCCGATGATGTTGATGCCCTCGACCTTGCCTTCGCTATTGTTGTTCTCATAGCGAATATCGAGTTCCGGTGACGCGAATTGCAATTGCCGGACGCCCGATACGTCGTCGTAGATGTAATAGACTGCGCTCTCATTGTAGGCGGCCATCGAGCAGAAAAAGCGAAACAGCCGTGTCTCGCGTTCGGGCTCGTTTTCGGCCGCCCCCGCATCCTTGTAGCGGAGCGAGTAGGCGTCCGGCTCTCCTCGCGGATCGCCGCCGGGCATGTCCTTGTCGCATTGGTCGCCATAGGTCGCTGCGAAGGCCTTCTTGGCCTGCTCAAGCGCTGCGTCCTTCTTCGGCGGCGTCGGTCCTTCGCCGCAGCTTGCCGGCACGGCATCCTCGAAATCGGCCTTTGAGGGTTTCAGCGCACCCTTGTCGATGAAGATCGAGCGAAATGGCGGTTCCTGGATCGAAGCGTTGATCTGGCGCAGCGTGTAGCAACCGGCAAAGACATTCTCGCTGCCGTCGTTGGCCGTCGCCCGGATGGCGACGGGGACGCTGTAATAGATGCTGCCGGCAGCACCGTCTTCGGACACACCACCGATTTTGACTTCGACCGTGTCGGTGCCGTCATAGCCTTTGACGAAAGCATCGAAGTCCTTGGCCGGCTTGGTGTCGCCGAAATAGTCCCAGGCGCGCGCGAATTCGTGCCGGCTGATGGCACTATAAAGCGACCGGATGACCGCTTCGGCATCCGACCTGTCGTCTATGTAAGGCGCGTCGGCGGCGAGCACCGGTTGGCTGGTAGCGGCAAGGGAGAAAAAAGCGGTCGCTGCAAAAAGGGCGCGTCTCATCGGGAACCTCCACTCGATGAAAAATCCTATCATATCGATTGCGGCGGCGTGGTGACGCTTGAACAATCGCCTGCGAAAGCGCTACCTCTCGCCGTGGGCAGTCGGGCCGCGTGGAGATTTCTTGTGACCATATCAATGTATGAAGCATCCGTGCCGGTATTTTCGGCGAGGCTGAAGGCACTAGCCAATGTGCTGAACATTGCCGAGCAAAATGCCGCTGATCGCAAGATCGACCCGCAGGTGTATCTCACGGCGAGGCTGGCGCCGGACATGTTCGCCCTGACCAGGCAGGTACAGATTGCCACCGATCACGCCAAGGGCGCGCCGTCGCGGCTTGCCGGGCGCGAGGTGCCAAAATACGAGGACAATGAGGCGAGCTTCGCTGATCTGCAGGCCCGCCTTGCCAAGACATTGGCTCATCTCGCGACATTTTCGGCGGCCGAATTCGATGGTTCAGATGACAGGATGATCGAACTGCGGCTTGCGGCACGCGAGGTTTCGATGCCGGGAATGCAGTATCTGCTGCATGCCGCCATGCCCAATTTCTACTTCCACCTGACCACCGCCTACGACATCCTGCGCCACAACGGCGTGCCATTGGGCAAGTCGATCTTCCTCGGATTGCGTTGAGATTCGCTCGTGAGATATCCGCTGCGGCGGGATATCTCACGGCGCGCTGTTTAGCGTAGGGACATTTCCCGGGCGATGCGCGGGAAATCGGCCGGCTTGACGCCGATATCGGCGCGATCGGCATTGCTCATCGAATGGAGCAGCGCCAGTGCCGCACGATAACGCAGCTGTTCCCGCGGACGCGGACGGGCGAACATTTCAGTGAAGAACCCCATGATTCAAGCCCCTGTTGATCCTCCACGGTCTCCAATATAGCCGAATCGTGACGATTGTGCAGTGCAGCATTCGCATGGCAGCCATGCTGCCCCGATCTTTTTTGACATAATTCGGCTGTTCCGGCGAAACTTCTGCGGCGCTTCGACCGTAGGAGTCAGTGCCGGCACTTGGCCGGTTTTTGCTCGCCATTCCTGGCGAAATTCCGGACTGCATTCACATGCAGTCCGGCTTTTTATTGGCCGCGGGGATAAACCCCGTTCGTCGGCGTCCTGAGAAAGTCGCCTGGCCTGCCGGCGGCGGGCTTGGAAGCGGCCGGCGCTTTCCTGTATGCTGTTGCTTCCTTCTCGCGCAGCCGCGCAAAATTCCCGCCGGAGAAACTCCATGCACAAACGCCGTCTCGGCCAGACCGATCTTTTCGTGTCGCAGATCTGCCTCGGATCGATGACCTGGGGCCAGCAGAACACCGAGGCGGACGGTCACGCCCAGATGGATCTGGCGTTTGCTCGCGGCGTCAATTTCATCGACACCGCCGAACTCTATCCGATCCCGCCCAAGGCGGAGACACAAGGCCGTACCGAGACAATCATCGGCAATTGGATGAAGGAGAAGCGCAATCGCGGCCAGGTGATCATCGCCTCGAAAGTGGTCGGCCGCACCGCCAATACCTGGTTTCGCGGCGACCGCCCGTCGAAGCTGGTGCGCGCCGACATCTTCGATGCAGTCGAAAAATCGCTGGCCAGGCTCAATACCGATTACATCGATCTCTACCAGATCCACTGGCCGGAACGCGACGTGCCGTGGGGCGCCAATCCGAACCGCATCGGCGCTGTGCCGCGACGCTCCGATGCCGCCGGCGTGCCGGAGGGCGAGACGTCGATCGCCGAGACGCTTGCCGTATTCGATGAACTGGTGAAGGCCGGCAAGATCCGCCATTTCGGCCTGTCGAACGAGAATTCCTGGGGCGTCATGCGTTTCATCGCCGAAGCCGACAAGGGCCTCGGCCCGCGCGTCGCCTCGCTGCAGAACGCCTATAATTTCGTCAATCGCACCTTCGAGGTGAACCTTGCCGAAGTCTGCGAGCGCGAGCAGGTGTCGCTGCTTGCCTATTCGCCGCTGGCGCAAGGCTATTTGACCGGCAAATACGATCATGGCGCGCGGCCGCAGGGCTCGCGCTCGCAGTTGTTCAACCGCGGCCAGCGCTACGAGACTCCGAATGCTGCCGAGGTGCAGCTCGAATACAACCGGTTGGCGCGCACCTTCGGCATGGAGCCGGCGCTGTTTGCCAATGCCTATATCTCGAACCGGCCCTTGGTCACCTCGAACATCATCGGCGCCACCACCATTTCGCAACTCGAAATGGCGCTCTCTTCCGCCGACGTGGTCTGGACCGAGGACATGCAGAAAGCCGTTGATGCGATCCACCAGCGCGTCGGCAATCCGTGCCCTTGATGCGTCGGGACGTGGTTGTCCGATCGTCATAAGGAGAGGGGAACAGCCGTGGACTTCCGGATCGACGCGGTGCGCGCGAAATTTCCGGCTTTGTCGCTGACCGACAAGAGCCGCCGGCGCATCTATCTCGACAATCCTGCCGGCACGCAGGTCCCGCAGGCGGTGGCGGATGCAGTATCGCGTTGCTTGCTGACCACCAATGCCAACCTCGGCGGCTTCTTCGAGACCACCGTTGCAGCACAAGACATCGTGGACGAGGCCCACCTGGCGATGGCGGATTTTCTCGGCGCTGCGAGCCCGCAAGAAATCATCATCGGTGCCAACATGACGACATTGACCTACCACATGTCGCGAACGCTCGGCCGCACGATGAAGCCCGGGGACGAGATCATCCTCACCCGCATGGACCATGAGGGCAACGTCTCGCCCTGGCTGCAACTGGCAGAAGACCTTGGCCTTGTCGTGCGCTGGCTGCCTTTCGACCAGCAGAGCTGGCAGATCGAGGAGGCGGCGCTCGCCGCGCTGCTTTCCGAGAGGACGCGGCTCGTCGCGCTCAACTACGCCAGCAATCTCACCGGGTCGATCAACCGGGTGAAGGCGTTGACCGGCATCGCCAGGCGGGCTGGTGCGTTGGTCTACGTCGATGCCGTCCAGTTCGCGCCGCATGGCCTGATCGACGTCCAAAACCTCGGCTGCGATTTCCTGATCTGCTCGGCTTACAAGTTCTTCGGCCCGCATATGGGAATTTTGTGGGGCAGGCTGGACGTTATCGATGCGCTTAAGCCGTATAAGTGCCGTTGCTCGTCCAATGCCTTGCCGGAGCGCTTCGAGCTTGGCACGCCGCAAATTGAATTGATGGCCGGCCTGTCGGCGGCTGTCGATTATTTTGCCGAGTTGGGCGCGGCAGCCGGCCCGCAAGGATCGCGTCGGTTGAAAATCGCCAAGGCCTTCGAAGTTTCAATCGCTTACGAGAACCCGCTGACGCGACAGCTGATCGGCGGTCTGTCGGATATTGCCGGCCTGACCATCCACGGCATCACCGATCCGAAGCGGATCAATGAGCGTGTGCCGACGGTGTCGTTCACTGTCGAAGGCATCGTGCCGGAGACGATCGTGCGGCAGATGAATGCCGAAAACATCTTCCTGTGGTCCGGCCACAACTACGCCTGGGAGATCGTCCACCAGCTCGGCATTCCGGCCGAGCAGGGGGTGGTGCGCATCGGCATCGCTCATTACAACACTTCAGCCGAAATCGACGAGACGCTGGAGAGCGTGCATCGCGTTGTCGCCATGCTGAGGCAGGAACGATCCTGAGCGGCCCTCGCGGGCGGATCATCGCTTGTGGGCGCCGCCAAAACCGGTGAGGAAGGCGGTGAGATTGTCGCCGAGCTCGTCGCAGAGATAGCCGCCTTCCTGGACGATGACCGTTGGCAGGCCGAGCCCGGCGATCACCTCGCCAATGCGCGAAAAACCAGGCGTGCTCACCGACAGCCCGCCGAACGGATCGCCTTCGAAGGCATCTAGCCCCAGCGCCACCACAAGCGCATCGGGCGAGAAGGCGTTGATGCGCTGGAACGATGCCTCCAGCGCTTCGAGGAACGCTGCATCGCCGGATTTGCGCGGCAGCGGCAGGTTGAGATTGTAGCCGAGGCCGGCGCCTTCGCCGCGCTCGTCGCCATAGCCCCAGAAAAACGGGTAGAAGCGCACCGGGTCGGCATGCAGCGACACGGTGAGCACGTCCGGCCGGGCATAGAAGATGCCTTGCGTGCCGTTGCCGTGGTGCAGGTCGACATCGAGGATCGCCACCCGCGCCGCCTGCTTGCGCAGAACCTGTGCAGCGACGGCCGAATTGTTGATGAAGCAGAAGCCGCCGGCGACATCGGCAAAGGCGTGATGGCCGGGCGGCCGGCACAGCGCATAGGCGGCCGGCGCTCCCGACATCACCGCCTCGGCGGTTTCAACCGCGCTCCAGGCGCTCCAAAGCGCGCTCTGCCACGTCTCGCTGGAGATCGGGCAGGCGGTGTCGGCCATGTGGTAGCCGGCCTGGCCGACCGCCGAGGCCGGATAGGAGCCGTTCCGCGCGATCGGATGGATATTGGGGATGACCTCGGCCGAGGCGCCCTCGATGCGCTGCCAGCGCGCGAAGATATGCTGGAGAAAATCGAGGTATTCCGGCGTATGCACCGCCGCAATCGGGCAGAGCCCGTGATCCCGCGGCCGTTCGATCGTGCAGCCGGCAGCCTTTGCGCCGGCCAACAATCGCTCGACCCGTTCCGGCCTTTCCGGATTGGGCTGCGGCGCGCCGCTTGAGAGGAACGCCTTCGGGTCGTGGCGCTTCTGTTCTTCGGCATAGAAGGCTTTCATGTTGGCTCCTCCGGTGCATCGGCGAAGGCGAAAAAGGCGTCGCCGACGATCTTCTGCACCTGCTCGTAGCTCGACCAGGCAATGCCCAACCGTTCGTAAAAAGCCTTGGCGGTCTCGTTGTCGGTATCGACGGACAGCCTGAGATAGACGCCGCCTGCCTTCCGGCATTGCGCCGCGACCCGGCGCAGCAGGCGCTCGCCGATCCTGCCGCCACGAAAACGATCCTCGACATAGAGGTCCTGCACATAGACGCCGGGCCGTCCCATCCATGTCGAGAAGATCGGAAAATACAAGCAAAGCCCGGCAAATTCGCCACCGACTTCGGCGATCAAGGTCGAGAAGGCAGGCTTTTCGCCAAAGCCATAGGTGCGGAGATCCTGAGCTGTCGAGGTGATCTCCTGATGTGCGCCGACATGCGCGCCGAGCCGCAGGAGCGCGGCGTGGATGGTTTCGACGTCCTCAACCCGGCCGGGGCGGATGACAATGTCTCTTGACGGTGGGTTGGTCACGGCCGCATCTCAGAACGCCACGCGGTCGCCGCCCTTGAGCGCCAGCATCTGCCGTGCCTCGGCCGGCGTTGCGACGTCCAGCGACAGCCCTTCGAGCACGCCGCGGATCCGGCGGACGTGGTCGGCATTGGACTTGGCGAGCTGGCGCCCGTCGTAGAGGCTGTCCTCCAGCCCGACGCGGACGTTGCCGCCCATTGCCGCCGCAATCGAGATCATCGGCATCTGGTGGCGTCCGGCGGCCAGCACCGAAAACCGGTAGCTCTCGCCGAACAGTTTGTCGGCGATGCGCTTCATGTGGACCAGGTTTTCTGGATCGGCGCCGATACCACCCAATATGCCGAACACGAATTGGATGAACAATGGTCCCGACACCAGCCCGCGGTCGCGGAAATGCGCAAGCGAATAGAGATGGCCGACATCGTAGCACTCGAATTCGAAACGCGTGCCACAGCCGCGCCCAAGCTTTTCCAGCACCGTCTCCATATCGGCAAAGGTGTTCTTGAAGATCGTGTCACGGGTAGCCTCGAGCAGCTTCGGCTCCCATTCGTGCTGCCATTCTCGCGGCCGCTCGAGCATCGGGAACAGCGCAAAATTCATCGAACCCATATTGAGCGAACACATTTCCGGCTCGGCCCTGAGCGGCGCGGCCAGCCGCTGGTCGAGCGTCATCAGCGACGATCCGCCGGTGGTGATGTTGATCACCGCATCGGTCGCCTGCTTGATGCGCGGCAGGAACTGCATGAACACCTCGGGGTCGGCGGTCGGCCGCCCATCCTTGGGGTCGCGGGCATGAAGATGCAGGATCGAAGCGCCGGCCTCGGCGGCGGCGATCGCGTCTGCGGCGATCTGGTCCGGCGTCACGGGCAGATGCGGCGACATCGACGGGGTGTGTACCGACCCGGTGACGGCACAGGTGATAATGACTTTGCGCGGTGCCATGGTCGCCTCAACCTTCGACCGGCAGGTCGAGCTCGCCGGCCAGCACCTCGAGCGAGTCGCCGATGATGGATACGATCTCGCCGATCTGCGCGGCGGTGACGATCATCGGCGGCGCGACCATGAAATTGTCGCCGTCGACACCGCCCTTGACCTTGCGTCCGTAGATGATCAGGCCGCGCTCGTAGGCGAGGTCGAGCAGATGCTGGGTGGCCTTCTTTGCCGGCTCGATCGGCCTCAGCGTTTCTGGGTCGGCGACCATTTCGGCACCGGTGAGCAGGCCCTTGCCGCGGACGTCGGCGATGAACGGAAACCGCTTCGCCAATCCCTTCAGCTCGTCCATCAATAGCTCGCCCATGACAGCCGCGTTGGCGATCAGGCCGAGGCGATCCATTTCGCCGAGTACGGCGCGCCCGGCGGCGCAGGCGAGCGGGTTGCCGGCGTAGGTATGGCCGTGCTGAAAGCCGCCCGATGCGAGCAAAGGCTGCACCAGCCGCATCGGTGCCGCCAGCGCGCCGAGCGGCGCGTAGCCAGAGCCCAGCCCCTTCGACAGCGCGACGATGTCGGGCTTGCAGTTCCAGTGGTCGCCGCCGAGGAATTTTCCGGTGCGGCC
Organism: Mesorhizobium sp. M0185; assembly: GCF_040322175.1. Taxonomy (NCBI): domain Bacteria; kingdom Pseudomonadati; phylum Pseudomonadota; class Alphaproteobacteria; order Hyphomicrobiales; family Phyllobacteriaceae; genus Mesorhizobium; species Mesorhizobium sp. M0185. The sequence continues at coordinate 7,743 of NZ_JAMYSY010000020.1, read as the reverse complement.
GGCACCGCTCATCACTTCGTCATGGATGAGCAAGATGCCGTAGCGATCGCAGATCTCGCGGATACGCGGATAGTAGCTGTCCGGCGCCACCAGTGCTGCCGTGGCAGCGCCGCCGACTGGCTCCATGATGAAGGCGAGCACGCTCTGCGGTCCCTCGGCGAGGATCTTTTCCTCCAGCATGTCGGCGTAGCGGATGCCGCGCTGTTCCATCGAAAGATTGTCGCGGTCGCGCCAGGCGATGGGCGCCGGCACGGTCGGCATCATCTGCATCATCGGCACAAATGTTTCGGACAGCGCATCGTCGCCGGTAACGGCGAGCGCGCCGAGCGTGCCGCCATGATAGGAGGGAAAGCGCGAGATCACCTTCCAACGGCTGGGCTGGCCGGTGGCGACCGCCCATTGCCGCGCCAGCTTGATGCAGGATTCGGTCGCTTCCGAGCCGCCGGAGACAAAGAAGATGCGGTCCATGCCTTCAGGGAGTTTGGCGGCCAGCTGCCGCGCGAGCTCCTCGGCCGGTTCGTTCTCGAAATGCAGGCGGTAGGCGAAGGTGGCGCGGTCCATCTGCCTTTTCATCGCGTCGAGCACGTTGCGATTGGAGTGGCCGATATTGGCAACCATCGGACCGCTCGATCCGTCGATGAAGCGGCGGCCATCCTGCGTCCACATGTAGATGCCTTCGGCGCGGTCGATCAGCGGCCGGCGCAGGCTGGATAGATAAAACAGATGCGAGGCTTCGCGAGTTTCCGGGGCAGGAGACTTCAACATGTCATGGCTTTCCAAGATAGCGGTCGAGGACATTTCTGGTGACGCGCTCGACCATCGCATCCTGCCTTAGCAGGCCGGCAACCCATTCGCAGCTTCCGGCGTGAAACACCTCGCCTTTGCCTCGCGGGAAATTGACGATCATGCCGTTGCCGCGTTTGACCTTGTCGAGGTTGGCATCGCTTGCCTCGCCGAACAGCGTCTCGGCGGTGAAGCGTCCGTCCTCGTCGCCGAGAAACTGGTCCTCGAACGCAATGTCGGCGCTTTCCTCGACCTGGCTCGCCATGCCGACGGCCAGCACTTGCAGCCCGTCCGGTGCACCGCTGTCGGGCTTGGGGTAGGGCAGGCCGCCGCGGATCTCGAAATCGAGCCCGTCGACCTCGTAGCCATAGACATGGCTGTCGGCGCCGAGCAGGTCGCCATAGTAGATGCCGGTGCCGGCAAACGCCCAATGCTCCGGCCGGTAGACCGGAAAGCCGCGTACGCCGCGCGGCGCGCAGCCGCCCCAGCCGGCATAGACGCCTCTTGTCGCGTTGAGGCCGAAGGTCGCCGCACCCGGCCGGCCGATTTCCGGCGCTTCCCAGGAATTGGTGGCGCGCCTTATATCGCCGCCGCGATAGGCCGGGTCCTCGGCGCGGGCGCGGTATTTGTAGCAGACCTGCCGGCGGCCTTCGTCCTCCAGCCTGGTCTGCCACATGAAATTGCCGGCAAAGCGCGCCGCATGACCGCCGCGCTCGACATAGGTGTCGACCGCATCGCGCATTTCCCAGGTCCAATATTCGTCGTGGCCGACCAAGACGACGCAGTCATAGCCGTCGAGAATGTCGGGCGAAAAATGCAGATCGTGCTGGCTGGCGAGATCGACGGCGTAGCCGGCACGCTCGGCGAAGCGGAAGAAATGGCTGTCGTAGCTTGCCCAGCCGGCTGAGGCGTATTTCTTCGAATGGCCGGTGGCAAAGGCCCATTCCATGTGCGGATAGCGCGGCACGGTTTTCGGCGGCACCGCGACTTCGAGCGGCACGCGCGGCGCATCCTTGGGCAGCACGACGAAGCCGCGGCACCAAGGCCGCTGCGTCGACACCATTCGTGCATATTGGTCCCGGCCTGGCCCGGTGATGCCTTCGTAATGGTTGGAACCGCCCCATGTATTGTAGGCGAGCCAGGTGCCGGTGGCCGCCACCTGCAGCACACGGCCAGGCTTCTTGCCGGGCTGCGGCGCGACGATAAAAAGATGGTGGCAGCGGATCGGCTTGCCGTCCCGGCCATCTGCCGTCAGCGTCACGCGATAGGCGCCGGACGGCCAGTCGTCGCCGATGCGAAACTCGAACGACGCTTGCCAGCCGCAGCCTTCGACCGAACATTGGTCCGGCGTATCTTGCCAGCGCGCCGCGATTCCGGTCCCTTCGAACATTGTCGTTTCCGCGCCGCCGTCGCGGATGATCGCGATGCCGAAACCGGCGGCCGTCGAACTGACATGCAGTGCCACCATGTCGCCAGGACGATAGGAAAAACGGTCGCTGTAGCACCAGATTTCGCCGCGCCCGCCATCCATACCGGGCCATTCCCAGTAATGGCTGCGCACCGCCTGGCGTCGCTGCTCCGGCGTCAGTCCGAAATCGGGAAACTCGGTCGGCGGATGGTTCATGGACACCGCTAAGGTCGAAGGCCGCCATTTCCGCCATCCGCCGGCCAAGCGTCAATTGGAAACGATCGGGCCAGCCATTGCCGGGCTGCTCCCTTGGCCTTGCCTGACAAACAGACTATCTCACAAAGGGCGGCCTTGTCCGCCACGGGAGCCGATATGCTGAGAGTGCAAAAGGTCAGGGTCAACGATATCTACGTGCCGACGGCGCGCAAGAAGACGCTGCATCCCGAGACCGTCCGCCATCTGGCCGAGGACATTCTGGAAAACGGCATGAAGATGCCGATCCAGGTGCGCCATGACGGCAAGCGCCATATCCTCGTCGAAGGGTTGCATCGGCTGGAAGCGGCCAAGTGGCTCGGCGAGACCGAGATCGACGCCTATCTGGTGCAAGCCAAGCGCCACTGAAGCCACTTATTTCCGTCGTTCGAATCTCCTGTCCCGCGGATTTTTTCGCGGGCCGTGTCGGCTTGCGTCTTGTCGGTTCGTCCTAGACACGAAAGCCAAAGCCGACATGTGAGGAAACACCATGACCACCAAGCTCGACATCGCCCCCAACTCCGATCGCGAGCTGGTTCTCGCGCGCATCATCGATGCGCCGCACGAGAACGTCTATCGCTGCTGGACCGAGTCAAAGCTGTTGACGCAATGGTTCTCGCCGAAGCCGTGGATGACGCCGCGCGCCGAATTGGATGTGCGGACCGGTGGCTCCACCCTTGTCGTCATGGCCGATCCCGACGGCAAGGAGTTCCCGAATCCAGGCATCTTCCTCGAAGTCGTACCGGGCAAAAAGCTCGTCTTCACCGATGCCTATACGAAGGCGTGGGAGCCGTCCGAAAAGCCGTTCATGACGGTCGTGCTGACCTTTGAGGACGAGGGCGAGGGTAAGACCCGCTACATTGCCCGCGTCGCGCATTGGTCGGTCGCCGACCGTGAACAGCACGAGAAAATGGGTTTTCACGAGGGCTGGGGCCAGTGCGCCGAACAGCTTGAGGAGGTCGCAAAGCGACTTTGATGCAAACGGGAGAGGGAGACTGACGTGTCCAGATCGGTATTTTTCGCCATATTCGCCTCGGCCGCCGCGCTATTTGCCGCGCCGGGCACCATCAACGCAGAGGAGGCCAAGCCCGCCATGACGACCGCAACCGCAACACTGCCGACGCCGGAAAAATCCGGCCTGCTGCCGATCAACGGCCTGAACTATTATTACGCCGTCTACGGCAAGGGCGAGCCGCTGCTTCCGCTGCATGGCGGCCTCGGCACGACCGACATGTTCGCGCCGATCCTGCCGAAGCTTACCGAGAACCGCACCGTCATCGGCGTTGACCTGCAGGGCCATGGCCGCACCGCACTCGGCGACCGGCCGCTCAGCCTGGAGGCGATGGGCGACGACATGGCGGCGATCGTCAAGGCGCTCGGCTACGACAAGGTCGACGTCATCGGTTATTCGCTGGGTGGCGGCGTCGCCTTCCGCATGGCCGTCCAGCAGCCTGAAACGGTGCGCCGCCTGGTGCTGGTCTCGACCGGCTATGCCGCGGACGGCTTCTATGCCGAGATGCGTGGCCAGCAGGCACAGGTCGGTGCGGCGATGGCCGACATGATGAAGGACACGCCGATGTACAAATCCTACGTCGCGGTTGCGCCGCATCCGGAGGATTTTCCGAAACTGCTCGACCAACTTGGCGCCTATATGCGCAAGGACTACGACTATTCGGCCGACGTGCCGAAGCTGAAAATGCCGGTGATGCTGGTGTTCGGCGACAGCGACATGTACCGGCCCGAGCACGAGATCAAGTTCTATCAGATGCTCGGCGGCGGGTTGAAGGACGCCGGCTGGATGCGCGAGAACCTGTCGCAGAACCGCCTGGCGATCGTGCCGAACCGCACCCACTACGATGTGTTCTTCGCGCCGGAACTGACAGCTGCCGCGCCGCCGTTCCTCAATGGCCAGACCAAGGTCAAGACCTGGGACGAGGTCGTCAACGAAACGAACTGACGCCCAGTCAATTGTCTGCCGGCCGTCTTCCGCGAGATGGCCGGCATGTCGCCCATGGGGCCTTGGCCCGGCGCATCGGCCAATCGTGTATTGGCCGCATCACAGCTATAGATGGCGCCATCAAAGCTTTTCAATTGACGCTGCCACGCCTATCGATAGGTATGCCGCCTATCCTCACAGGGCAGGGACGCGGGTGATGGCAAGATATCAGGGCGGGTGTTTGTGCGGTGCGGTGCGCTACCGCGCCGAGGCGGCACCGATCAATGAGCGCGTCTGCCATTGCCGGTTGTGCCAGAAGGCGCTGGGTGCCGCCTTCAACGCGCGCGTGCTGTTCCGCATCGACGATGTGACGGTCGACGGACCGCTGGCGACGGTGAATTCCTCGCCCGATCTCAAGCGCGGCTTTTGCCCGCGCTGCGGCACGACGATGTTTTCCCGGCGCGATTCCGCCGGCATCATCGGCATCACCACCGGCTCCCTCGATGAATCCCTCGGTGTTCAGGCCTGAGATGCATATCTGGACCGCCTCGAAGCAGCCCTGGGTGCAGATCGATGACGGCCTGCCGCAATATGAAGGCGCGCCACCTCCGGCTTGAGGTGAAATCTGGACAAAATTTAATCCAAAGCGACACGAGATAGCCGGCAAAGCGTCATTGGCGGGCCATCATTGCTGCCTATCTATTGCGTGCGGGCGGCAGTCGAGGAGGCGACGGAATGAACGACAGCATCAACACCCTGGACGAGCTCTTGAGTGATCCGATGATCAAGCTGGTGATGGAGCGCGACCGCGTGCAACCGGCAGAACTTCGTACGCTGCTCGAAGAAAAGGTCCGCCGGGTAGACGATGATGCGCCGGTCAACGATCGCTTTGTACCGCCGGCCCACCTGATGGCCACGACCTGTCACAAGCTGTGGTTGTGCAGCTAGGGTCTTGAAGCGGTCAGCCGGAATTTGCCGGCAAGTAGCTGTAATGGCTGCGGAAATAGGCAAGCGTGAAGCCGAGGCGCGCATAGTTGCGATAGGCCGGCCCGTCGCGTTCGGCGCGCGGCGCCTCGATATCGGCCACGAACAGTTTTGCACCGGCCGCAAGTCCGTCGCGCACCATCGCTTCGCCGAGCATTGCATCGAGGTCGAAGCTCGGCGCCATGATGCCGGGCACCGGCGCGTCGATGCCGCTCCAGGCCATGCCGTCGGCGCCGATGAACATCGAGCGCACCGCCGCCACCGCGTCTTCCCGCCGCAGCATGTAATGATGCCAGCCGCGCCGGCCGGCCAGCGCCAGCAACCACGGTGAGGTCGGCAACCGATATTGCCTGTCGATGAACCCAGCCCATTCCCTTGCCGTTGCCGGCGTCACCCGCTCGACCAAGGCATCCTCCGTCGGGAAAAGCGGCTCAGCGGGCAATGGCGTCGCGTCGCGAAAGATGCGTTCCCAGCCGCCCTGACGTTGCAGGCCGCGCGCCTCGAGCCAGCAGCTGAGCGTCGCGGGCTCGGTGTGTGGGTTGGTGTAGAACCAGGGCCGCAGAATGCCGGCGTCGCGATAATGCGCCAGAAGCGCGTCGAGCCGGCTCTCGGTGGCTGCGCTATCGACACCGAAATTCTTGACGCAGTTGAAATGGATGAACGGGATCGTCGTGCAGGTGGTCCAGACGAGATCGCCATCTTCGGCGATGGCAAGGCCTTGCCTTGCGGCAAAGTCTGCCGGGGCGGCGCGATAGAGATCGAGCCACGCATTGACCTCGGCGCGTTCGATGGCGCGACTGAGGTTGCGAGGTATCTCGTCGACCCCGATGGCGGGCGAGCATGGCTCCGGCGGGACTACGGGCTGCAATTCTGACAGGGCGGCGGGCTGCATGACGTCCTCCACGTGGTGCCTTACACCGTAAGATTAGTAGAGACTAATCTCATGCCGTGAGTTGTCAAGCCGAGGCAGCGACGTGGCCGGACATTGGAGGGACAGCACACCTCCGCCCGGCCAACGTCCCGCTGCAAAGCCCTAACAATTCGATTCAAACTTTGTTGGTAGTTTCTTGTTAGGAATCCAGCTTGGTTTGTCCGGCGGCGTTGTCCTGCCTTCGGTCTGTTGTGTTTTGCGTACAGGTCCAGATGCGGTCATCAGGCGTCGTCATCTTCTCGATCGCAGCGCTGTGCCTTGCCGGCTGCACGTCGACCTCCGGCGTCGATGCGCTGCAAGTGCCGTCCAGCCAGACCACCAGCTCGGTTGTGCGCCCCCCCGCGCCGGTGGCATCCGTGGCGAAAACTGATGCTGCGCCCGCTTTTGCCGAACAGGAGCAGGACGAACAGCCGGTCGCGATGGACGTACCCGATCAGGACGTCGAACCGCCGGCCGAGGTGATCGCGCTGATGTCGCCGCCGAAGCGGCTGACACGCGCGGCACCAGCAATGCTTGCCGAACCGGTCACGCGCTATGGTTTTCGCGATGCCAAGCCGATCAATTTCGGCAAGTCCTCCTCGCCGAGGCGTCTCGCCGTCCACGGCGTCGACGTTTCGCGCTGGCAGGGCAATGTGAACTGGGGAAAGCTGCGTGCCCAGGGCGCCAATTTCGCCTACATCAAGGCCACCGACGGCGGCGATCATCTCGACCCGATGTTCACCAGGAACTGGCGCGGTGCCGATGCCGCCGGCCTCAAGCGCGGCGCCTACCACTTCTTCTACTGGTGCCGCACCGCCGGCGAGCAGGCCGATTGGTTCATCCGCAACGTGCCGCGGGTCGAGGGTGCGCTGCCGCCGGTGATCGACGTCGAGTGGAACGGCGACTCCAGCTGCAAGCGCCGCCCATCGCGGCAAAAGGTGCTGGAAAAGATGCAGGTGTTCATGGACAAGCTCGAGCGCTACTACGGCCAGCGGCCGATCATCTACACCGCGCCCGACTTCTACCGTGACAATCTCAGGGGCGCCTTCCCCGATTATCCGTTCTGGCTGCGCGCCGTGGCGGCGCACCCGTCAAAGGTCTATCCCGACCGCAAATGGCTGTTCTGGCAATATTCCGGCTCCGGCCTGTCGCACGGCGTAAGAGGCCGCATCGACCTCAACGTGTTCCGTGGCGATGAGCGCGCCTGGCGCGACTGGACTGGCGGACGGCAGATGGTGGCCGAGGCGGAGTAGCGCGGCAGCTTCTTCCTTCTCCCCTTGTGGGAGAAGGTGGATTGGCGCGCAGCGCCGAGACGGTTGAGGGGTGTTGGACGGAGCGCCGCCGGTGCCAAGCTGGAGCACCCCTCATCCGACCTCGCTTCGCGAGGCCACCTTCTCCCACAAGGGTGTTTGGACCGGAGACATCGCGAACAGGTGTGCGAGGACATCGCGAACAGTTTTGCGCGTTTTG